>JAFZWX010000144.1 GCA_017617145.1 Treponema sp. | reverse complement strand
TGAACTGAACCCAAAAAGCTAGACACTTTTTGGAGGATGTTATGCAAAGAGTATTCAGTTTTGAAACACGATTGGAAGCTGTAAGACTGCATGAAGAAGAAAATCTGTCGCCAGGAGCAATCGCAAAGAAAATTGGAACTTGTCATTCTGTTGTCGAACGATGGTTGAGACTTTATAAGTACAATGGAATCGAAGGTTTAAGAATTAAAGATTATAATCAACATTATGATGATGATCTAAAATCAAAAGCAATAAAACAAGTAACCGTTCTAAATATCCCGTATACAAGAGTTGCAGCAATGAACAATCTTTCCCCTTCAACAGTAAAGCGTTGGGTGATACAATCAACCAAGGGGCTAAAATTGAACGGAAAGAAAAACCTGATAACGTCAGAAGAGGCAGCTGCAATTCGGGAAAAATTCAAGCATGTAAAAGATCCTGAAATCAGAAAAATCATGGAAAAGAATTACTGGCTTGAAATGGAGAATGAAGCATTAAAAAAATTGGAAGCCTTAACTCAGGATCAACAAAAGAAAAAGCAATAACAATATCTGGGTTAAGGCAGCAATACAAGTTAAAGGATCTTCTTTTGGTTTTTAATATGAAACGCAGCACTTATTATGCTGCTATGCAGAAAAAAAATGATAAATATGAGTCAGAAAAAGAGCTTATAAAGCAGATTTTTCATCATCATAAAGGCCGTTATGGCTACAGACGGATTACTCAGTTGATTCGTCGAGCAGGTTTTATGCTAAATCATAAAACTGTAAAACGTCTTATGAATGAACTCGGTTTAAAAAGTTGTGTCAGACCAAAAAAATATCATTCTTACAAAGGAATTGAAGGAAAAGGATTTCCCAATATCCTGCAGAGGAATTTTAAGGCATCTGGATTTAATGAAAAATGGGTTACGGATGTTACAGAATTCAATATCTGCGGACAAAGAATATATCTTTCAGCCTTAATTGATTTGTATAACCAGGAGGTTATTTCTTATACAATTTCACATCGCCCGACATTAAACTTTGTCTGCAAGATGTTAAGTAATGTTTTTGAAAAATATGACAATCTTACAGATTTAATTATTCACTCTGATCAAGGGTGGCATTACAGAACTGAAAGATATACACAAATGCTTAAAATGAAAGGTGTAACGCAAAGTATGTCTCGAAAAGGAAATTGTCTTGATAATTGTATGGCTGAAAACTTTTTTGGTTTATTAAAAACCGAATTCTATTACATGAACAAATTTAATTCTGTAGAAGAATTCAAGAAAGATTTGGTTGAATATATTACATATTACAACACAGAGCGTATTAAAATGGGATTAAACGGCCTGAGCCCTATTGAATTTAGAGCTCAATATGCCGCATAATTTTGTCTATAAAAAAGGGTTCAGTTCACGAAGCCAGCGACCGGAACGTAGTGAGGACGCCGAGGGTTACCGAGCCACGGAACACCCGACCCTGAGCGTATGCGAAGGGTCACGCCCATATTATTAATTTGCCTTTTTAAATATCTTTTATTATATTAATAAATATGGCTAGTATTTTTGATGATGATATAAACGCGGGTTCTATAATCCCTACAGAAAACATGCTGCCCGACAAGCTGCTTATTATTCCTTTGCAGTCGCGTCCCATTTTTCCAGGGATTTTTACGCCGCTTATGATAAACGCACCTGAGGATGTTAAGGTTGTAGAAAAGGCTTACGAGGAAGGTGGATTTTTGGGAATTATTATGCTCAAAACAGAAACCGAAACTCCAACTGCCGCCGACATGTACAAGGTTGGAACTGCAGCCCGCATTCTTAAAAAGGTGAATCTTCCCGATGGCGGAATTAATATTTTTATTTCTACGGTAAAGCGCTTTAAGGTTCGCAAGGTACTTCATTCTTCGGCTCCGGTTGCTGTGGCTGTTGAATATCTTGAAGAAGAAGAGGCCGACACTTTTGAAGTAAAGGCTTTGACCCGTGCACTGCTTAGCGAGATGAAAGAGGTTAGTGAAAACAATCCTTTGTTCAGCGAAGAAATGCGCCTTAATATGGTAAACATTGATAACCCTGGAAAGATTGCCGACTTTATTGCTTCAATTCTGAACGTTGACAAGATTGAACAGCAGAAGATTCTTGAAACCCTGAATGTGCGCTCGCGAATGGAACAGGTGCTTTTGTTCATTAAAAAAGAACAGGAGCTTTTACGGGTTCAGAAAAAGGTTCAGCGGGAACTTAACGACAGGGTAGAAAAAAATCAGCGGGAATATTTTTTGCGCGAAGAACTTAAGGCTATTCAGGATGAGCTTGGCGAAAATGCTGCCGGTGAGGCTAATGACTATCAGAAATTCAGTAAATTAATAGAAGAACTTAAGCTTGAAGGCGAGGTAAAAGAGGCTGCCACAAAAGAATTGAATAAACTTCGTTTGCTTGAGCCGGGTTCTTCGGAATACATGGTAACCTACAATTATCTTGATTTGATTTGCGGGCTTCCGTGGCATGCAGACGCTTCTTCTATGGCATCGCTCGACCTTAAGAATGCCCAGAAGATTTTAGATAACGACCACTTTGGTCTTGATGATGTTAAAAAGCGCATTATTGAATATCTTGCTGTGCGAAAGCTTAAGAATGATTCTAAGGGTTCAATCCTCTTGCTTGTTGGACCTCCGGGCGTTGGTAAAACAAGTCTTGGTCATTCGGTTGCAAATGCAATGGGTAAGCCGTTCTTCCGCTTTAGTGTTGGAGGCATGCGCGACGAAGCCGAAATTAAAGGCCACCGCCGAACTTACATTGGTGCACTTCCCGGCAAAATAATTCAGGGCATAAAGATTACAAAATCTGCAAGTCCTGTTTTTATGATTGATGAAGTTGACAAGATGGGGTCAAGCCATAACGGAGATCCTGCCAGTGCTTTGCTTGAGGTTCTGGATCCTGAGCAGAATACTTCGTTCCGCGACGCTTACCTTGACCTGCCGTTTGATGTTTCGAATGTGTTTTTTATTCTTACAGCAAATACTCTGGATTCTGTTCCGTCGCCGCTTCTTGACCGTGCCGAAATTATTCAGCTTAGCGGTTACATTGACCAGGAAAAATACGAAATTGCAAAGAAGTATCTTATTCCAAAGAGCCTTGAAAAGAGTGGATTGAAAAAGGGACAGGTAAAATATACAAAGGCAGCGCTGGCTACCATTGCCAAAGAGTATGCCCGTGAAGCCGGAGTGCGCCACTACGAAAAATGCCTGGACAAAATTCACCGCAAGATTGTTACAGAAATGATGATGAACACCCCCGTCATTGCGAGCGAAGCGCGGCAATCCAAGTCCGTGTCATTGTCGGGCTTGACCCGACAATCTGTCATCACCATCGACGCCCCCGACCTCGCCAAATACCTGGGCAAACCGGACTTTGACGAAAGCCAGATAAAAGCAGCAAAAGTTCCGGGAACTGCAATAGGCCTTGCCTGGACCAGCATGGGCGGCGACACCTTGCTGCTCGAAGCCGTAAGCTTTGCCGGAAAAGGCGAGTTAATGCTCACCGGTCAGATGGGCGACGTAATGAAAGAATCAAGCCAGATAGCCTTTAACTGGGCCCGCCGCTATGTAATAGAAAAGGGTGTAAAAGATGCCAAGTGGTTTGCCGACAACGTAGTTCATCTGCATATCCCGGAAGGCGCTACTCCAAAAGACGGCCCGAGCGCAGGCATTACAATGGCAACAACTTTTGTATCGCTCTTTACCGGCAAAAAGATAAAGCCTCATTTAGCCATGACAGGTGAGTTGAGTTTGACAGGACAGGTGCTCCCAATTGGAGGCCTTCGCGAAAAGACCGTAGCCGCCAAACGCAACAAAATCAAAACCATAATTATCCCAAAAGCCAACGAGCGCGACCTGGAAGAAATTCCGGACTATGTAAAAGAAGGTTTGACGTTTATTCCAGTAAGCGATGTGCTGGAAGTTATTGAAAAGGCGTTTTAAGTCCCACAATTTCCTCTATGATGTGTGTAATATTCGCATTCTGGACTCTTGCGATATAAGAAAATCACTTCTATACTGTGAGTGTCAAAAAAATGTAATCAAAAGGGTTGGTGTGAATGCAAAACTTAACTTTCATTTACAATAAAACAAAAAGATTTCTGGATTTGCTTTGCTGTTTTTTCTTAATGGCTTTTTTTGTTTTTGGTGTATTGCTTCAGCAGAAAATCGTGGTCAGAATTATGGATGTTGTTATTGTTTTAGTCTTTTTACCTGATTTGATTTCAATCCTTTTAAAAAGAAATATATATATAGAAGATGAAAATCTTTATTACGGTACTTTATGGTTTTGTAAAACAATAGAAATTTCAAAGGTTTTATGGTATTCCGAAAATGTTGAAAATGTAGCGATTTTTTTTTGTAAATCAAATAATAACATTTGTCTTTTTTACGATGGCAAAGAATTATATTTTTCTGTAAAGGAAAAAGATGCCATCAAATCTTTGTTATCAAAGCATAATATAAACTATATTTATAAGGAAAAGAAGGCTGATAATCTTTGGTATGTTACACTTGTTATTTGTTGTGTAGCTATCAATCAATGCACTTTTGATTCGGGATCTTCAGTTTTGAAGAAAGCGGATAGTATATGCTGTATGGTGCTTGGCTGTGTAGGACTTTTAAGATTTATTGTAGATTATCAAGAGATTAAAAGCCGCAAAAAATTGGATTAAGCATTATTCTTTCTCAAATACAATTTCATATCCCAGGTATGTAGAAATAAATCCCATTCTGTCCATGACACCAAGAAGATCGTAGATTTTGTTCAGGCGGTTACGGATTGTTCCGGGTGCTTTGTAAACGGCGCGGGCTATGTTTTTGTATTGTTCGTTTTCGAGCACCTTTTGCAATAAGACGACATCAGTTTCGACAAGACCTGGGATTTCTGCAAGATTCAGGATTTTTGGCATGTCTTGGGACTCGGCTTTAATAAAGTGATTATATGTAATAAGCAGAAATATGATGATTGAGAGAACGAGTGTGTATCCAGTCATTTCAAGTATTGTATCAAAATAGTCAGCAGATTCGTGTAACAATAAGCTGTAAAGGAATCCTCCGCATAGCAAACAAATATAAACAATTATGGCAATGATTGCTTTTTGCCTGGTTTTATGAATAAATAAACCTCGGACATAGAATACAGAAATTCCCAAGCCATACATAAGAATTCCCATCGGATTATCAAAATCTAATGTCAGACAAACAAAAGCATACATAAAACTTCCAATGGCAAGGTATTCAATTTTTTGAGGATGAATTATCATTAAATAAAATAAGATGATGGCCACAAGATTTACCGCTATTCCAAAAATATTAGGAAAATCTGAAGGTCTTTGTTTTGTAAAAAAAGTATTATAGATTCTAAGTGACGTTACAACTATCAAAAGCACCGATGCCACACAGGCAAAAATCCTCATAGCAGTGAGAAATGGTTTTTCATAAATGATATTTTTCATGATGTTCTATTCCTCCTGTAATTATAGTAGAAATCCTGTAATACTCAAAGTTTTTCGCATGTGATGTGTGTAATATTCGCACTTTGATGTATTGATTTTGCGAAAATCTGGGGGTATTATAAAAAAAAAGTTATAAGGGAGATATGTCATGAAATTAAAAGAAAAAATCTTAACAATTGCATCTGTGTTTATTGCCGGAATTCTGCTGGGACTTTTGTTCTGTACATTTTTTGCCGAAGAAAACGCTGTCGTCCATCTGCTTTTAAGAATCTTCCTGTTTGCTCAGTGTATAATATCCATTGCTTTGGCCTTTGTAAAGCGAGAGCCGGAAAAAAATCAATAAGTTTGTTTATGACTGTTAAAATTTGTCTTGTAGTTTTAGTTATATGGGTGCTTGGACTCACGGTTGCTTTTATTTCCGGAATGATTTCGGATGTAAGAGCTGATAAAACTTCGTCGCCGGAAGAAAAAAAAGAAAAAATAAAACGCTTTTGCCTTTCTCTTTTGTGCTCGCTGGCGGGATATTTACTGGTACACATTGGTTCAAAATATACAAACGGCTTTTGGTTTGATCTCTTTGTTCTGTGCATTGCCGCAGTGATATTGCTTATACCTTTGATTATTGAAATTGTAAAAAAACATAAAAGAACATAGAATAAACTTATGAAAAAGCTATTCCTTTTCCTATTTTTAATTGCCAGTTGCGTTTCTCTTTATTCCAAATCTTTTGATTTTTTCTGGGATTTTGGAACTGCCTATATTGGCGGAAATGTCGGCAAATCGGATACACTTGCGCCTTTTGAGGGGGAAGCTGACATACAGGTTCTGGATTTTCGACTGGAAGGCGTGAACGGTTTGACCTTTGCTTTTTCGCCGTTTAACTGGTGGTGTATTTTGAATAAGCCTCAAGAGGAAGATATCCATCTTATAACTTTTGCTAATTTTACTGCTGCGTACGATATTTTTAAGCATGAACGCCTTGTTGAGCTTGCACCTTATGTGTCTGCTTATGCAGGCGCTTTGGAAGGAATAAAAAAGTTTCGCGTTGATGGTGGTCTTGTGTTTAATGTTTACAGTTCTCTAATGTGGCCGGAAGAAATGGTTGATGCAGAAGAAACATCTCATTTGCGTGGGGAACTTATTTCTGCAAAGATAGGTGTACGTCTGAATGATCTTAAGCCGCAGTTCTATTTTGATTTTGGCATGAACCTTATAGCCTTAGGAATGATTTTATGCCCAACTGATCCAAAAGAGTATGAACCATGTTGGTATCCGTAAGTGCTGGAAGTAGGATTTTTTGCAAAATACCATAAAAAATTGCATATTATGTGAAAATTTATGGTAGTTTCTGAGCTTTTTGGAGAAAATGCCATAAAATTTGCAAAAATTCTCTAAAATTTATGGTTTTCTGACATCTGTATATAGTTTGTTCTCTCAAAAAACACGTTTTTCTGGATAAATACCATAAAAATTGTAAAAAATTTTGAAATTTTATGGTAATTTAGCTTTTGAATAGGCTTTATCTTAAAAAAAATTCTTGGTATTTATAGAAATGCCATAAAAAAACGCGGAGATGTCTTTAATTTTATGGCAAAGATTATAGAAAATAGCAGTTAGCGGTATGTATTGGCGTTGAAATGGCTAAAAATACGCAAAAAAGGCTAGATTTTTCTTGCCGTACAAGAAATTTATTTATATATTTAAATCATACTTAAGGAGGAAAGGAGAGCTAAACTTGAATATCAATACATTTGATACATTACAAGACACTATTCATTCTTATCTGGCGCAATTCCGCCAGCAATTTGACTTAGTAACTAAGCGGCTCAAAACTGCACCTGATGGCAGCATAAAAATATTACGAAAAGGCCGCCGAATAGAGCTATACCACCGCACCAGTAAATCCGACCGCGAAGGTACTTACCTAAACAAAGCGCACCTTACACTTGCAAAAAATCTTGCTCAAAAAAACTACGACCTGCGCGCAGCAAAAATACTTAGTAAAAAAATAAAACTGCTGACTCCGCTTGAAAAAGCTTACCCCCAGAATGAACTGGAACAATTATACGAACGCTACTCGCAAAAGGTGCAGCAGCTTATAAAACCTCTCACCCTTTCAAAACAAGAATATTGCAAACAATGGGAAAGCGTCTCTTACAAAGGCCTCCCTTTTGACGAAAAAGCCCCTCCTTATACTACCGACAAAGGCGAACGAGTCCGCTCCAAGTCTGAACTTATAATTGCAAATGCGTTATTTCATTCAAAAGTACCGTATCGCTACGAGTATCCGCTGCAAATAAAAGGCATAGGAGAGTTTTATCCGGACTTTCTGTGTCTGAACCCGCGTACGGGCAGGGAAGTTTTATGGGAGCACTTTGGCCTTATGGACGATGCCACATACCGCAACAACGCAATTTCAAAGCTTGCAAAGTATTCAGAGGCAGGCTTTGTTCCCGGTAAAAACTTCATTTACACAATGGAAACTTCCACCATGCCGTTGAACTCCAGGTTTGTAAAGAAGGTTATTTTGGAAAATTTTGCGTGATTTAAAAAAAAAGATTCCCGTGTCGAGCACGGGAATGACATAATGCTCACACGGGAATGACATAATGCACGCCCGGGAATGAGTCGCACGCAAGCGTGCTTACCGAGTTTTGCTTTGCAAAACTCACGGAAAAAGTCATGTACTTGGAAAAACGGGGTGTTGCGGGGTGTCCCCGCTAGAGGGGGTAGGCCGCAACGAAGTGCGGCCGAGGGGGAGACTTCCCCCTCCTGCTAACAGCTTATTCCACCTTAGCTTCTTCAGTTTCATCCTTTTCTTTAGACAACATTACGTTTGTCAGAATACCAAGGATAAGTGCGCAGGCTACTGTACGAATTTCTACAGCACCAAAACTTACAACCATGCCACCTACACCTGTAATGAAAATGATTGAGGCAACAAAGAGGTTGCGGTTTTTGTTCAAATCTACGGTCTGGAAAATCTTAAATCCGGAAACTGCAATAAAGCCGTAAAGGGCAATACAAACGCCACCCATTACACATGAAGGAATTGTTTCAAGGAAGGCAACGAGCGGACTGAGCATAGAGAAGATTATACAAGCAAATGCACAACCCCAGATAGAAACTGTAGAAGCGTTTCGTGTAATGGCAACACAGGCAATAGATTCACCGTATGTTGTGTTTGGACATCCGCCAAAGAAAGCACCTGCAATAGAACCAACACCGTCACCGAGCAATGTGCGTGTAAGACCTGGTTCTGTGAGCAAATCCTGGCCTACGATGCTTGAAAGGTTTTTATGGTCTGCAAGGTGTTCAGCAAATACTACAAATGCAACCGGAACATAAGCTGCAAAAATTGCAATGAGGTATTTTCCTGTTACAGCCTTAAGTCCTTCGCCGCCACCAAGAAGGAATGTGAACTTTGGAAGTGCAAAGAAGCCGCAGTTTTTAAGAGCACTGTAATCAATTACTGTAAGTTCAGAGCTGTTTGTTGCTTTTCCAATAAGTGCAAAAAGTGAAGCAACCAGGTAGCCTGCAAGAATACCAATGATGAACGGAATGAGCTTACCCATTTTCTTACCATAGGTTGCGCAGAGCATTGTTACTGCAAGTGTTACAAGTCCGCAGACAATACAGATATATGGACTTCCACCTGTGATATTTGTTTTCATAAGGTCGCCAACTGCGTTTCCAGAAAGACTAAGACCAATAATTGCAACTGTAGGTCCAATGATTACCGGCGGCATGAGCTTACTGATCCAGTTTACACCGCAGAACTTAACAACAATTGCGATGATTACATAAACCAAACCTGCCATGAGGGCACCAATGATAAGTCCCCAGTAGCCTGCCTGTTCTGTAAGTCCCAGTGTTGCAGCACCAGCAAAAGCGCTGAACATTGAAGGAAGGAAGGCGAAAGAGCTTCCCAAGAATACAGGGCTTGAGCTCTTTGTAAAAAGCAGATATACGATAGAACCGATACCTGCACCAAAAAGCGCTGCCGAAGCTGAAAGATCGTGTCCAACTACTGCAGGAACTGCAATTGTAGCTGCCATAATTGCCAGAAGCTGCTGCAATGCAAAAAGAATTACCTTGCCAACCTTTGGCTTGTCCTTAATCCCGTAGATTAATTCCATTTTGTTTACTCCTTATATATTTTGTTTACAATCTATATACTGTCCCATCCTTAATCATTGAGATAAGGTATGGTACTAAATCCGGGTCAAACTGCTTTCCGCGACAGCGTTCCAGTTCCGAAATTATTCGTTCTTCCGAAAACTTAAGGCGGTAGCAGCGGTTTGTATTCATTGCGTCGTAGGCATCGGCAATTCCAACCATGCGCGCAACTAAAGGAATATCCTTGCCGCACATTCTGTTCATATATCCAGTGCCGTCAAAGCGTTCGTGATGATACAAAACCGCATCATTAATTTCAGGCAGAATAGTAAAGTTTTTTAAAAGCATCGCACCGTTTGTTGTGTGCTGCTGAATAAGATTCCATTCTTCTGTAGAAAGTCGACTCGTTTTATTTAGAACATCATCAGCAATTGTAAGCTTGCCTATATCGTGCATGAGTCCGGCGTAATACATGTTTAATTGAGTCTGTTTATCAAGTCCCATTCGTTTTGCCATTTCGCGGACATAGGCGGCAACACGGGTAGAGTGTCCCTGCGTATAAGTGTCTTTGTTATCAATAAAGTTAGAGAAGGTTTTCATTGTCTGTTCAATAATCTGATTGTCATGTTCCTGACGCTGTTTTGTAATAGCTGCTTGATTTTTAATAATTCCCTGAAGTACAAAACCATAAATTGCCGCGATAAGAGAAATTACAGACATTATAAAGCAAATGACGAACAGTGTATTTGAGGTAAGTCTTTTGCACAAGCGGGCTGTGATTACTGCAGAACGGAAGATTAAATCATTTTCAGATATCAGCAGAATACCAAAATGGGTTTCGCTTTTAGAAAGTATTTTTTCGTTTGCAATTTCTTCTGCTTTAATGTAAAGATAGTTATCTTCTATATATGCTGTGCAGTCCCAGGTATTTTCTACAGAGGTTTCATCAGGAACCTTGAGTTTTATACACCAGTCTTTAAGATCCTTATCGGTTGTATTTGCAAGAATTGCTTCATACGAAAAAAGATTCATGTCATTTGCTTCGGACCAGCTGTTTGATTTTGAAATGGCAAAATAGACTCTGTCAAAACGGTCAACCGGCGGTTTTGTGGAAAGTTGAGAGAAAGTTGAAACCTTTTTGTTGTTATTGTAGTTTTGATAAATAGAAAAAAGAGCAATTAAAATCCAGATGATCAGAGATGAAGAAAAGCAAATCATTAGTATTTTTAACTTGCCGAACTTTTTTCGCATAGTTAAATTATAAGGTAGGAAGTAGTAGAAGTCAAATGAAAGATAAAACATTTACAATTTTAGATTACATTAAAATGCGTGGAGACCTCACTTTTGCCCAAAGTTCTTTTAACAGTGTTGACGCGCTTATTCTAAGTCAGATTGCCTACAACAATATAGACGGTCTTGTTTCCCCCGATTTTAAGCAAAAAATTACGCTGGAAGAGCTTTCAAAACGTTTTACCGGTACCAAAGATTACGAAAATCGTTGCAATATGGGTGCAATGATTAATAATCTTACTCCAAAATTGCTCCAGGCAGCTGCAGAATCCCGCCGCTTTGGAAAAATAAAGGTGAGCGGATTTGTAAACAAAATAGATGAAGCTGCAATAGAACAGTTCAGCGCAATTACATATCAGCTTGAGTCGGATAGATACGTAGTGACTCTGCGTGGAACAGATGACACAATTGCAGGCTGGTATGAAGATTTCAATCTTGGTTATATGGATGAAGTTCCGGCGCAGAAAGATACACGTGAGTATGTGCAGGCAGCAATGGCAGCACTTAAAGGACGATTTATAATTACAGGGCATTCTAAAGGCGGAAATCTTTGTGTAAAAGGGGGAATGTCAGTTCCTAAAAAGTCTCTTAGCCGTCTTGAAGCAGTTTACAGTTTTGATGGTCCGGGGTTTTTTGCACCAGTATACGAGAGACAGGAGTTTCAACAGATAAAAGACCGCGTTTTTGCTTATTTTCCGGAATTTTGTGTTGTAGGAATGATGTTTGAGCATACAAATCAGTATAAAATTGTGGCGTGTTCAGCAGAAGGAATCTTACAGCATGATCCGTTTACCTGGAATGTTGTGGGGCCTGCTTTTGAAACCGCGCCTGCTTTTGATGAAGCATCTGAAATTTTTTACAGTTCATTTAATGCCTGGGCTGCACGTCTTTCGCCACAGGAACGAAAAAAGTTTATAGACACTTTGTTTGATGTTATTTATGCAAGTGGTGCCAAAACAAACTACGAAATTGACCAGAATAAGATTGTGTGCGGAGGAAAAATGCTTGCAAAACTTGCAGAACTTGATGAAGCAGAACGAAAATCTGTTATGAGAGCTTTTAAGGTTTTTGTAAAGGTTGCAAAAGACAATATCCCGATGTTCAGTGTTTTTAAGCCAAAGGCTTTGGTGAAGTAGAGATTGCCGGGTCAAGCCCGGCAATGACACCGATTTGCTATGTCAATGACAAAGTGTGTCATTATCGGGCTTGACCCGATAATCTTTGTAATAAAAAATTGCGCAGTTATCATTTTCATTATATACTATAATATATGAGTAACGAAACAATTCAAACAATATCGCCGGTAGGTAAGCAGCTCAAGTCTTATGGTGAATCAAAGCCTGCTTCTTATCTTATGTTTAATAATAAGAAGGTTAGTCTTGTTGCAAAAATCACAATTGGGCGAGAATCTGACAATGATGTTGTTGTAGATAACAAGCTTGCAAGCCGTCATCATGCTGTAATTCAAAAAATCAAGGATGCCTATTTTATCAAGGATGAACAGAGTACAAATGGAACTTATGTTAATGGTGTAAAAATTCCTTCTGATAAGTACGTAAAACTGAACCTTGGAGACAAAATCACAATTGGTAATATGAGTCTTGTAATTTCATAACCGGATGGTGGAATTGTGACAAAAAAAATTACCGCGCAAAGTACAGTGTTTGACTGTCTTTGTATGGAAGAACTTCCGTCTTATGATTTTATTTTTTCTCTTGCTCAAAAAGCCTGCGACCTTCTTGCATCAGAAAGTTCACTGCCTGCAGACAAAATCTATCGTCCAAAAAATTGCATGAACGAACCCGGAAGTCTGCTTGAGCTTTATAAAGAAAATGAACGTGAGCTTCCTGCAATTATTATTCCCGATATTCATGCACGCCCGGATTTTATTTTAAATATTCTGGAATATGAACTTCCAAGAAAATTCTGCGGCATGAAGGATGACGGTTCAAAGTATACAGTTTACGAAGCGCTGCAGAAAAATTTAGTTGATGTAATCTGTGTAGGAGACGGAGTTCACACAGAATTATATGCTGCCCGCTGGGAATTAATTACGCTCGAATTTGCAAGAGGCGAGTACACAGGATTTTTTATGAAGCAGGAAATGATTTTAAATCTTGCTGCTTTGTGTGCACTGTTAAAATTAAAAACTCAGTTTTCGGAACACTTTCATTTTTTAAAAGGAAATCACGAAAATATTTTGAATTGCAATTTTGGCGGGGACTATGCTTTTTGTAAATATGCCGACGAGGGTGAAATGTTTAAGTTGTTTATGCTCAAGGCTTACGATGAAAAGCTTGTGAATCTTATTGCAAAATACGAAAACCTTCTGCCTCTTGTAGCTGCCGGAAAAAATTATGTTGTTTCTCATGCTGAGCCTGCTGCTCCTTTTACACGCGAACAGATTATTGATGCACGCTTTGATGAAGGAGTTGTCGCAGGATTAATCTGGACAAAAAACGGACAGGTAAAAGTGCCGACAGCGAATGCAATAATGAAAAATCTTCTTGGAAAAAAGAATTCAAAAAAAGCATTGTATTTTGCGGGGCACAGACCTGTAAAAGATAATTATAATCTGCGTCAGGATGGAATTTTTGTACAGCTGCATAATCCGCGCAAGCAGAATATTGCACTAGTTTATAAAGACAAGAAATTTGATTTTGAAAAAGATATTGTAAATACAAAAACGATGCTTTACGGTAAAGCAGCACGACCTGGAGGAAAGCGAAAATGAGTAATGATTTTCCGCCGATGATTGGCAAATACAAAATATCCGGAGTAATCGCAAAAGGGGGAATGGGCGTTGTTTATAAGGCAATACATCCGTCTCTCAAGCGTTATGTTGTAATAAAAAAAATGACTTCCCGTGGAAACTCGCTTAATGCCGAACGATTCAAAAAGGAAGCTCAGATTTTAATGGACATGCATAGCCCTTATATTGTCCAGCTTTTTGATTATTTTACAGAAGCCGGAAGCCGTTATATGGTCGAAGAACTTGTCGATGGTCTTGCACTTGATAAGCTTATTAAAAAACAGACAGTGCTTCCTCCTCCTGTAGCAATGCTTATTTTGCAGGATTGCTGTCTTGCACTTAAGCATGCACATTCAAAAAATATAATTCACCGCGATATAAAGCCCGGAAACATTTTGATTTCGCGCCGTGGAGAAATTAAGCTTGCCGATTTTGGAATTGCAAGTGATCAGGAAGATCGTGAAAATAATATGACTGTTTCGGGAATGAGTCTTGGAACTCCGGCTTATATGTCGCCAGAACAGTTTGAAGACAGTTCCCGCGTTGACTCAAGAGCCGACATTTATTCACTTGGAATAATGCTGTATGAAATGGTAACCGGTGGAAAGCCATATCCAGGTGAATTCAGCATGGAAAACTTTAAGATTATTAAAAAGGGAAAATATATACACGCGCGCAGAATTGATAAAAAAATTCCAAAAGAAATAGAGTCGCTTATTCACAGAATGATCCGGCCGAATCCTAAAAAACGTTTTCAGACAATTGATCAGGTTTTACGTGCAGTAAAAAAATACCTCAGACATTTTAATACACATGATATTCGTGTTCACATTGCAAAGGCTGTTATTGTTCAGGATACAACTTATGCTTTCCCATTTTTTAATCCTAAAGATAAGCTTTTCCGCATAATAAGAAATGTTGTTCTTTCTGTTGTGGTTGTTGCTGCTGCGTTCATTTTCTGCTGGAAGGCAGGCTATATTCACAAAACAATTCTTAAAGCCTGGTATACTCCCGTTCAGCTGCAAATAGAGGTCCCGCGTTCTCTTTCTGCCGATCTTGATTTGCCTATTAAAGCATTCTTTTTCGAAAACGACGGAAAAGACATTCCTGAAGTAAAAGGTTCTCGTCGTGAGTTTGAAGTAAAAGGCTCTCGTTTCTTTGAAAAGTGGTTCACGGTTCAGACAACTGTTGAAGTTGCACGCCTTGCTTCTAAAAACCGCACTTATAATATTCAACCGGTATATCTTAAAAAAGGCGATTATCGTGTAAAGGTTGTAGTTGGACCTTATGTATGGTGGAAGTCGTTCAGCGTTGGCGAAAAATCTGTTTTAATAGAAAGTGATTTCTTAAAAGGAATTACCCGCGAGCTTAATATTTCAACTTTTGTTTATGATTCTGTTTCCGGAAAAAATATAACCGACAAGGCTACTGTTCAGATTTTGTACAAAAACAACTGGAAGGAAATAAGTGCAGTACCGCCTGAAGAATTAAAGTCGGCAACAGTATGGAAAATAAAAGTTTCTGCCGACGGCTACGAAGAAGAAACCTTCTCGCTGTTGATTGACTGGTATCAGGACCGTTTGTTCATAAGTTCGGAATTGAAACCTAAAAGATAGACAAAAAGTAGTGTCATTCCCGTGCTTGACACGGGAATCTCTGCACATGATAGATTGTCGGGTCAAGCCCGACAATGACACATTTACAAAGGGAAAAAAATGATAAAAGCAATTATATTCGACATGGACGGTGTCATCCTCGACTCCGAAACTATAAGCGACAAAACCTGGAAAATTACACAGGACGAAATGGACCTTACCACCGACAAGGATTATATAAATATGTGCCGCGGTTCTAACCGTAACGACACGCTTCAGATTCTTAAAAAAGTTTTTGGCGAAGACTTTGATTCACAAGCTTTTCTTGACCGTGCAACCGTGCTTTTTAAAATGTACGAAGAAACAGACGGAATCCCGCTTATGCCTTATGCTGAACAAATCCTTAAATACTTAAAACCAAAATACAGACTTGCTCTTGCTTCTTCTACAAACGGTGGGGCAGTGGAACGTCAGCTAAAAAATGCCGGTGTAATAGATTATTTTGAAACACGTACAACAGGTGAAATGGTAGAGCACAGTAAGCCTGATCCGGAAATTTATCTTATGGCATGCCGCTCCCTTGGACTTGATCCAAAAGAATGTGCCGCAGTAGAAGACAGTCCTAACGGAATTAAAAGTGCTGCCGCCGCAGGTCTTAAAGTTATTATGGTACCAGATAAAATTGCACCAACACCACAAATTGAAGCACTCTGCTGGAAAATCTGCCCAACACTAAAAAGTCTTGAAGAGTTTTTATAGTTGATTTATAATTGTAAAAGGGAAAAATAAGAGGGGAAAAATGGCATACGTAAAAAACCTGTTCGATTCAAATTTTATTCAGTACGCAAGTTATGTAATCCGCGACCGTGCAATTCCAGAAATTACAGATGGACTCAAGCCTGTACAGCGCCGAATCATCCATACACTTTTAAAAACTGATGACGGACGTTTTACCAAAGTAGCAAATGTCTGTGGTAAAGTAATGGCTTATCATCCGCACGGAGATTCTTCTATTTATACTGCACTTGTAAACCTTGCAAACAAAGACCTTTTTATAGACAAGCAGGGAAACTTTGGTAATATGTATACTGGCGACGGTGCATCTGCTCCCCGATACATTGAATGTCGTCTTCGCCCGATTACAAAAGATATTCTAAATACAAATCCAAAAATCACACAGTATGTAGACACCTACGATAGCCGCGATACAGAACCGGTTGCATTCCAGGCAAAGCTTCCTCTTGTACTCATTATGGGTGCCGAAGGAATTGCCGTTGGTATGAGTACTTACATCATGAGTCATAATATTCATGAAGTAATTGATGCTGAACGAAAATGTCTGCGTGGTGAAAAGTTTCAGCTTTATCCTGATTTCCCGACAGGCGGTTTGATTGATGTTTCGGGTTACGAAGATGGACTTGGCAAAATTGTTACCCGTGCCAAAATGGACACAAGTGATGATAAAAAAATTGTCATCACCGAGCTTCCTTATGGTTCAACAACTGAAAGCCTTTGTAACTCAATTGAAAAGGCTGTAAAAAATGGAAAAATCAAGGCAACTTCAATTCAAGATTATACTTCTGATTCTGTAAATATCGAAATCAGGCTTCAGCGTGGCGTTTACACAAAAGATGTTGTCGATGCCCTTTATGCCTTTACCGACTGTGAACAGACAATCTATTGTAATCTTCGTGTAATTAAAGATAACATGCCGGTGCAGATGACCTGTACTCAGGTAATTGAATATCATTCAAAGCAGCTTGTTGGAATTTTAAAGCAGGAGCTTGAACTAGAAAAAGCTTCGCTTATGGAAAAGCTTCACCTGCGAACCCTTGAACGCATTTTTGTAGAAGAGCGCATCTATAAGAAAATTGAAAATCAGAAAACTGAAGAAGGCGTAATCAAGGCTGTAATGGACGGCTTTAAACCATTCAAGGCAGAGCTCATAAGACCAATTACAGTTGATGATGTTGACCACCTGCTTAAGATTCCAATCCGTAGAATTTCTCTTTACGATATGAACAAGAACAAGCAGGAAGTTCAGGCAATTAACGACCGCATTAAAGAAATTAATAAGCTTCTTAAACATCTTGTTGATTATGCAATTTCTTGGCTCGACGGCATTGAAGCAAAACTTGACGGAATTACAACACGCCGCCGCACAAAAATTACAAACATAAATGCAGTTGATGTTAAGGCAGTTTCTAAACGAGACAAGCCTCTTAAGTATGATGAAAAATCTGGTAACCTTGGAACAGAGGTTAGTGGTGGTGAAGAACTTCTTAAGATTACATCTTTTGACAAGGTTATCTATGTTCGAAAGAGCGGAATCTATTCAGTTTCGGAAGCACCAAAAAAAATCTTTGTTGGACCAGAGCTTCGTTACTGTGGACTTGCCGATAAAGAAAGCCTTTCAAAAGTTCTGTTTACAATTTTGTATCGTGACCCTAAAACCCAGCTTGTATATATCAAGCGCTGTAAGGTTGGCGGCTACATCATGAACCGCGACTACTTCTTTGCTCCAGACGGAATGGAAGTGCTTCACGTAGATACACGAAAGACCTTTGAGTTTACATTAAATTATGTTCCAAAGGCGCGCGTTAAAAAACTTAGCGATACCTTTAAGGCAAACAACTACGAAGAAAAATCGCTCAAGGCAAAGGGTGTAAGAGTTTCTCCTCGCGAAGTAAAAGATATTTCTATTGCAAAATAATGGATTGTCTAAAAGCGCCCTGCACATTCGAAGAAGTAATAAAAGGCTCAAAATTTCTCTCCGAGCTTTTTCCATGTGAAAGTCAGTCCATGGCACGAGACCTTGTAAAAGCACAAAAAACAAAATATGCCGACTCAACTCATGTAGTGCATGCTTTTGTAATTGGCAGCGGTGCCGAAATTCTTGGCATGAGCGACGACGGAGAACCTTCGGGAACAGCCGGCCGCCCAACACTTGATGTTTTAAAAGGCCGTGGCTGCACAAACACACTTGTAACAATTACCCGCTGGTTTGGTGGAACTCTTCTTGGAACAGGTGGTCTTGTAAAAGCATACAGTGGTGGTGCAAAGCAGGTAATCCAGAAAGCCGACGAGCTTGGACTTTTTGAAGAGCTTGTAGAAAAAAAAGATTTTTGTTTTACGGCAGACTACTCACTTTACAAAGTGCTTAAAAAGAATATGGAACAGTTCACACTTTATGATATAAAAGAAGAATTTGCCGAAAACGTAAAGGTGAGCGGAAAGGTGAGGGCAGATGAATTTAATGTGCTGGCAGGCAAACTTTTAGATTTAAGCAATGGTAAAGTGAGATTGCCGGGTCAAGCCCGGCAATGACATGTCATTATCGGGCTTGACCCGATAATCTCATAACTGATTCCCTCTCAATAATTTCTCCAGATACTAAATGACGTCCTTTAATATAATCCCGTCCGGTAATCTTATTAATTATCAGTTCAGCTGCAAGCCCTGCAGTTTTTTCCGGCGATACAGCAACAGTTGTAAGCGGTATAGTTTTTTCTGACGAAGATAAAAAGTTGTCGTAGCCTGTAACAGAAACATCCTGTGGAACCTTAATACCTGCAGCAGTCAATTGTGCAATCACCTTTGAAGCAGTAAGGTCGCAATTGCATACAAAAGCCTGAACATCACCGGCTGCTTTGTCAAGTTCCATTTTTTCAAGTAAAAGTCCGTCTGCCTGTCTGTCTTTAATTATCTGATCAACATCCGACGGAATCCCGTGTTCATATAAAGCTTTCTGAAATCCCATAAATCGGTCGCGAATTGAAGTTGTTGCATCAAAATTACCAACAAAGCGCAGGGATTTGTGACCCCGTTCAATCAGATAAGAAGTAATCAAATATGAATTATAAAAATCATCACATACAACACAATCGTAATCAGGGTTTTCAGTGTAGAAATCCATAAGAATAAAATTTTCAGTCAATGCGGCTGCTTTTTCTATATATTGAGTACTCATTTGTCCCATAAAAATCAGTCCGTCAACTTTTTTTTCTGTAAGCAGGCGTGGAAGAATAAGAGAAGCTTCATCTTTTGCAGAAACAAGCTCCATCATCGTAAAAAAGTTTCGTTTAAGAAGTTGTGTAGAAAGATGTGTAAAAAGATACCAGTAGAAAGAAACCTCCGGTGAAAAAAACTTTGAAGGAATTATAACGCCAACATTCCCTGTAATGTTTCCCTTGCTGTCAGAAGCAGGCTTTGTCTTATATCCCATATCTTTTGCAAGCGCAATTATCTGAGATCGAAGTTCATCACCAACCCCATCTTTATTAGAAAGAGCCTTCGAAACTGTAACTGTACTTATTTTCAACTTTTCTGCAATATCCGACAATCGGACTTCTTTTTTTTGTGCCATAGTTAAATAATAACTGATTTTAGGTAAAAAATAAAGTAAATTTATTTCATGAATCCGCAAAAAGCAAACCGTAAACAGCAGATGTAAAGATACAAAGATGCAAACTGCAGATGTGAAGGCCAACTTGAAAAAAAGTATTAATGAAATTATTATGAAGATAATTATGACATATACTTATAAGACAAAAAATACTTGTTCGACACAGATTCAGTTTGACAAAGATGAAAATGGAATAATCACAAATGTAGTTTTTACAAACGGTTGCAACGGAAACCTCAAAGCCATCGCAAAACTTGTGGAAGGAATGAAAGCAGAAGAAATTGCGGCAAAACTGATGGGCAATACTTGTGGGCATCGTCCAACTTCTTGCGCCGATCAGCTTGCCAAAGCGGTTATGTCTGTATAAATAATTATTTTACAAATTCTTTTTTCAAGAAGTCCAGATCCAGTTCAGGATACAAAACATGTGCACCAAGCAGCTTGTTTACGCGCTCGCGGGCTGCGGCAACTGTTTCATCGCTGATTTCAATCTTACCCTTTGCTGGTTTGCCTTCTTTAGTAACACCAGGTTTTGTATTCTTAAGAACAAAGTCAATGATGTCGGCAACTTCTTTCATGTCGGCTTCGTTCATGCCAAGTGTTGTAAGACCCGGGGTACCAATACGGATACCGCTTGTCCACCACGCACCGTTCTTGTCGTAAGGAAGGGCGTTGGCATTTGCAGTAACTCCGCACTTGAACAAAGCAGCTTCTGCCTGTTTACCAGTCAAACCATAAACTGTAACATCGCAAAGCATAAGGTGGTTATCTGTTCCGCCAGTCTGCAATGGAATGTTGTGACTCTTACAACCTTCTGCCAGAGCCTGAGCGTTCTTTACAACCTGTGCAGCCCATGCCTGATATGCAGGAGTATTTGCTTCCTTCAAAGCAATTGCCTTTGCAGCCATGATGTGTCCAAGAGGTCCACCAAGTACCATAGGGCAACCCTTGTTTACGTAATCGGCAAATTCCTTCTTGCACAGAATCAAAGCACCACGAGGTCCGCGCAAAGTTTTATGTGTTGTTGTTGTAACAATGTCTGCCCATTTTACAGGATCGTAGTCGCCGGTCAAAACCTTACCTGCAACAAGACCTGCAAAGTGTGCCATATCTACCATTAAAACTGCTCCACACTTGTCTGCAATTTCACGGAAGCGCTTAAAGTTAATCTTGCGAGGGTAGGCGCTGAATCCTGTCAAAAGAATCAAAGGCTTAACTTCCATTGCCTGTTTTTCAATTGCATCGTAGTCAAGTAAACCGGTTTCGCGGTCAACACCATATGGATGTGATTCAAACATACGAGCCGAAACATTCATTCTGTAGCCGTGAGTCAAGTGACCACCACAAGAATAATCCAAACCCATAAGGCGCTGATTTCCAAACTTTTTGCGGAGCTGGTCAAACTGTTCATCAGTAAGATCATTCAAAGACTTAACGCCAAGCTCTTCCAAAGTTGGAGTTTCAACCTTAGCACTCAAAATTGCCCAGTAAGCAACAAGATTTGTATCGGCACCAGAGTGTGGCTGAACGTATGCATAGTCTGCACCAAAAAGTTTTTCTGCTTCGCGTGCTGCAACATTTTCAACAGCGTCAATATTTACACAACCACCGTAGTAGCGATGTTCAGGATATCCTTCTGCATATTTATCGGTCAAAAGGTTTCCCATAGCAGCCTGAACGTTGAGTGAACAATAATTTTCACTTGCAACAAGCTTTAAGTGACTGCGCTGATTTTCCAATTCGTTTACGATTGATGCAGCAATATCAGGTCCCACAGCGGCAACCTGCTGAAGATTTGCAACATAAGCACACATAGCGGCATTTGGTTTTCCGTTTGTGGCAGCAAGATAATTTTCCAATGGTGTAGACATTTTTTTACCTCAAATAATGATATTTTTTATAGAAACAATATATCGGATTTTGCTTGAATAGGGAATAGCTTGCTTTTATAATAATTATATGTACACAATTCCTCAAGCTTTCAAAGATTTTATCTCTCCCACCTGCGACCGTGCACGCTTTATACAGGATTACCTTAAGGCTGGCGGCATTGATTCTTCTGTTTTGCAACTTGAAGGAAAAAAACATATTTGTGTGCACTTTCCAAAAAATCAATATAACCCGATGTTCCGCATAAAAACAGTAATTGCTCATTACGATCGCATTGGTATTGGTGCCAACGACAATTCTGCAGCAGTGTTTTGTTTAATGGTTTGGGCGCGGGGTGTTGCAATTCCGCATAACATTCGACTCATTTTTACAGATGGAGAAGAACTTGGCGAACGTGGTATAACAGAGCAGGGTGCTTTTCTTTTGGCACAGACCTTCCGCAAGTTAGGTATAACTAACGACGATGTATATGTTTTTGACTGCATGGGCCGTGGCGATGTTCCAGTCCTGGCACAGGCAAAGATTGCCCCAAATGTTCCAACACAGTTTCTTACAAAATATTCCCAGCTTGAAGAACGAACAAAAAAAATATTGCAAATCTGTTCAAACGGAAAATGGTTTACGCTGCCAGTCAATTATTCCGACAACGCAAGTTTCATAGCAAACGGCATTCCTGCAGTTGCAGTAACAATGCTGCCATCAGAAGAAGTGCAGCAGGTACTCAAAGGACAAACTCCGCAAACCTGGCAGAATCTTCACACCACACAAGATAATCTTGAATCTCTAAATCCGCTTTCATTTGAGATGTTTTTTAATATAATAAATGAACTTGCTCGTCTGAAGACATTGGCATAAGAAAGAATATTTAAAATTTAATCTAATTTGAAAAATAACTGCAGCGGAGTGGAAATTGGCTGGCGGCTACTTCTGAGTGGTGCCGGCGGCATAGAAAAAATCTGAGGATTTACGCAGTAAACCGCAAGATTTTTACGATAACCAGCTCAGCCTGTAGCCGACAGACAATTTCCACGGGAGCGCAGATATTTTTCATAATGAATTAATTTAAAAAAAATCTTAAACCAATGCCTTGCACACTAGCCAAAGTTTTTTTTCTATTCTATACTTTATATATAATTAAAAACATATACAAAAAAAGTGGTGGGAAAAATGAAACGACGCTTCTATAATCCAAACAAAGACGGAATAAAAATCCGAAGCATAAACTATTCGATGATGGTTTTATGTTTCTTCTTATGTGCAGGAGTTTTTATTTCAGCATTTCAACAAAAAACAAAGTACACTAATCTTATACAAAACATGTCGGATTATGCACGCTGTACAAAAGCAGTAAATGATTTTCGTGATACTTCAGATTTCCTTACAAACCAAGTGAGGCTTTTTCTCGTTCAACAGGATGTAGCTTTTGCAGAAAAATATTTTCACGAATATTATGTAATTCAAAACCGCGAAAAATCTGTTGCTCTTATAAACGAATCACATGCTGATGACACAATCCAGATTAATATGAATCTTGCTTTTGAAGAATCGCAGAGTCTTGCTCAAATAGAAATGTACGCAATGACACTTATTTATCATGCACTTAATATTCCAGAAAAAATGTTTCCGGCCGAATTAAAAGATATCAAAATAAATGCCGACCATCTTGCTCTAAATGCAGATAAACAGCTTGAAACAGCAGAAAGACTTCTTTTTGGAATCGATTATCAGAATTCAAAAGATAAAATCAATCGTTTTACAACAGCAGTCCTTGAAGGAATTCTTAACAGCCATCTCGAAGTTCAGACAACAGAACAAAAACGCTTTTATCAATTCCTGCTTATTCAAATGTGTACAATCGTTGCACTTTTTCTAGCTTCGGTAGGGCTCTTTATTGTAATTCGTGTGCTTGTACTTCGCCCGATTGATTATGATATTAAAAGCATCCGCGGCGAAAAGAAGATGCACGTGCTTGGTTCTTACGAAATGCGTCTTATTGCAAAAACCTACAATGCACTGCGCGAAAAAGATGAAATAAAAGCGTCAATTCTTAAGCACAAAGCTGAACATGATCCGCTTACAGGTCTTATAAATCGCGAAGCCTTTTCAAAAATCAAGGAAGTTTTAAGCGATACAGCAGAGCCGGTTGCATATCTTATAATTGACATAGACTTGTTTAAAGCAGTAAACGATAAATACGGACACCTTGTTGGAGATGAAGTTCTTAAAACAATTGCTGCAATCCTTAGTGAACAGTTCCGAAATACTGATTATGTTGCCCGTATCGGCGGAGATGAATTTGCCGTAATCATGACAAAATTTGGAGATACACCTGAGCTTATAATTCAGCGAAAAATTGAAACTATTAATAAACTGCTTCAAAGAGTAGATCAGAATTCACCTAGTGTTTCTTTGAGTGTGGGTGTTGCCATTTCTACAATGGGTTATAATGAAATACTTGAAGAACAGGCAGATCAGGCTCTGTATCATGTAAAGCAGGGTGGCCGTTGTAACTGTTCCTTCTTTTCTATTGAACATTAAAAATTCTATGTTATAATAGAAGATATGTTTACAAACAGAACATGTCAGAGATTATCGGTTAAGTTTTTTTCAGTCTTATTTATTCTCTTTCTGGTTTTTACTGGTTGTAAAAGTGCCGGGCAACAGAATGATATTTCACCCGCAGAACCAGTTGAACCATCCGAACAACAGGTAAAAAATCAACTTACAAAATATCCGGATGCTATGCTGTGGCAGATTGACGGAACTGCAAAAGACGGTACTCCTTCAAAGGTTTATCTGCTTGGAACATATCACGCCGGTGATGACAGAGTTTTGACTTTCCCGGAATGCGTATCAAAAGCGCTGGAAGAATCTGATACTTTTTGTTGTGAGCTTTCAAGTACAGTCTGGGCAGAACTCCCTGATATGATGCAGTCTTTAACGATGCAAGCCTTTCTTTCTGATCTTTCGCACACGCTCATAGATGACCTTACTCCAGATGAAATTTCGTTAATAAGTCAGTTTATTGATAATCAGACTTTTGCTCAGCTTGTATGCTTTGAACCATGGGTTTTGAATAATTATCTTCAGCCTGTTGTAATGCTTGCTGCAGACCTTGATTCTCAAAAAGCTTACGACGTAATGATAATGGACTACGTTGCAAAGAACAAAAACAATCAGGGTTTTGACGGACTTGATGATGCGCAGACACAGCTTGACCTTATTGCTTACGGCGACTGGAATACGCAAATGATAATGCTCCGCGACACTCTTGCCGATTTACAGAATCTTCAGACTGCTGCCGATGAAATGACAAATCTTTACGAAGTTTTTCTTTCGGGTGATGATGCTGCATTTGAAGACCTGTACTTTAAAGACTTTGAAAAAGAAATTAAAAAACATCCAGAATATGAAGAATATTTTTCACTGCTGTTGAGTCAGCGCAATGAGGCATGGGCAGTAAAGATTGCTGATTATCTTGAGAAGCCCGGAGTAACCTTTGTTTTTGCCGGCTGTGCACATTTTGTTGGCCCGGAATCGGTTTTTGCATACATGCACAAAAATGGTGATTTGAATTACTAAGGAGATTGTATGTTTTTTAACAAACAGTTTAGAAGAAACAAAATATCTGCTTTTATTATTTTACTTATTGTTTCTGTATTATTTTCTTCTTGTTTTAATAATATTGAGCGTCCAAAAAACACAACTGTTACCTTTGTAATAGACAGTGCTGCTGTACAAAACATTTTATACAATGGCAAAAATTCATCGACTAAATCATCAAGAGCAGCGGATGACGACATAAATGCAGGCAACGCAAATGCAGAAGCCAATTTAAATGAAGACAATCAGGAAGAAAACTTTCCCGCAAATGATTCTCTTTTACCATACAAAGGCTTTTATATAGATGTAACGCTTTTTGCCGAACAAGCCCAGACAATTTCTGAAAAAATTTCAAGCGAAATAAGATTAGAGTTTAAAGATGTTGCCATTGGTTCCAGCGTTTATGCAACAGCTCAGATTTACGAAATTACAGATTCAGAAACAAAAGAAAAAAATATAATTTTCCGAGGAAAGAGTGACCCGATTCTTGTACGCGAAAAAGGAAATGTTCTTTCTATAAAATTGGCCAATGCAACAGTTACAGTTTCTTTTGATACAAACGGCGGTTCTGAAGTAGAATCACAAACTATTCGTTCCGGACAAATTGCCCAGGAACCACAAGCACCTGTTAAACCTGCAGATAAGCAGAAATATAGCAGAGATAATTATGTCTTTGACGGCTGGTATAAAAATGCAGAATTAACACAGCCATATAATTTTTCACAACCAGTAAAAGATGATGTAATTCTTTATGCAAAATGGATTGAAGCTTTTGTTCTTGTTCCGGGTGATACTGTTCAGAATTGTCTTGCGCAGGGAAGAACCATAAAAATCCAGAATTTAATTGTAAGTGATCATGAAGTAACACAGGCAGAATATTATGCTGTAATGGGAACGAATCCAAGTAATAATACTTCGGATGCTCCGGAAAATCTTCCTGTAGAAAATGTAAGCTGGTTCGATGCAATCAGCTATTGTAACAAACTAAGCATTCAGGAAGGTCTTGACCCTTGTTATAAAATTAAAGAATCTGTAAATCCGGATGAGTGGGGCAGACTTTCAAACGATACTGTTGTGACTTATATTCCAAAAAATGGTTACCGTCTTCCAACAGAAGCAGAATGGGATTACATTGCTCAAAAAGGAAAACGAACAAATGTCGAATTAAAAAGCATTGCATATTACAGCCTTAATGGTGATGACAGAACGCACCGCATAAAGTATAAGCTTGCCGATGAACTTAGTTTGTGTGATGTCATTGGAAATGTAAGTGAATGGTGCTATGACTGGTATGCATCAAATGTAACAAAAATGCATGCATCTGGACCATCTACAGGAACAGCTCGTGTTGTAAGAGGCGGTTCATACAAAACACAAGGCGATCTTGATACTATCTTAAATCTGCGAACATCTTTTGCACCAAATGTAAAAGATAATGCAATCGGCTTCCGTGTTGTAAGGTCTTTAGAGGAATCGGCACAGGAACAGTATGTTCATTCAATTACATATAATATTGATGACTATGATTCTGAACTTGAACCTGTTAAATTCTACGAATCAGATACAATTACTCTTCCGGCTAATCTTGAAAAACAAGGATATCTGTTTAGCGGCTGGTACACAAAGAGCAGTTTTGATACAGCATCTAAGATAACAGGATGGAAACCAGACCAGATGTTTGATGATGTCGTTCTGTATGGAAAATGGATTCCTATAACCTATAAGATTCAGTTCTTTGCAGGAGACGGCAGCGGTACAATGCAGGAGCAAACCTTTGTTTATGATGAAGAACAGTCTCTTAACGAAAATGCCTTTACCGCACCAGCAGGCTATAAGTTTGCAGGCTGGGCCGAAAGCGCAGATGACGAAAACATCTCTTATACAAATTCTCAGGTTATAAAAAATCTTACAGATATTAACGGCACAGTTATAAAGCTTTATGCTTTGTGGATTGATAAATCTGCTCACATAATTACATATAATAATATTAAAATTAATAATGTTATTATTGAAGGAATAGATAACAAAAATAATCCTCAAACATTTAAAGAAAGCGAACAAATAGTTATTTCTGCTCCAAATGGTGAAAGACTCGGTTACGAATGGGGCGGCTGGTATGACAACGAAACCTTTACAGGTACAAAAGTTACAGGCTGGTCTATTGGCAGCAAAACAGAAGATGTTGTACTTTGGGCAAAGTGGATTATAAACAGTTATTCAATTGAATATAATCTTAATGGTGGTGAGTGGATTTCTGATTTCACGGCAAAAGACAGCTATACAATAGAAGAAAATGTAACATTGCCGGACTACACAAAGCTTACACTTTCTGGTTTTGATTTGGACGGCTGGTATACAACAGAAGATTTTGTTGATGGCACACAAATTTCAGGATGGGATGCAACAGCACAAAAAACAGAAAATCTTGTGCTTTATGCAAAATGGATTCCTTCTTCCGAAACAGCCTATAAAGTTGAGCACTATCAGCAAAATTCTGATGATGCAATAGATGCAGAAGAAAAGACTTATACACTTAAAGAAACCGAAACAGACAAAAGAGGTACAACCGGAAATTTAACACAGGCTGTTGCCAAAGAATATACAGGCTTTAATCAGCCGACAGTAACACAGGAAACAATAAAGGCCGACGGTTCAACAGTTGTAAAACTTTACTACGACAGAAAACAAATACAATATACTTTTGAACCAGAAGGCGGAAACTGGTCTGGAGATACAAGCTCTGTAGTCATAAAAGGACTTTACGGTGCAACTGTAGACAAACCTGAAAATCCAGATAAGCAGGGCTATATATTCAGCGAATGGGATTCAAGTATTCCAGAAGAATTTGGCGCAGAATCAAAAATCTTTAGTGCAGTATGGGAAGTTTCTACAGGAACACCTTATAAAGTAGAACACTATCAGCAAAACCTTGATGATGAAGAACAATATACTCTTAAAGATACAACAAATAAACAGGGAACAACAGGTCAGTCAACCGCCGCAGAAGAAAAAACTTACGACGGCTTTACATGTAAGCCATTCCAGCAGTCTACTATTGTGGCCGACGGTTCAACAGTTGTAAAGCTTTACTACGACAGAAATACAATTACTTATACTTTCAAAGCTAATCAAGGAAGCTGGGCCGAAAATGAAGAAGAAAAAGTATTCTCTGCAAAGTTCGGTACAGCATTTGATGCAACAGAAGTGCCAGACCCAACAAAAGCCGGTTACGACTTTAGCGGCTGGGATTCTGCAATTCCAGAAACATTTGGCCCTGAAAACGTGACCTTTATTGCAGGCTGGGGCATTATTACCTATGACATTACTTATTATTCAGAAGGTCTGGATATTACCGATTCTGCAGAGTGCAGCAGCTTTACTAAGTCATATACAGTTCAGAGTCCTGAAATTTCTCTTAATTCATTTACATTGACAAAAGCAGGCGCTATATTCCTTGGCTGGTATGCCGATGCAGATTTCTCTGGTTCTGTAATAACCTCTATTCCTTCGGGCAATACAGGTGCCAGACCATTGTATGCAAAATGGATTTACCAGAAAACAATAAGCGTTACAATTCAGTCTGGCAGCTGGAGTTCTGAATCTGGGGATGATTCATTAATAAGCCTTTCTTATGATGGTTCTGCTTTAACAGAAGGCCAGACAATTACAAGCAGCGGCTCAATAACTTTAACTGCAACACCTTTGGATGGCTACACTTATACCTGGAAGGTTGACGGCAGCACAACAGATTCCGGTGGAAATGCATATAGTTCAGATAATACACTTACCCTTACAACAACAAGCTGGAAAAAAGGCGTTTACGATATAGTAGTAACGGCAACAGACGGAACTCATTATGAATCCTGCTTTGTTCAGATAAAGGTCGGATACTAAGGCTGCGGGAGGAAGAAATATGAAAAGAAACGAAATGAAAACACATACATTTTTTAATACAATCAAATATTCCGCTTTTTTAATTGCTGCATTTATATTTGTTTCCTGTCAGAATGGAATTACAGAAAAAAATACAACGGAAAAGGTTTCTCAAAAGGGTAGAATTGTTGTTTCTGCAAATGCAACAACAGTGTCGCGCGAGGCAGCAAATCCAGATTTAAGTCTTTCAAATTTTTCTGATTTTAAGTTGTATGCTTCTACTGCTGCTTTACCGGCGAATCTCGAAAGCCTTAATCCAATTGCAAGCGGCAATACTGTAGAAGAATTAAATGATCCCGCAATTGAGCTTGATGCAGGAATCTGGAATTTTGCACTTTCTGCTTCGCTTAATGGAGTTTCTTTTTCGGGAACAAATAACAATTTTGAAGTTTCTTCCGGTTCAACAAATACAATCAGTTTTACGCTTACTCCCGATATCGATGGCGGTGGTCTTGAAGTTACAATTACTTTCCCGTCAGAAGCAGATAAGGTTCATATAAGGCTTGAACCTGCTGCAGGTGGATCTGCCGTTATTGATGAAGACGCAACTACTTTTGAAACTTCGGGCAGCCAGAAATCATTAACAGTTTCGCGCAATATTTCAAATGCTTTGGAACGCATTGCTCCGGGTACTTATAAACTTATTTATTCATTTTATGTTTCTGACATAACAGATACCTTGAACTCCTGCGAGTTTATAGTAAATATTGCAGCAGGTATTACAACAAGCAAAACCGATTTTGTAATTTCCGATTTAAACGAAACTTATGGAATTACTTATCAATATAAATATTTTACAGTTGGAAAAGAAAGCGGCGAGTCTATTGATGTAAGTTCTCTGTTGACTCAAGATGACGAGACTATTGTTCTGCCAACAAAGTATTTCCGCAAAAGTAATATTGAAAATACAGATCTTCCTGTGCTTAAAAATTATACTGTTGATGGAAAAACTTACAGCTTTGCGGGTTGGTATGAAAGTTCGGATCTCAATCATGTTTATTTGACAAAATATCCAAGTTCAGATAGTGATATTTCACTTATTGCCTGCTTTACAGATACAATTTATGTAAGCCCATCAAATACACAAGCTCAACATGAGACGGTCTCAGGTTTTTATTCAATTTATCCTTGTTATAAATTGGATTCTGCAATAAAGTCTATTAAAAGATTCCAAATGAATAAAGCAACAAATGCAGACAGCAATGTTGATTGGAAAATAATTGTTGATGGACAAACCACTGGAGCAAATCTTAGTCAAATTTCTGGAAAATCTCTTACCTTACAAGGCAAAACTGGCAGTAATACTGATATCCTTGATGGTGGAAACGCAGACTTAGCAGACTACCCTGATAATTTAGATGTAAGTGCTGTACTGACTGTACAAACAGGTTTCCCTGTATACATTTCAAAGCTTAAACTAACTCATGGTGGACGAGCTATTAATCTTTGGTCAAAAAATGATAGTTCACCACTTCCGACCGAATTGACTTTACAATCAGATACAATAATCGTAAATAATTTTAGTGGCGGCGACGATGGTACAATTTATCTTCAGGGAAGTGCTGATGCAAATGTAATTTTAAACATTGAAGATGGAGTTGTTATAAGTAACAATATAGCAAGAGGAGATGATTCTGTTGGTGGAATGGGTGGCGCAATTAAAGCTGGCAGCTATAGTATTATCAATATGTCAGGTGGCGAAATCAGCAACAATACTGCTTACAATTGGGGTGGTGGTATATATGTTTTTAATAACGCAACTTTAAACCTTACAGGTGGAACAATCAGCGGTAATAATGTCAGTTTCCTTGGAACTACACCTAACTCTTATGGTCAAAAAGGCGGTGCCATCTACAAAGCAGCCGATGCCACAATAAATATCAAGGACCAGACTTATATTCCTTATGCCGACAACAAAAATGACATTTACCTTGCCGGTGGTGCTATTAATTTATCAGGCGAAATAGATTTATCACAGGCAAATCCTGTAGATCAGGTATATGGAATTACAATTGCAGACCCGACCGAAACTAACAGAACTGTCCTTACAGAAACTGATACAGAAAACGGCAAATATGTTTCGGGCTTTCACGAAAAGTTTTTTGCAACTACTGCCGGTTATGAAATTGATCCAGACGGTAAATGGGCTCCAAAAACTGATACACCATATACTGTATACCATTATAAGCAGCCTGATAATGGAAGCACAACTTTAACAGAATATCAACTTGCAGATACAGATGATGAATCTGGAACAACCGGAGTGTCAACAAATGCAACTGCAAAATCTTATGCAGGCTTTACAGCTCAAACCTTTAGTCAGTCTACAATTGCCGGTGATGGTTCTACAGAAATATATATTTATTATGATAGAGATAACATAACTTATACCTTTAATAAAGCAACTGGCGAAGTATGGGAAAGCGATTCCGAAACTGGAACAAGGTCAGGCCTTTATGAAACTTCATTTACTCCTCCAACTATAACAAGAACAGGCTATAACTTTGATAAATGGAAAACAGCCGATGATGAAGAGCTTGCTTCTCCTTATACTTTTGGTGCTCAAAATAAAACTTATAATGCAAGCTGGACTGCAAAAGCTTATACAATTCAGTATGAACTTGATGGCGGAACAAATAATCCTGATAACCCTACGACCTATTCAATATTAAGCGCAATAACTCTAAAAGCCCCAACAAAAGAAGGTGCGGTGTTTGACGGCTGGTATACAAATGCAGGCTTTACAACCTCAATAACTCAAATTGCTATAGGAACCTATCAGAGTGGTAATACTCCACTTACTCTTTACGCAAAATGGAAATATTCTACAGACATTAATGTTTCAATAAATACAAGCAGCAACTCACAATTAAGCATGGCAGTTACAGTCGATGGTGTAACTGTACAAGCAAACGAGACAATTTCTGTTAAATACAGTGCAACAAATGGCTCAACAATTGTATTTACTCCAACCTTTGCAGAAGGTCTTTATACTTGCGTCTGGAAAGTTGATGAAAAAAGTTCAATGACAGGCATGTCTGTAAATAATACTTCTAAGGTTCTTACAATAGATACAACCGGCTGGTTACCTGGAGTTTACGATGTTCAGCTGCGTGCATCAAAAGATTCCGCTTATGAATCTTATTATGCGCAGATAAAAATACAAGCATTTGGTTCCAAACTTACTCCAAATGCAGTTGGCGATATTGTCTTTAACGATGGTACTGCAACGGCTTATACTGAAGGAATGACTCTTTCAGATGAACAAAAGGCTGCAGCCGTAGCCGTACTTTTCTATAAAGGAACTGAGTGTTCTAATGATTCTAGTCAAAGAATTCTTGGTTTGGGACTAAAAAATTCTGATGGCGATTCTATAAAAACTTATTATTGGGCTAGCAATGACTCAATTAGTTATTCAAATATTGGAATATCAAGTTTGGAAGAAAAACCAACAGATGGAACTGCTTATTATCAATCTGAGTCAAACGAATACTATGCAGGTGATTTTGATGGAAGTGACAACTGGAGTGAAATTTGTGCACAGGATTCAACAGGAACTGCAAGTGAAGAAGCTGTTGCAGCAAACTATCCTGCATTTAATTATGTAAACAATTATGCATCGAACTCAGGTTTGACTGGTAATTATGCAATAGGCTGGTATATGCCAACCGCTGTAGAGTTACATTGTATTTACAAAAATATAACTTTGTTAAATACAATTCTGGGATTATTAAATAATGCTGATACTTTAGCCCTTGAAGGATATTGGTCGTCGTCCCAGGACGCTAGCAGATATCATTCCGCGCATATCCTTACCTTTAGCTATGGTGGCATCTTCCAAGGCGCCAAGAGTAACACTTTTCGTGTCTGCGTAATCCGCGAGTTCTAACAAGGAGGTTTATAATGAAGAAGAACATATTACTACAAACACTTTTTTTCTCTTTTGCAATATTTCTGGCTTCCTGTTCAAACGGTCTTACTGTAAAAAAATCATCAGAGTTTTCCGAATATCAGAAAACCTATATATCAATAAGCAAAGAATCGACTGTTTCCGCAAGATTTTCGCTACAAACAATTGAGCCTGTGCCTTCAGTTAACGACCTTACATCTATTACTCTAACAGGTACAATATCGGGCAGCAGCACTCCAGAAACTTTAATAAATAATGTTGCTGACTTTGATTCACTGCCTTCTCAAATTGCAATAGCTCCTGGAACCTGGTCATTTACATTAACCGCACAACTTGATGGGGTTATCTTTTCATCAACCTTGACCGACAAAGAAATTGCAGCAGGCTCAACAACTCCATTATCATTTGAGCTGACACCACAATCAGAAACCAACGGTGGCCTAAACATCAAGTTACTTTTCCCAAAAGCGGCCACATGTGTTTTTATAGATTTCCGTGTAAAAAATGCAACTGATATAATTATCAACAAAAGTTATTACACTACTAATATAAACGGATATTTAATCAATCCCGATCCAAATAATTCTAACAAAAGCTATATTGATATTATTCAGAATATAAGTACTGCACCTCTTGAACCGGGAATATATGCTCTTACAATAAAGTTTTCTGATGCAGACTTAATGGATGAGTTGAATTCTATTTATACCGATGTATATATTTCAGCTGGAATTACTACTACTTATACTATTGATGTCCCGGATTTGAATGATGTTTACAGTATAACTTACAAAGCTTATGAAGGAACTTCAAAACCTACAGGAATAGCTTCTCAAGACGATTTTACTTTTGCAACAGGCGCAACTTTCGTAAACAAATACTCTAGAAATTCTGAAACAATAAATCTTCCAAATTTAACACTTTCGGGTTATGTTTTTAAAGGATGGTACGACGACTCAGGAAACAAAATTGAAGGCTGGACCTCTGCCAACCCAAAAACAGGCGACCTTGTTCTGTATGCAAGGTGGGAGGCATTGGCAACTCCTGGAATAGATATTGATATGGAACAATCCGGCACAATTGATTTGACAAAAGATATTCAGCTTTCTGATTCTTCGGCATCTGATTCTATGGATTTTAAATACAATTTTGGTTCTAATCAGACTTATCATAAAGCGACCCTTCTTGTTACGGCAGATACTTCTAATGTAACAGGAATTACAATTTCTTCTTATAAGTGGTATGTAAACGGCGTTTATTATCCGTCATTTATTAATGTCACGGAAACTACAGATAATTCGCTGACAATTACTTCTGCTACAAAAAATGGAACGACTTATTCTGTTGATACTTCCGGCAAGACCTTGTATCTGGATATTCCAAGTTTAATAGATGATGACGACTATGGCATAATCAATTACGGAACAAAGATAAACGTAACGCTTGTGATTACTGTTGAAGAAACGATTGGGAATACTATTGAAGAAAAAGATTATTCTATAAGTAATGTTTATACTTTAACAGAAGTAGAATAGGGGAGCAGAAATATGAAAAATAAAATAAAGACATTTTCAACTATTTCAATTATAACAGCAATTCTTGTGTTTGTTACTATTTTTGCAGGCTGTAACAATTCTTTTAATAGCGAAACAATAAATAACACACAGAAAGTTGAAGTTAAGTTTTCTGCAACAATTACAGATTCAGCCCGTAGTAGCGGTGGAAATACTGTGCTTCCGAATAATGTTACAAATGATGATATTACAAAAATTATCTTAACTGCCAGAAAGCGCACTGGTGATACTGCTCCATATTCTTACGAAGATTATACTTTTGATAACAATGAAACTTCTATAGAGTGGCTTGCTGCTGGTGGTGATAGTGCCTATGACAAAATGACTGCCGACAGTGTTACGTTATTATGCGATACTTATCAGTTTACAATTGAGCTTTATATAGATGATGATTCTGGTATAACTCCACCGTATAAACTGATTCAGCAGGGGACAACCGAAGATATAACTATAAATCCATCATTAACTAATGTTACTATTTCAACACACTATGTAGAAGCAGGAGATTTTTCTTATACAATTATTTTTAATACAGATTGCAAAGATACAGTAAAAAAACTGACAGTTGGCTTGTTTACCAAAAATGCAGATAATTCTTTAGCGGCGGTCTCTGTGGGTGGCACAACCTATGATCTGACATCTGTTACTTTGGAGAACTGGACTGACGAAGCTTCTAACAATGTAAAAAAAGCCGTTTTCCGGATTCAAAACCTACCTGAAGGCCAATATTACTTAAAATATATAGTTTATTATGATGCCGCAGGTACAACCCCTCGCGCCTGGTTTGGTCCATTATCTGTACTTGCAAACGGCTATAAAAACGAACAAGTTGTAAGAATCAGCGAAAGTGACCTTAATTCTTATTCACATACTGAGGGTGGATTTACTGTAGATGATTATTCGCTTGATTTTGTTGTGGAAATGGTTTCGGTTTCTGCAGATTTTTTCGAAGATTATTCTTTTATAAATAATGGTGAATATAAAATATATGCACAAAAAGCAGATGGTACAAAAATTGCGCCATCTGCAGACAATATAAAGTTATATTATGCTGGAGCAGAAGTAAATTCTAATACTTATAATGTATCAATAAATAATGGAGATGGATACTCGACTATTTCCTGGGATAATACAAAACAACTTTCAATGGGTGGAGTATATGCTCTTTATGTTACAGCTCAAAATGCGTCTGTAATATCAAGTATTTATAAAAATCTAAATGTTTCTCATAATTTGCTTCAAACAATTGATGTCTCAGAATATAACAATGCAACTGAATTTCAAACCGCGTTAGAAAGTATTCGTAATGCAATATCTTCAGACACAACGATAGTTGTTACAGGGAATGCAGATGTTGATGAAAATGAAAATACAAAGAAACAAAAAGCATATTTAAATGCAATAACGGAAACTTTTTATGATTATAGTGAATACTATTCTATTGACATTGATTTATCCAGATTAGGAGAGAGTATTAATAAGATAGAAGAAGATGCTCTTGCTGGTCTTTATTCTTATGGAATAAGTTCTATCATATTGTCACCATATATTACAGAAATAGAAGCATATGGTATAAGTAGTCTCCCGGACTTAGAATCACTGACTATTATAAATAATGGAGTTAATAATACACATGTATGTGCAGGTTCATTGAATAGTTTACCTAAATTTGAGACTTTAAATATCGTTGATAAAGGAACTCTTGAAATTGAATCTGGATTATTTTACGATTGCACTCCTAGGAGAAAAATAAATCTTATAAAAGAAGAAGGAGTAGAGTCCAGATATTTAACAGCATCAGATGGACAATTCCTATTATATAATAATGATGGTACTGGAACAAATCCAAATTACAAGATATTAAAGGCTACAACTTGTGACAGATTTGATTTAACTGAAGCGAATCTTATTGTATCTGATGAAACAGAACAGGATATTACAAATCTGATTACAATAATTGGACAAAATGCTTTTGATAGTTCTGATATAATTGAATTAGGTAGTCTTGGAGATGCTGTTACAACTGTTGAAGCTAATGCCTTCCGAAAAAATTACTTTGATAGAATTGATATTTACAAACTTTATCCGTTGTCAGGCAATCCCGCTCCTTATCAAAATATTTTTAATGAATCAGAAGTTATCAATCTTTATGTTCATATTGATATAACAGAGGAAAATTACGAAGATTTTAAAAACTATATTTATTTATATGATGACACAGACTCTGGTGGTATTTTTATAAAGAATGCTGATTTCTTGGGAACAGTGGTATTCCCAGAAGTAGATGTCTCAACAGATAATAAAGCTCCATTATTCTTTCGATCTGGAATGGATTATGGAGATTTCGGTACAATCAAGTTTCATAAATCTGCTTGTATTGGCCCGGGACAATTTAAGTCGTTTAGTATGCTTCCTTATTTAGTTGGTGTTGGTTCTGGAACCTGGTATAGTAGCAGTACATATCCAAAAGATTCTTCTGCTATCGTTATATCTGATCCTAGTTCTCCTGACTTTTTTGATCTTTTAGATGCCGGCTTAACTTATATTATTTATGAAGTATCGGATTAGGAGGAATAAAATGAAAAATACATGTAAACAGATAATTATAGCATGCATATTCTTGTTTTCAGCATTTGTTTTTTGTTTTACAGGTTGTTCTGATATGACCGCTTCACAAAAAGAGAGTACTGAATTAAATCAAAAACAAAGTATAATTATAGGAGGAAGAATTACTATATCTGGTGCTGTTCCTGATGCTTTGACACAAACAGGTAATAATTCTCGCTCTGCAACAAGTTCTTTCGAAAATAATGACATAGTTTACGAAGTAACTGCAACCGAAGTTGGGAATTCTTCTAATAAAAAAACAGGCTCTGTAAGTGGAAATCTCTACATTATAGAACTTGATAAAATCGGCGACTGGACTATAGAAATAACAGGAAAAATTCAGGTTTCTGGTCAAGATAAATATATTCTTACAGGTACAAAAACTATAACAAATGAACGTTTGTTTAATAATACCAAAAGCGAAGATGTTGTAGTTCATCCTGATAGCAGCGTGACCGGAGTTAATGGCTCTATTAATCTTGAATTAAATGCCGAACAGTATACCGTTATTAAATTAAGTGGATTACCTAGTAATCACAAGAAATCTGTAGCTTCTGTTGTTTGTACCTGGTCTGCGTTTTCAGATGGTACTCTTGATTCTTCTCTAGTGTCAAAGACTCTTACTTTTTCAGAAAATAAGACAACTATATCTTATTCTTCTGTTGCTCCCGGTTCATATAATTTAAGTCTTTTATTCAAGAATGATGAAGGGGTAGATGTATATTCTTGTCAGACTGCTGTTTCAGTTTTTCCTGGTTTTACAACAAATACCTGGGTTGGTCGTGATGACTTTATTTCTACAGATATTTCTAATTCGCAGACAGAATTTATTCTTACTGATAAGCTTGTAAAAAGTTATCATACACCGGTTGTTCAATATCCTATTGTTCTTTGGGATAGTGATACAAATCCAAAAAGATTAGAATTTAATAATCCTCAAGCAGGAGGTTCTATTTTTGACAATATTTATGGTGATGAATGGCGAGATGATGGTTTGCCTCTGGCAAATTCAATGTATATAAGAAGTTTCGCAATTGATCCTGTTACACAGAATGTTTATTCGTTGTGTGAATTCAGGGGAACTGAGATGTATCGCGTAAATTATCAGTCAATTGATGCAATGCCAGAGAAAATTTGGGAGCAGAATTTATTTGAATTTAGTAGTCCATTAACACTTTCAATGTGTGCTTATAATGAAATTGTTTACATAATTTCAGCTGGCAATTTATATAAAATAAAGACTGATGTTACTCCTCCACAAGTAACAGATTATGGTTTGGTTTCTAGCAGTATTCCGGCTTTGTCTGAGTATTCGTATTATAAAATTTCTGCAACCGGCGAAAATGTCTATATTGTTGGTTTTAAAATGAATAAAACTTATAATGATGCATATGAGTGTGACTTTAAAATCTGCTGTAATAAGGTAATACTGAATGACAGTGAAGAAATTACTTTAGTTGTACAATCTTCTTTTTCTAGGAGCGATCACAGTAATTTTGGAATAACTGATACACAGTTCAATAGTTTCCAACGAATAGGAACTGCTAATAATTATGTTATATATTTAGATGATATTCAGGTAATTCCTGCACAAGATTCCGATAAAGAGAAAATTTGTGCCCTTATATCTTGTAAGGTTGTTGATAGAGGAGAGCCGTATTATAATCTTGCCAAAGGTGGAATTTTAACTTTTGAACTTAATCAAGCGGAAACAGCTTTTACAATCGTAAATAGAGGTACAGCTCAAGACCCTGTTTATTTGGCTGGATATTATACTGCAGGGGATCTGCCGACTGGTGGTGATGAGTATAACTATTTTTATGGTCCTACAAGATTTATTGCACGTAAGCCAGATGAATTAGTTATTGCCGATGAAGGCAGCTGGATGGATATGGATTTGAACAAGGCATATAATAAAAATCGCGTAGTAACTGTAAATCTTAGTGATTTCTCGATTACAGATATAAAAGATGTAAATTTTGGTTTTGATTCCTTCTGTGATCCACAAGCAGCTAATGGAGGCCAATACTTATACTATAGCGATTATTATAATACTTACGGTTCAACATATTAATTGCAGTCTTTTAAGATTATGAAACCAACTCCTTTTATTTCTGTATGTATTCCTGTTTACTCTACTGAGCAGTATCTTGCTCAATGCCTGCGAAGTGTTCTTACACAGAATTTTAACTCTTTCGAAGTTGTTGTTGTAAGCGATGCCAGTCCCGGTAAAGACCAAAAGGGGCGTGAGGCAAAAAAAATAGTTCAAGCTGTTCAAAAAGAATTTAACCGCTGGCGTAAATCAAATAGGCTTGCAGTTGTGCCTGTTCGTTTTGTGGCGCATAGACAAAATCGTGGTGTTGTAGAAACCCGCCGTACACTTGCGTATGAAGCAAAAGGAAAATATGTAACCCAGGTAGATTCAGACGATGAAATGACTCCCGGAGCACTTGCTGCATTTTATAAAGCTGCCAATTCATCAGGTTCTGCTAAGACTTTTGATGTTGTTCATGGTACTTCTGTTGCAGGAACCTTTGACGAAAAAGGGGAGTTTGTTGCAGCAGAAAAAAACACGTTTGGAACAATCCTTTATGAAGCTGTTTATGGCCGCGAGGTTTTTAGAAAATGGTTTGTGGACAGGGCATTTACAGCAAATGTGTGGGGCAAACTTATTAAGCGCGACGTTTTATTACAGGCCTACAAGCATATTCCTTATACAGAATGCAACATGGCCGATGACCTTCTGCTTTTTTTCTTTGTTGCTCAGTCTGCAAAATCATATATAGGCATAAAAGATATTGTATATCATTACCGCGTAGATTTCGGAATGTCGAGTCACCGCAAAATAGATACATTAAAAAAATGGCAGATGATTTGTTCAACTGCCAGCGTTTTTACGGTTATTCTTCAATGGCTTCAGAAGATACAAGATACACCAGACAAACTTCTTGATGACGAAGTAGAAATTCTCAAAAACCTTTCGCGCTTTTATTTATCAAACAACATCAAACAAATGAAAGAAGCCGTAATCCCCGAACTGCAGCAAGATGCCTACCAGCTTCTCTGCGAATACTGGGGCCAGGATTATGTTGATATTATCTAGAATCTTGCAGTGTAACCAATATCCATGGTAAATGCTTCGTACCAGCGTTTTGTTGCAAATTTCATGAATCTTATTGAAGCCTGTGTATGAAGCTCTCCACTTAAGAAGTTTGTAGACATATATGGAGTCATCGTAATATTGTAATCGCTGTTTATGAGTTCAAGTGGATCTGCTAAATCAAGGAAGGTCTTGCCTGCAAATGAAAAAGAAAAGTTTGTTCCAATTGTAAATCTGTTAGCCCCAATAGAAAACGAATCGCCGTAGATATTAAGATTTGCACCGAGTGTGTCTTCTACAAACATAAGCTGATCAGCAGTATCCTGTGGAAGACTGAATAATGTAAGATTTACGTGCGCATTTTCCAAAAGTATTCGCGGTTCTACTAAAAGGTAAATATCATTTGGAGAAATAGTTGCTTCATCTCGTTTTGTAACAGGCATATTAAATAATCCGGCCTGAATAAAAAGACTTTGTGTGTAATTGTTTCCTATGAGCATTGTTGTTCCGGCATGCAAAAGCACTTTGTCAATAACTGCAATTGCGTCCTGACCTTTGTTGTTATCAGAAATAGGAAAACCAGCTCCACCTGCAAAATCAAATGTAAAAAATCTGTATACGCAGGCAAAACGGAAATCGGTGTTGAAAACATAATGAAGTGCATCTTCGTGATTTATGTATGCGTAACCTCCAAGTGTTATTGGAGCACTCATAAGGCGTTTTACATCTGCTATACCAATTCCAAAGTGAGGGTAGAGAATTGAACCTGCAAGTCCAAGCCAGCTTTCTGTTATTTTAGAGGCAATCGGTTGAATTCCGAAATATCGCTGTAAGAAGATATCGGAACCAATTGGATCATAAGTTCCCATAAAAATACTAAAGTAGTTTGCATCTGTGTCTGAATTTGATTTAAAGATAATTGAAAGCTCATCAATTTCAAACGAAGCTGCTGTTTTATGGAAAAGCTCCTTGCTTAAAAAGTCGCCTGTATCAATGGAAAACTCCAGTCTTCCCCACATATTCTGTGAAAAATTAAACTGCCCCTGAAAAAATGCCTGTAGTTTAAGATCCGGGTCGTATGTGTCTGTAACTTCTTCGTTTGTAGAATAATTAACTTTTCCGCCTGAATATCCGCTGAATGCAGGTTCTGCAAAAAGACCAGCGCTTACAAAAAGAGTGAAAGCGGTTAACAATATAGAAAGCTTTTTCATAAGTTCTCCTGTAAAATACATTTTACCACATATTATTATCGGCAAAAAGGACTGAATTCTTCATAAATCATTAAAAAAATCGCATTTTTAACAATTTTATGCAATAAACTTTTTTGCTATTTTTCTATCATTTTTATCTTGAAAACTTGTATTTTCGGTATATAATAGAGGGTATGAGTGATTATCTTGATCCTAACAATGAGGAACTCTTAAAAGACTTTTTTGCAGAAGCAGAACAGCAGGTTGAGCAGCTCGAAAGCAATATCCTTGTAATTGAGAATGACCCTTCTAATCATGAGGCTATTGATGAAATCTTCCGTGCAGCTCATACATTAAAAGGTGGCTCTGCTACTGTAGAAATGATGGAACTGTCTCACTTTACACATTCTGTTGAAGATGTTCTTGATGAGATTCGTTCGGATAGAGTTTCTATCGATGAGGATGTTGTTGATTTACTTCTTACCTCAATCGATGTTATTAAAGCTATGCTTGAAGCACGTCAGAATGGTACCGTCTATGAAGAAAACATAGATGGAATTATAGAAAAGCTTAAGGCTTATATTCCCGAAAAGGGTGGAAAGCCTGTTCCTAAAAAGGCACCTGCAAAAGCAGCACCGGCTCCAGTTCAACCGGCTCCTGTTAAAGCAGCTGCTCCTGCAAGTGGACAAGGCATGGATCTTCCTCCGCTTTCTGAAAGTGAATATCAGGAACTTAAGTCTGCTTGTGAAGGAAGCCAGAGTCTTTGGTGCGTTGCAGTTAAATTTGATGAAAATAATCCTATGAATACTGTTGGTGGTATTCAGGTATTTGCAGCTCTTAAGGCTGTTGGTAATGTGCTTAAAACAGTTCCTGATTTTGATGCTCTTTATGAAGATCAGTTCTATGAGAATGTATTCTACTATCTGGCATCTTCAGGAAGTGCAGAAACAATAGAAGACGCTTCTTTCTTAAGTGATGTTACTCTTATTACAGATGCCCGTCTTCTTACCGATGATAATTATTCTTCTGATGCTGCTCCTGCTGTTAGCGCTACTCCTGTTCAGAGTGCTCCTGCTCCTGTAGTTGAAGAACCTGCAGCTGCTGCTAAACCTCTTGCAGGTCAGGCAAAAGCAGATGCAATTAATGAACAGATTGCAGAGAAAAAGGCAGAAGCTAAACCAGAAAAGAAAGAGGCTCCTGCTGCCACTGGTTCAGGTCATGCACAGCAAGGCTCAATCCTTCGCGTAGATTCACGCCGAATCGATAATCTTTTGAACCTTGTTTCTGAAGCTGTTATTATAAAGGCTTCTTTCAACCAGCTTGCAAGCCAGACTCAGAACGAGCTTGTTAAATTCCAGTCTGTAGAGTCTCAGTTTAGAGAAAAGTTCCGTTCACTTCTGGATGAACTTCCTAATTACCTTGATGAGCTTCAAAGAGGTACACCAATTAATGAAATTAAAAAGCGTCTTGCCGAACAGTACGGCGACATGGGAAACATGTTCGATCAGTACGAAACAGAATCAAAGGGCATAACAGGACGTTTCCGTTCTTATACACAGCAGCTTGGTACAATTGCAGGAGAGCTTCAGGAAGGTGTAATGAAAATCCGAATGGTTCCAATCAATCAGATTTTCAGCCGATTCCCTCGTGTTGTTCGCGACCTTCAGCGTGATTTGAACAAGAAAATCAATCTTGAAATTGAAGGTGAGGAAACAGAACTCGATAAGTCAGTTGTAGAAGATTTGCTCGATCCAATCATGCACTGTGTACGAAACTCTGTTGATCATGGTATTGAAACTCCAGAGGTTCGTCGTGCTGCAGGTAAACCAGAAACTGGTACTGTACTCCTTAAGGCATCTAATGAAGGAAACCTCATTGTAATCGAAGTAAAAGATGATGGTGCCGGAATTGATGTAGAAAAGGTTCGTCAGAAGGCTATTGAAAACGGACTTATTCACCCGGACAAGGTTATTACAGATCAGGATGCATACCAGCTTATTATGCAGCCAGGCTTCTCTACTGCCGATAAGATTTCGAATATTTCTGGTCGTGGAGTAGGCCTTGATGTTGTAAAGACAATGATAAACAATATCAAGGGAAGCATTTCTATAAACTCTGTTAAAGGGCAGGGAACTTCCTTTATCATCAAGATTCCTCTTACACTTGCCATTATTCAGGGTCTGCTTGTTCGCGTAGGTACAGAAATTTACTCTATCCCTATTGCAAACGTTATTGAAAGTCAGTGCGTTAATATCAATGAAATAAGCCATATTGATAATTACGAAATTATGAACGTTCGAAACGAAGTAATAAGCGTACTTCGTCTTTCACGACTGTTCAATATTCCAGAAACTGAACAAAGCGACGAGTGCTACATTGTAATTGTAGGAACTCAGGAAAAGAAAATTGGTGTTATGGTAGATACACTTATTGGCGAAGAGGACGTTGTAATTAAACCTTTGCGCGATAAGTTTACTAATTCACCGGGAATTGCGGGTGCTTCTATTTTAGGAGACGGTTCTGTTTCTTTGATTATTGATGTAAGTCAGCTTCTTGATTTGGGTGTAAAGCAGGAATTACTGGCCCAGGCAAATGCCAGGATGAACGGGTAAGGGGGCACTAGTATGGAAGAAAAGAATGTAATTCAAACTGCTGAACAACTCAATGATACGCTTCAGGAAAAGAAAGAAGCTGCAAGTTATGTTGATTTTAAGATGGTAACCTTCTCGCTCGCCGAAAAAGATTATGCCATAGATATTATGTATGTTAAGGAAATTGCTAAGGCCGGTCGCTTTACTTATGTTCCTAACACATTGCCTTTTGTTCTTGGTGTATACAATCTTCGTGGTGAGATTATTCCAATTCTTGATTTGCGTCTGTTCTTTAATATTGAAGTTCAGAAACGTGATGAAAAGAAGCTTGAAAACCTTCTCATTCTTACACTTGATGATCAGACTTTTGGTCTTGTTGTAGATAAGATTGACAAGGTTGTTGGTGTCCAGAAATCAACAATTCAACCTCCGCATCCTTTGTTTGCGGATATTAACATTAAATACATCAGCGGTGTTGTAGAGAATAACAACCGTCTTTACGTACTGCTCGATATATTAAGAATTTTTGGTTCTAAAGATTCGGGTGAAGCAAAAGAAGTTGCAGAACAGATGGCAAAGAATGCTCAAATGCCAGCTGATATGAGAGCTGCTTCTTCTGCAAAACCTGCCGCAGCTGCAAGTACTGCAGTTAAGGCTGCACCGGTTAAAAAAGAAGAACCTCAGAATCTTGATATTAAGTTTATTGCAGAAAGTCTTAAGAGTTATAAGAACTTTGACATGAGCCAGATTAATGAAAACTGGGTAAAGCAGCGTTACACAGAATGGGCAAGTGAGCGTGGTCATGATAAGACACAGCTTCAGAATTCTGCTGATGCCGATGCATTTATGTCAACCTTCTATTCTTCTTTTACAGGTACCTGGTGGTCTAAAGATTACGCAGACTGTATAAAGAATCTGTTGCCTGAAAACAACGCAAAACAAATTGTTGTTTGGAATCCTGGTTGTGGCAGCGGTATAGAAACATACTGTTTGGCATGTGTTCTTAAAAGCCGCTATCCTGATGCAAAAATCAGAATTTATGCTCAGGATGTAGATCTTCTTGGAGTTTCAAACGCAAGTCTTTTGTCTGTACCTGCTACTATGGAAGGTTCTTGGCTTTCTCCTTATCTTACTAAAAAGGCGAATGGCGATAGCACCTTTAATCAGGAGATAAAAGACAGTATAATGTTCGAGTATCATGATTGTAAGAACACAAATGTTCTTCCAATGCTCGACGTTATTTTTGCCCGTGATTTCTTGTCTTTCGTAGATATTAAATCACAGGAAAATATCCTTTCTGAATTCTTTGAAAAGATGAAAGGAAACGGTATTGCAATAGTTGGTGAAAACGAAATTATTCCAATATCGTATGGTTTTGGTGAAACTAGTAAAGGTGCTGTTACAGCATATACAAAAGATTAAAAGGGGAATGACATGCGAGTAGAATATATTAACCCGTTTGTTGAGACTTCATTCAGAGTTTTACAGGAAGTTCTTGGTGGAGCAGAAGTAAAGCGTGGAGATTTGTATCTTAAATCTACAGCAATGCCGGTTATGGGTGTTGCCGCTTTAGTAGGTCTTGCAGGAGATGTAGAAGGACGTGTTCTTTTTGATATGACAAATGAAACTGCCTTGAACATTGCTTCTGCTATGAATGGTGAAAAATTACCTGCTTTTGACGATTTGGCAAAGGCAACAATCAGTGAGTTGGCAAATTTGATTACTGCTCAGGCTGTAACAAAGCTTCATGAACTTGGATTTAAGTTCGATCTTACACCTCCAACATTGTTTGCAGGCCAGAAGATGGAAATAGCTGCTTTAGGTGGAACAACAGACAGCGTAGAGGCTCTTATTGTTCCTCTTATTACAGAATATGGTAAAATAGAAGTAAACGTTGCTATTAGAGAACGCGCTTAATAAAGGAGTATATGATGAAAACTATTCAGGATTATCCAACAATTAATGAGCGTCCGCCAGAGGGACTTAAGAGTGACGGAACAGCATTCAAAGTACTCGTTATTGACGATTCTATGTTCGTTGCAAAGCAGCTTGGTCAGATTCTCGCCAGCGAAGGCTATGATGTTGTTGCCACAGCCGTTGATGGTGCAGAAGGTGTAGAAAAGTACAAGGAGCTTTGTCCTCACGTAGACTTAGTTACAATGGATATTACAATGCCAAAAATGGATGGTATAACCGCTCTTGAACAGATTATGGCTTTTGACAAGAATGCAAAGGTTGTAATGGTAAGTGCTCTTGGTAAGGAAGAGCTTGTAAAGAAGTCCCTTATGCTTGGAGCTAAGAGTTATATCGTAAAGCCTCTTGACCGCAAGAAGGTTCTGGAAAGAATCTCGAAGGTTTTGGGCTAATCCAGAGCATTTTTTTTCATGTCATTGCCGGGCTAGACCCGGCAATCTTTTTTTATAAATAGATTGTCGGGTCTAGCCCGACAATGACACAAAACGGAGCAATTATGAAATTCACACGCCGCAGCGGCATTTTATTACATCCAACATCACTTCCCGGCACTCCTGGTATTGGAACAATTGGTAAACCCGCTTACGATTTTATAGACTGGCTATGTGATGCAGGTCAGTCGCTCTGGCAGATTCTTCCGCTTGGTCCTACAGGTTACGGAGATTCTCCTTATGCATCTTTTTCTACTTTTGCGGGAAATCCTCTTTTAATTGATTTAGACCTTTTAGTGCAGGGCGGCTGGCTTTCCAAAAAAGATATTGCTCTGCCTGAGTATATTAAAAAAACAGGCAATGTTGATTTTGGTGCTGTTGTGTGGTGGAAGCTTCCGTTGCTTAAAAAAGCCGCAGAAAACTTTCTGGCAGCAGCGGGTGAATATGACCTTGAACAGTACAAAGCTTTTTGCCGGGCAAAAAAATCATGGCTTGATGATTTTGCTCTTTTTATGAGCATAAAAACTGTTTACGATAAAAAGGCTGCAGAAGAAAAGCCCGATAATTCTATCTGGTATGCCTGGTGGCCTAAAAAACTTGCACTTCACGATAAGGATGCGCTTAAAGAATGGTACAAGGCAAACAAATCTGATGTTGACTCCTACAAGGTAATTCAGTTTTTCTTTGACTGCCAGTGGAATGCCCTGAAGAAATATGCAAACGAAAACGGTATAAACCTTATTGGAGATATCCCGATTTTTGTTGCACCAGACAGTGCAGATGTATGGTCAAATCAGAGTCTTTTTCAGTTGGACAAGAATGGTAAACCAAATTGTGTTGCAGGAGTTCCGCCAGATTATTTTTGTGCCGACGGTCAGCTTTGGGGAAATCCTCTTTATGACTGGAATGCAATGAAAAATGATGGTTACAAATGGTGGCTTGCCAGAATTAAACGAGTTTTTGAATTAACAGATGTTCTTCGTATAGATCACTTCCGCGGCTTTGAAGCCTATTGGTCTGTCCCTGTAACAGAAAAAACTGCTATAAACGGCAAGTGGTGCAAGGGACCAGGTTATGATTTATTCAAGGCTATAAAGTCAAAACTTGGTGATCTTCCTGTAATCGCAGAAGATCTTGGTGTTATTACAGATGAGGTCAGGGCTTTGCGGGAGCAGTGTGGTTTTCCAGGCATGAAGGTCCTGCAGTTTGCATTCAGTCCAGAAGAAGCCCGTCAGAATGGTATGATAAACTATTTCTTACCTCACATGTACGATACTGATAACTGCGTAGCTTATACCGGTACCCACGATAACGACACCATGCAGGGCTGGCTTATGAATCTTGGTGATGAACAGCTTGTTTTAGTTGCTCAATATATTGAAGGCTGTGAGCTTGATGTAAAAAAAGCCCGTACACTTGTTACATCCGGAAAGCTCCGAAAAGACATGATTCGTGCAGTGTTTGCTTCAAGTGCCGCTTATGCCATAATTCCAATGCAGGATATAACCGGCGCCGACAACACCGCAAGAATGAATACTCCAGCCACCACCGGCACCAACTGGACCTGGCGCATGAGTCCCAAAGATCTCCGTGCCACCGACGCCCACTGGCTATCCTTCCTCTCCGGTCTATATGGGCGAGGTATTTAAAACTTGCCCCATTCTAGGGAAAAATAAACGCGTCACACGCGACCTTCCTTTTCGTCCTGG
>JAFZWX010000143.1 GCA_017617145.1 Treponema sp. | reverse complement strand
TAAGCGTAATATTTTCAAGCGCATTCTTTTTAGAATCGGTGTACTTAAAGGTTAGTTCCTGTATTTCAATCATTATGCGGCTTCCTTATTAGCGTCACAAATAAACGGCTTTTTAATTGCCTTCATCAAAGGTGCGTACAAAAGTGCAACAATAACTGCATTCAAGCTTGCAGTTCCAAGTACGATTGGTACATAAGCTGCAATTGCACTTGGATCAGATTTGATTACAACAAAAAGCAATACTGTATACAATCCGCCCGAAATTACTGTGCTGATAAATGTACTAACTGCTGCAAGTACAATTTCTACAGTCTTATTCTTTGCAGGAATCATAATCAAAAGTCCCATACAAAGAGCACCTGCAAATTCAGAAGCAAAGTTCAAATAAGGTGTTCCCGGGAAGAACTGACAGATTGCTCCAGCCAGAAGACCAACTATAATGCTATACCAGATTTTTGGACGAAGAAGAACAATTACCATACAGTACATTGCAATAACAAAGTTAGGTTTCATGCCTGCAATGTTGATGAATGCACCAACAAAAAATTTTAATACAGCACCAGCTGCCAAGAGTACTGCAGTTAGCAGTAAGTCGCGGAGTTCAACTCCTTTTTTTTCTTCGTTTTCGATTACTCGTTTTTCCATAAATCTTACCTCTTTTTTGTGTTACTATTCACAGTAACATTTGTTACTGTGAATAGTAACACAACCTGCGAAAAATTGTCAACAGGTTTTTAAAAAATATTTAAAAAATTTCTGCAAATCTTTTCTTTTTGTGCTGATTTCGTGCTGAATTTTCCTGTTTTTTTCACTCTTTTGTGCTGATTTTGTGCTATCATGCAAGTATTATTACTTTACATCATATAAAAAATAAAATTGGAGATAGTGTAATGAAAAAACATCTTTATTTATTGTTTAGTTTTATCCTTTGTTCTGCTGTTTTTCTTCTTGCTTCCTGCGATAACTTCATGAACGGTAGCGAAGCTCTAGATCAATTTGAAAAAATAATTGATGTGGCCAACGCTAAAACCTACATAATCCTTGTTGATCAGGACACAACAAAAGGTTCATTCCTTTCAAGTGGTGACAAGGAATGTTTAGTTGGTTATACAATTGACCTTCAGTATACAGTAGATTCGGACAATTATATTTACAATGGACTTGAAGCAGTAAGTAAAGTAAATCAGAATAATAGCCGTGCAGACTGTGTAGAGTTTACTCAAATGAGCTCTGCCGCAGATGAAAAAGCCGGCGTTTATAAAGTTCAGGTTAAACTTATAAAAGAGTCTGATGATATAATGATTCGTGCAAAGTGTACTCAAATCCCAAAAATTGTAAGCATAACTCCTGAATTTATACCTTCGGGCTACGACCAGGATACACTGGTAAAAATCACATTTAATAAAGCAATTAATACTCAAACTTTTGAAAACTATGATTGTGTTTCAATTTTTTCTGATTCCAGCGACCTTAAAGCAGATTTTTTTGAAGCACCAGTTTTAACAGATAATAACACAGTACTGGTTTTTGCTCCAAAGCAGGACAAGCATATTATTGCACCAGATTCAGGCAAAAAAATGGATATCACCGTAAGCATCAATTTTAATGGTGAAAAAGATGCAGAAGGAATCGTTATTACAGACAATAAAACTCATTCTTACAGAATTAACGAAAGTTTCGGAAATCAGGAAATTTCAACCCTTCTGGTAAAAGAAGACGAAAACAGCAAAACAGGTTTCTTTGACATAACAGGTCAAATTAAATGTACTGTTGGCTATAGTGTCGACCTTCAGTTTACAGTAAAAAAATCTGATTATGTTTTTGTGGGACTTGAAGCAGTAAGCAAAACAAATAATCCGGATTTTAATGCTGAGGAATTTGTAGATTTTGCAATACTCGAAAATAAAAGCGATGCAGATTCCGGTATTTATACAATAAATGTTTATGTAAAAAAGTTCTCTGATGATATTCTTATTAAACCAAAATGTGACCCTGTTCCAAAGGTTGTAAGCATAAGTCCTGAATATGAAACAGGCGGCTGCGAACAGGATTCGACAATCAGCATTGAATTTAATAAGCCTGTAGAAACAACTGAATATTTCAGTCCTTCAATTACAGACGCTTCTGGAAATAACCTTGCTGAATATTTTGACAAGCCGTATTTTTCGGAAGATTCAAAAATTCTTTATATTCCAACTATAAAAACAAAAAGACTTCTTGATGTAAAGGGAAGCACAGAAATTCGAGATATCATTGTAAAGCTCGATCTTTCTGACTTTAAAGATACTGACGGAAATTATGGTTCAGGCCTTTATCAATACAAATACCGCGTAAATAAAACGCTCGACAGTGTAAAACCAATTCTGACTTCTGTAGACCTTTATGCTTCTTCAGAAATGAAAAAACATCTTACGCCAACTGCTTTTGAAAACTGGAACAGCACAGGAACAGGCTTCGGCGATTTTGGTACAAACCACATAAAAGATTCTGTTTATATAGAAGTGGATGGTTATGATGCTGATTCTGGAATTGCAGGATTCATTGTTAAAGAAAAAATAATAAGATATACAGATACAACTGTTGTAAATGTAACACCAGCTACAACAAATATAAACTGCATCAAGAATGAAGAAACCGGAAAATATTATGCTGATTATGATTTGAATACAGTTTATGACGGAATTATAGAGCTTGAAATTTTCGTAGAAGATTATGCCGGTAACTGCAGCGAACAGTCTAAAAAATTATATGTACTTAAAGACACAATGATTGATACTACGAATATCAGTTTTGAGCAGGAAGCAATAGGTTTTCCTGATCCAAACGCTTCTGGTTATAAGGAAGCCTGCGAAGCCATTCTTGCAAGTGTTCCTAATGTAACTGGCGATGAACAGACTGTTGAACTTTCAATAAGCGAAACTTTTGCAAACGGAAAGAAAGCTGCACAGGATTATTTCTACAGCAATTTCTATTCACCGTATGAGTTTTCTGTTTACTGGGGATATTCTGAAGAAGCGGCTACAAATGAAATTACAAAAAACAGTCAGAATAAATATGTCTTTACAAGAGATGTTTCAAAGCTTGTTATTATAAGGGTTGTTTGTAAAGATGAACTTGGAAACGAAAAAGAAATTATAAAACGAATGGTTCCTCGTGCAGAAATTAGTGTTGGTGAAACCCGAGATGAAATTCAACTAAAAAATCAAAGTTCTTTATTGATTCAATGCAAAACAAACACATCAACTACAGGTCTCAACTGTTATTATAATTGCATTTATGAATTTGCAGATGGTAATAAAGTAATTTACAGCGGAACAACAGCTACGTCTCCTCTTTCTGAGTGGACACTGAGTTCAGTGTGCGGTCAATATTATGAAGCAGGAAATTATCCTACAGGAATAGTTAAGGTTTATTTAACAAGTACCATTGGCGATTTCCCTTCTCCGGCAAGTTTAAATTATTTGAGCAGAACAATTTCTAGTTGGACAGAAGACGTATATTCGGGACAATATTTCCCAGATTTCGGAACCTCCGAACAAGAAATCTCTTCAGATTCAAATGCAGAAATTACGACAGTTAAGGCTTATGGACCAGAAGGAAAAGATTATATTTCCAGAAATCCAATAAAGATAAAGGCAACACCTATAACAAATTCTGGTAGCTTTAAGGTTGTTATAGATGACTATTGGACAGACGAAGGAAAAGCCGATAACGTTGACTACTCTTTCTATGTACTTTCTTGGGTACAAAAAGACGCAACAATAAAAGCTTTTGAGCCTTATAACAGTATTACAAGCAAGACGCCGGAAATAATTCTTGGTTCGTATATGTCATATAAAGTTTATGTAATGGCTTCAAAGAATAATACAATGTACTGTCCACTTTCTTATAGTGACTATATTACAGTTGAAGGCTTCCTTGCAGATAATGCAGACAGCTTTGAAATTTTACTTAATGACTCAACTACTCCAATAAAAGATTTAATTTTAAGGAAGGACGTTGTCCCACCAAAAGTTACTTTGTTCCAAAATGGTTTAGGATTTCCTGGTGGTTTTGAAATAATAGCCCCAAATGATGATGTCTGGGATCCTTTTGCCGAAAGTAATAATCCGGGGGAAATAGGTGCCAGTGTTTCTAATATGTTTAAGAATGAAGAAGGTAAATATGAGTTTACTTATTATATAATTCCTAACCCAAGTAATAATATAAAGCTTATTCCTTCTTATACTTTAGAGGAGCTTAGAACAGATTACAGAAGATTTGTTAAAACCTTTGAATATGTTAATGATGGATGGGATAGTATATTAAGTATTCCTTATGGAGACTTAACAGAAGGTTTCTATACAATTTCTTTTGTTGTAGAAGATACTAACGGAAATGCTGCTGTTTATACTTATCCGTTTGTAAAAAATGTATTAGGAAAGCTGCCATACAAATTAGAAAGAAAATATAGATATATTTACTATGATGAGGAGCACCCCGAAAATGGAGGTTATTCAGATTCCTGGTTGGAATTCTCAATAGAAGAAGCTAAACGCGATAGTCTTAAAATTACAAAAAATGGAGAAGATGCTCTAAAAATTGTAATCAAATTTGAGAAGCCGGAATACAATGGTAATTACTGGGAAGATGATGGTTATATAAGTCCGGACTTATGTTATTCTTGGGAGGATGTAAATGGTCTATCAATCAGAAAACTTACCTTTAAGCCAAATCGTATAAACTATGTAACTCCCATGGCTCAAGACTCAAATCCATGGCGTAGAATAAAAGCTTATTATGGTTTTGAAGATTCTGATACAAGTGTTGGAAAAGGCTTTTACAATCTTGAATATGTCTTTATAGGAGAAAATAATTATTGTGATATCAAGAACTGTTTGGACGGCTTAAATGGTATACAGATCTTCAGTAATAACAGTGTTCTTGTTCATACAATGTATTCCGATTCAAAGCTCACAGATTCAAAGTATACAAAAAATGCCATTACTACCTGGGAAACAAAAGGTGCAGAAACCGGATTAAAAACCTATCAATGCCCGGTAAACGAAAGTACAGGTAACAATGAAACTCTTAATGTAACTTATGGTCTGAACAATCTTGATAACATTCCAACCGGCTGCTGGTACACTACAATAGTCCACTTCGCAGATGGTACCACAGTAATGACCGACATCAAACAGAAATACTAAGGAGCACGGCAATGAAAAAACATTTTCTTTCAATATTTCTGATTTTGACTTTGGCGGGAGCGGGAAGCCTCTTTGCTGTGGACTTTTCTTTGAGACTTAATCCAGGAGTGGCAATTCCTCTTAAGGAACATTATAAGCCTGCTTTTAATATGACAGCTCAGGCAGATCTTCAGCTCTTTGACTGGATAACTCTTGGCGGCGAAGGAAATGTTCTTTTGGAAACTCCGGAAGGTGCAAGTTCTGCTGCAACTTTTCTTTATGGGGGAGCAGGGCTTGGTTTATATCACAATATTTTTTCGCGCTTGTATTTTGGACTTGGTGGGGCTGCGGGAGTTTATAATTTTTCGTTTCAAGAAGGAAATGAAAAAACTTCTGCTTCCGATTTGTACTGGCGTGGTTACGGGGAGCTTGGCTTTCGTATAAATCCTACGGTAACGCTTTCGCTTAACGGTGGCTATAACAGCTTTTTGCAGTCAACGGGTTTTTCTTCTATATTGGATGGCAGTGCAAAAACAATGATGGCTGGACCTGTTGCGGGGCTTTCTTTTAAGTTTACACTTTCTTCAAAAAAATCTTCAAAAAATGCGTGCTATGCAACCATTAGGCAAGACGCTGATGTTTTACCGCTTTATATGCAGCTTTACAAAAATGATCCTGTTGCAACTGTAATTCTTACAAACGGCGAAAATGCAGAAATCAAAAATGTTACTGTAAGCTTTACGGCTGGTAAATATACTTCGAGTGCACTTAAAACAGAACCTATTGCAGTTATCAAAAAAATGCGAAGTGTTTCTGTAGATCTTCCTGTTGATTTTTCTTCTGACTTACTTAGCTTTGCCGAAAACGGAATGATGAGCGGAAATCTTGTAATTGAATACGAGCTGCTTGGCCAGAAAAAAACTTCTGTTCAGGGAGTTTCAATTTCTGTTTCTAACCGTAACTCTTATATGTGGGGCGACACACAATCACTTGCGGCTTATATTTCTCCAGATACTCCGGAAGTTCTGGAATATGCAAAATATGTTGCAGGCATTGCACGAAATAAGCTTTATTCGGGAATGAACCGTAACATTCAGTTTGCAGGAACAATGTTTGAAGCGCTTCGTGAGTCCGGCATTGTTTATTCAGGCGACATAATTTCACCTTATGTTCACTATCATCTTGATAATCTGCCGGATTACATTCAGTATCCTTTGCAGACAATGGATTTCAGTTCAGGTGACCTTGATGAGCTTGGAATCTTATATGCATCATGTCTGGAATCTGTTGGTATTGGAACAGCCTTTATTCCTATGGAAGACGATTTTCTTATACTTGTAGACACAACCTTAAAGCCATCATCTGCTGCAAGTCATTTTGCAAATCCCGATACTCTTGTTATTACAGACGAAACTGTTTACTTTGCACTTTCTATGGCAAGCTTTGACCAGGGCTTTACTGCAAGTCGAGCGAAAGGTGCCGAGCTTATAGAAAAAATTAACAACAGCGAAGATGTCTGGTATGATTTTATAGAAACTCATGATGCCTGGATAAATTACCCTCCTGCTATTTTTACTGGTTACGGCGATGTTCTTGACAGACCGAATCAGTCAACTGTAGAAGCTTTATTCAATAACGTTGTAAATGATTATGTAAAAAGCGACCTTTCTGTTGTTATAAAAAATGCCAGAAGCACTGGAGATTCAAACAAGCTTGGACTTGCTTATGTTCGCGCAGGTCAGTATGAAAATGCAATAAAGGAATTTTCAAAAACTGCTGCAACAGGTTCTGTTGCTGCAATGAATAATCTTGGAAACGTTTACATGCTTTTAAAAGATTACGAAGCGGCAAAAAAACAGTATAAACAAGTTCTTTCAATTGAGCCACAAAACAAAACGGCATTGAAAGGCCTTGAAAATATCAGTTCGATTCTTGACGATTAAGGAGTAGTTTTATGAAGCAAATAAAAGCTATTTCCTTAACGGCAATTCTGATGTTTTTGACATTACCAGCTTCTCTTAACGCTGCAGAATTTTCAATCAGGTTATTACCATCCTACGATTATATATTACAATCCTCATTTAAAAATGTTTTGGGAGGGACTCTTTCTCTGGATTTTTCTGCAGATGTATTTCATACGCGAAACGAAGTATATGTTTCTCTGCAGGCAAGTCCAGAATTTTTTATGGCGCCAAATGTTGATACTGTAATTACCTATGATGCTAATATGGCTTTGGGGTACAGTCAACGTTTTACCGACAGATTTGGACTTTCTTTAGAAGGTTATGGAGGTTTGTGGCTGCTTCCGGAAGATTTAGAAAACAATATTCAGCAGACAAGCGGACCTTCTTTTGGTGCAAGGCTTTCTGCAAATTATTATGTTTCACCTTCTGTAAAGGCAAGCATTTTCGGTGGTTACAAGAATTATTTCTACAAACCAAAAGCTTTTCTTGAATCTGTAGAAATAGGACTTGGATTTTCCATAAATCTTACAAAGAGCCTGTCAAAAAACAATGCCATAGCAATTCAAGATTCTGTTACACAGCCGCTTTTCCCTATTTCTTATGCACACTACGATAACAATGATTTTGGTACAGTTTTATTTACTAATACAGAAAAAAATGCAATCACAAATGTTGAAGTTTCTGTATTTATAGAACAGTTTATGTCTGTACCAAAAGTTGTTGCTTCATTTGACAAAATTGCAGCTGGTCAGGATTTTTCTGTAGATCTTACCGCCTTCTTAAACGAAAGCATAATGAACCAGATGCAAAAGCAGATGACTGATGCTGTTGTTACTGTGTCTTACAAGAACCTTGGAAAGAAAGAACAGTTTGAAAACCGATTCTTTTTGCAGACACTAACAAGAAACTCAATGTCTTGGGAAGATGACCGCAGGGCAGCTGCTTTTGTTTCTGCAAAGGATGGAGCTGTTCAGCGTTTTGCACGACAGATTACACTTGCTTTGCGCGATAAAATTGACTCTGCAGCAAGTGCAAACTATCTTTATGCAAATGCAGTTTTTCAGGTTCTTAAAGCCTACGGAATAAACTACGTTATTGACCCTACAAGCGTTTTTTCTACTTCCGATACAGTTTCGGTAGACTTTTTGCAGTTCCCGTATCAGACCTTGCTTTATCATGGCGGTGACTGCGATGACCTTTCAATTTTGAACTGCTCGCTTTTAGAAGCGCTGGGTATTCAAACAGCGTTTATAACAATTCCAGGTCATATTTATATGGCTTACGATTCTGGTCTTACAGCAAGTCAGGCTGACCGTCTTTATGGAAAAGGTAAATACATTGTACAGAATGACAAGATCTGGATTCCTTTTGAAATTACCGTTCCTCAAGATTCTTTTGAGCTTGGTTTAAAGCTTGGAATACGCGAATGGAACAAGTATTCAGAAGAACACAACCTTATTTCAATTCACGAAGCCTGGCAGGAATTCAAACCGGTTACAGTTCCAGAATCTGATGTAAGCGTGCAGTTTCCAAAAGATGCTCTTAAGTAAGCATCATCTCGAACTCGAGGTTATGTCATTCTCGGGCTTGACCCGGGAATCTCTCATAAAAAAGGCCCGAAATCTATTTTTAGACTTCGGACCAAACTCTTTCCGTATTTTCAAGGAGAATTATTTTAGTTTTTAAATAATATCGATATTGTCTGTAAAATAAACATTGCTGCAAGTACCATAAATATCAATAACTTTTTTAAATCCATGTTTTTTACTTCTCAATTATCTATATTATATTGTACCAAAAGCACAAAATCAGCACAAAAAGCGATGTGGTTTTAGCACAGTTTGAGCACAAATTCTACAAAAATCAGCACAAAATCAGCACAATTGAAAAAAAGTATGATATAATTGCGGCATGTTCAAAAAAATTATTGCAAAATATAAAGAACGTTATGTTATAGACAAGCTGGACCTTGCAGACTCCGGCGAAACAAACCGGTTAAACCTTCTGGTTCTTGGCCCGGCGCTTTTTTTCTTTGGGGTGCTGGACCTTATAATTGTAATTGCTTTTCACTTTAATCATCTTAGAGATTATGTTGTTTCCCTTATTTATTTTGGAATTTACACAGTTTTTGGCGCCTATGTTTACATTTATTCAAAATGGGTAAAGGTTATTCCTCGAAACAAGGCATATATCTGGAAAACAATCCCTGTGTATAATATTGTTAATATCACTTTATGGGCCGGCGTTTACAATTTTTATAAGCTTAATCAGCCTTTTAATGGTGTACTTGTATTTTGTCTTGTAGGCCTTATAGCCGTATGTGTCTTTTCATTTTCGCCTTTGTATTTTTTGCTTGCTTTGTCGCTGGCAATGAGTGCTATGATTCCTGGTATTTACAATTCTTTTGGAGTTACGGCACTTTTAGATTGTATTCTTCTTACAATAATGATGTTTGTTCTTTCGCTGTATAAAAGACGTGTAGAAAAAAAGTATATAATGATGCTTAGAAAACAAAAGCTGAGCCTTGAAGCAAAAACCTTTGGAAATTTTACGCTCATCTATAATAATAAGGTAATCAATTTTTCACGTTCCAAATCTCTGGAGCTTATGGGCTATCTTATTTATAAACGCGGAACTTCTGTTCAGTCAAAAGAACTGATTTCTGTTTTGTGGGGCGACCGTGCCGATTCAGCCCGCTACGGAAGCAGCTTACGCAATCTTATTGTTGATGTTAAGCATACGATGAGTGAGCTCGAAATTCAGAACTTTTTTATTGCCGAATACAACAATTTCCGAATCAACCCCGAAAGCATAAAATGCGACTACTACGATTTTCTCGAAGGCGACACCGCAGCCCTAAAAAGCTTTGCCGGTGAATTCATGAGCCAGTTCAGCTGGGCCGAAGAAGTAGCAGGATTTTTGGAACAGAAGGCACTTGGGAAGTAGGTTGAGGCGTTGCTAAACCTACATTGTTTTCATCAGATTTTCAATAGATTTTAATTGCTGCTCATTTAGTTTTTCTGCAAGGTTTATTAATTCAAAATATTTTTTATACAGGCGGATTTGATTTTGCTGATCGGCTGATTTTTTATTTTTTCCATTTTCTGGAAGTCCTAATAAAGATTCCAAGGTTACATTTAAGAAATATGCAATCTTAAGAGCGATATCTGCTGATGGAATACTGTTGTTTGTTATTCCTTTGCTTATAGTTGTTGTATCTATTCCTATCTCTGTTGCTAATTGCTTACGGGTTTTATTCTGATATTTTAATTCTGATTCTACGCTTTCCCAAAAACTCATATTTAAATCTTGATGAAATTCGTCATTTCTGACTTCAAAAAGGTGAAATAATTCATTATTATTTAAGAAATGAAGAAGTTCATTTATATAAAAAGATGACAATAATCATGAGGAAATAAAATGGCAAATGATGCATTATTAAATGCTAAGAAAGTAAAGAATGATGAGTTTTATACACTGTATGAGTACATCCAAAAAGAAGTGAATGCCTATATTGAATTCAATCCAAATGTTTTTAAAGGAAAAACTGTTTTTTTACCTTGTGATGATCCTGAATGGAGTAATTTTACAAAATTCTTTGCACAAAACTTTGAACGATTTGGTCTTAAGAAACTTATTTCTACTTCCTATGCGTATGACAGTAAAAATGTAAATTTTGATTATCAACCAACACTATTTGAAAGTGTAGATCCACGTTTTGAAATTAAAAAATCTCGTTCAAAAGGAAAAATATTTACAATAACAGAAGATGAAAATAATGATGGTAAAATAAACATAGAAGATCTGAAATGGGATTATCTTGAAGGCGATGGTGATTTTAGAAGTAAGGAAGTAAAACTTCTTCGTGACGAATCTGATTTTATAATAACAAATCCTCCTTTTAGTTTATTCAGAGAATTTGTTGCTTGGATTTTGGAAGCAAATAAAAAGTGTTTGATAATTGGTCAAATTGGAATGGTAACATACAAGGAAATATTTAAAGAAATAAAAAACAATCGCCTCTGGATTGGCGTTACGGCAAATAGCGAAGATATGGTTTTCCAAGTTCCTGAAGGTGCTGTGGTAAATCCCAAAGATAAAGAAAAAGCAGAACGGATGGGATATAAGGGAAACTATACAAGACAAGGAAATGCTTGCTGGTTTACAAATATTGATCACGGGCGAAGACATGCGCCTTTATCATTAATGACAATGGCAGATAATCTAAAATTCAGTAAACATAAAGATTTGAAAGAGCAAGGGTATATAAAATATGACAATTATGATGCAATTGAGGTAAAGTATGTTGATTCTATTCCTTCTGATTATGAGGGAGTAATGGGAGTATCTCCCTCATTTTTATCAAAATATAATCCTACCCAATTTCAAATAATTGGTTGTAGTTTATTGGATTGTAAACCTATAAAAGATTGTATACCAATTTCAGATACATATGATAAGGGCGGAAATGCTTGTTATTTGCCGGAAAATAAAACACATCATAGAAGATTATTTCCTAGAATCTTTATAAGAAAAATCGGAGAATAAAATAATGCTCACAACTCTCAAAACCAACATAACTATCAAAGACATCTGCGAAGGCTTTGTTTATAACGAATACGAAGGCAAAGGCCTTTTTGGCTTATCAGGTAAATTAACAATTCAACCGGAATATCAGCGTAATTACATTTATGCAGATGGTAAAAAAGATGTTGCAGTTATTGATTCAATTCTTAAAGGTTATCCGCTGGGACTTATCTATTTTAATAAAGCTGGCGACAGACTTGAGGTTTTGGATGGACAGCAGCGAATCACAAGCTTTGGACGTTTTGTTACAGACAAGTTTGCCATAAAAGATTCGCATGGTATGGAGCAATATTGCAGCGGACTTGCATACGATTTGCAAAAGAAAATCCTGGAAACAAAGCTTCTTATTTATGAATGCGAGGGAACAGAAAGTGAAATTAAAGAATGGTTTAAGACAATCAATATTGCGGGAGTTCCTCTTAATGAACAGGAATTATTAAATGCAATTCATTCCGGCGAGTTTGTAACAAAAGCAAAAGAAACCTTCAGTAATTCCCAGAATGCAAATATTCAAAAATGGAGCGCCTATATTTCTGGTAATGTGAATAGGCAGGATTTTTTGCATGCAGCATTGGATTGGGTTTCAAAAAGAAATATCAGTGATTATATGAGCAGGCATCGCCATGATACAGAAATCACAGAATTAGGAACTTATTTCAATAGTGTAATTGACTGGATTTCTTCTGTGTTTATTGATGTTGAAGCTGAAATGAAAGGTTTGGAGTGGGGTAAGTATTACGAGCTTTACCATAAGAATTCATATAATCCAATTGAAGTTTCAAAAAAGTTGAAAGAGTTGTATTCTGATTTTTTTGTGAAAAACAAAAAAGGCATTTATGAATATATCCTGGACGGATGTCGTCAACCGCAGCTTCTTGATATCCGTATATTTGATGAACCGACTAAAAAAACTGTTTATGCAAAACAGACAGCTGAGGCAGAACAAAAAGGAATTTCAAATTGCCCTCTATGTGCTATGGGAACAGATGGAAATCAAAACCGAATTTATAAACCAACCGAAATGGATGCCGACCACGTTACAGCATGGAGTAAAGGCGGCTCTACAGATATTTCTAATTGCCAGATGTTATGTAAAACTCATAACAGGGCAAAAGGAAATAAATAGTTTGTGGAAAAATGCGATTTATCTGGAAATACCATAAATTTCTTGTTATTTCTGTAAATTTTATGGTGTTTTGAATGCTTTTCACTTTAAAAAACATAAAATTTGGACTTATCTTTTGAATTTTATGGCTTTTCATGTACTTTTTATGCTTTTTTTCTGATTATAGAAGAGATTTTCAGACAAAACACCATAAAATTTGTTTAAAAGATGACAATTTTATGGTGTTTTAACAAATTCTATTAAAATTCATTACCCGTTAGCGCTGTGCAGGGCACGAAAGTGGCCACCGCAGAGAGCAACGCGAACGAGGAGGCTGTAGCGGCAGCGGAACCCGGAACATAGCGACCCATTGTGGAACGAAGTGGAGCAAGGGGGAACGGCCGAAAAAAATGTTTCTTTTTATAGAAACGGCTTGACACTTCTGAAACTTAGTGTTACTATTTACAGTAACAAGGATAGATTGCCGGATCAAGTCCGGCAATGACAAAGTGTCATCATCGGGCTTGACCCGATGATCTGCCTCAAGGAGCAATAATATGAAACTAAACGAACTTCAACTCGAACAAATCCGCGCACAGGTACGACGTGTAAAGGCCTGCGGAAATCCTTTTTATACAGAACGTTTTAAGAATGTAAATCCGGAAGATATCAAGACACAGGAAGATTTTGAAAAGCTGGTGCCATTCTGCACAAAGCAGGATCTTCGCGATGCTTACCCGCTTGGACTGGCATCGGTTCCGGAAGAAGAAATTGTTCGCATTCACTCATCAAGCGGAACTACTGGTTCCCCGGTAATTATTCCATATACAAAAAAAGACGTAGAAGACTGGGCAATTATGTTTGCACGCTGCTACGAAATGGCTGGTATTACAAAAAAAGACCGCATCCACATTACACCGGGCTACGGCTTGTGGACTGCAGGTATCGGTTTCCAGGCTGGATGTGAACGCCTTGGTGCAATGGCAATTCCAATGGGCCCTGGTAACACCGAAAAACAGCTTCAGATGATGCAGGATCTTAAATCAACAGTAATCTGTGCAACTTCCTCTTATGCTCTCCTCCTTGCAGAACAGGTAGATTCCCGCGGACTTAAAGATAAAATCCATCTTACAAAAGGCGTTATCGGTTCTGAACGCTGGGGCGAAAAAATGCGCAACCGCATCAAGGATATTCTTGGCATTGAACTTTACGATATTTATGGCCTTACAGAATGCTACGGTCCTGGTATTGGAATCAACTGCCCTTGCGAAGAAGCAATCCACATTTTCGATGATTATGTTTATGTAGAAATCCTTGACCCAATTACAGGTGAGCCGGTTCCGGAAGGACAGCTTGGAGAAATCACTCTTACAACTTTGGTTAAGGAAGGCGCTCCATTGTTCCGTTTCCGCACACACGACCTTGCAGCTTTTGTTCCAGGTGAATGTAAATGCGGCTCTAAGTTCCCACGAATCACACCAATTATGGGACGCAGCGACGACATGGTAAAGGTAAAGGGCAACATCATCTTCCCAAGCACAATCGAAGATGTAATCCGCACCGTACCAGGAACTTCAAGCGAATACCGTGCAGTAATTGAACACGTAGACGGCAAAGACAAAATGACAATCTTCGTAGAAGTAGAAGGTGGCACCGACCGCACAGAAGCAGCCTTGACCATGACTTACAACTTCAAGCAAAAGTACAACATGACCCCAGAAGTTAAAGTTGTAGGAGTAGGCGAGCTCCCACGCAGCGAAAAGAAAACAAAACGTATTGAAGATAAGAGATTTGACTAAAAACCGTCATTAAAATCTGTTATTACAAGCAATTCATTACTAAAAAAGCACTTCCATAAAAAGAAGTGCTTTTTTATTCTCAGTGCTTTGTTTATTAAAAAAAAGTTTGACAGACACACATGGGGGGTGTATTATAGAAGAAAGTACTCAAAATTGGAGGCATTATGAAGTTTTTCAAAATAGGAATACTGTCTATCATTGCGATGGCAGTATTTATTTTTTCTGGTTGTGAAAACAACACTTCGGGAACGGGACTTCCTTCTAAGGTTAAAATCACAACTAAAACACAAAAAGTTACAGTAAAATCCATTAACTATAATCTTGATGGTGCTGCTGCATTGGCTACTACTTGGGTAGATGAGGTTCAGCCTGCTCCTTCGGTTCTTAGTTCTTCAAGAGCCGCAGAATCGGCTATTACAAAAAAAGCAAATAAATCTTTAAAAAAGGTTGTTAAAGAAAAAGATGCAAATGACAAAGATGTTTATTCAGAGCAGGATGTTATTTCTGTAACGACCCTATCAAGCGAGCAAAAAGACAGACTCAAAACTAAGATTGCTGATATTAAAGATAAAACTACAAATCTTAATGAAGCATTAAAAGATTTGTTCAAAGATGAAGGCATTGAAGTTGAAGTTGTTGAAGAAACCGAGGTAAAAGAAGTAAGCATTACAGATGGAACAAATGTTTCTACTGATGAAGTAGTGTTCGAAGATGCTCTTGAATTAAAAGAAGGTTTTGAACTTCAGCCGGTTCGTCAGGTTTATCAAAGTCCATATACAGATATTGATGAAGGCGCAAAGGGTGTTTATATTGCTTATGCCTGGTATTCGGAATGGGAATATACAAATGGAACTCCTGTAAAATTCGGTTCATTAGTATATGTAAGAAACGACGGAACTTCTTCAGATATCTTTATAGATTCTAAAGGTGTTTCAAATTATAAGCTTGTCCCTGCATTCTGGATGAAATCAAGTGATGATGAAGACTATCTTCAGTTTGACCAGAGTGGACACATGTTTGTTGCTGCAAAAGATGAAAATGATGTAGTTTCAATTTACAAATATGAACCAATCGGCGGAACTTTATCAAAGGTTCTTCCAGATATTCAAGGACTTTCTATCCGTAACTTCAGAGTAAGCGAAGATGGAAAATGGCTTTTCTTGAATGCAATGGTAAACAATTCAAATCATGTTTATGCAGTTCCAACTTACAGACCACAAGACTATATTGCATTGTACGAAAATAATACAGAGGAATGGAGCGTAGAAAATGTTGTTGTTACAAGCGACCGAACAGTTTATTTCTTTGTAAACGACTATGCCGGCGGAAGAAGAACTTCTGGTTTGTATAAATGCAAGTTTGATTTTGCAAACAATACTTATTCAAAAGACTTTGTTGAAAATGAAACAACTTTGCCGATGTGGGCTTTTGAAGAAGATTTGTTTGTATATAATTATGATGAATTAGGTAATCGTGTAGGCGACCCTATAGGAATCGAAGCAGAATTCAAGAAAGGTAATGATTCACAGAAAATTGATTACGGTAAGTTACTGAAATTCATTTTTAGTTTCTGTGATCCTTCTGTAGAAAAGGAATTCCGTCTGGACAAAGCATTCGCTGAGTATACAGGCGATAATTATGACTGGTTTTACGGCAATCTTTATACAGAAGAAAAAGATGAAGATGCTCTTGAATTTATTTTTGAAAATATTTTTGAAAATAATGAGGCTGATGATTTATTCTGGATTCTTCAATGCTATTGTTATGATGATACCAGAAAAGATGACGGAACTTTCAAGGGTGGACGCGGACGTTTCCCATTTGAGCGCTTTGTATTCAAAAAAGGCACAGACGAAACTGCTTACACTGTAAGTCCTGCTTATTACAATACAGCTTTTGGTTCAACAGATACAACTGGTGGTATTTTGCTCAGCAACAACGAAGGTGTATTTGTTCTAAAACCAGATCATTGGGTTCAGAGTACAGTAAAGGCAGAAGACAGCTGGTTTGATTGTTCAACAGTTGTAAAGGTTGTCGATAACAACGGAAACTATGTATTCGAAACACCAGATGCTTTAAAGCATTTTGAATGTCCGGCACCAAGAAAAGAATACGTATATGTTGATCCAACACAAAAAGACTGGTACAAAAAGCCGTTCCAGACAAACAAAGACGGAATCTTTATTTACAATAAAGCGGGAACCGAAGTCTGGTATTATACAAATGGTAAAGCCTTGAATCTGCTTGCAAATGATTATACTTTTATTGAAAAAATAAATTCTTTCTTCTCAGATGATGCAAGTATTACATTTAACGCAAGCGATGGAACAGACAACTTTACACACAAAATCGATTTAGCAACTCGTGAAGTTGTTGATTATAAACTTTCCGGAGACTTTACTCAGGTTATTGAAGTTAATACTAAAGCTTCAAAACCAAAAGATACTAGTGTAAAGGTTTCAATTGAGTTTGAAAAAATCGAAGATTTGGATGTTTCGATTTCTAAACCTTTGAATGGCATAATTACACTTACAGCTGATAAGAACTATGTTCAGGATGGATTTACAGAAAACTTTTCAAACTATAAATGGTCTTGTCTTGGAAAAGTGTTAAATACCGACGAGGATGGAAAAGTGGATGGTGGTGCATATTTTATTAAAATTGATACAAGCAAATACACCTCTGGCACATATCCAATTCTGGTAATTGCTGAGAAAAAGGACAAAACACATTGTTCTTGTTTCTTTAATCTTATTATTGAGTAGGGGAGGAAAAGTATATGAAACATAATAATTTCTTTAAAACAATTTCCGCCTTTTTATTATTAGGTTTAATTGTATTAGCATCATCGTGTTCACATAATATTTTTGACAAAGCATCTGATGTTACACAGATTAAACCGGTATTAGGTGGTTCTGAACGAACTGTTTTCCCAGATTTTGATCTGGATGAATTATATGGAATTAAACTCGAAGCAAAGAAAAATGGTTATACTGGTGGTTGGGTACAACTAGCTATTTGGGATAATACAGATGCGCTTTCTGCAATTGATATAGAACCAGGAACCTATAGCTTCCAGCTTACAGCATATCAGGGTGAAGTTGAATTCATCGCAACAACAAGTGGTGTAAAAATCGAAAAGGGTAAGGTTAATTCTGTTAATTTTGCTCTTGTAGTAAATACCTGGGGTGATCCAGACACAGACAGGGGTAACATAAGAATAAATGTTAGTTGGGCTGCAGATATAAATGCAATAAGCAACAGTGTTACATTGTCTAGAGTTGATACTGATGGCACCGAAAATAACTGGTACACAGATACAAACGTTAAGGTTTACTACGACAACGAAAGCAAAGACGGCGGCTGGTTTATTAATTATTCAAAATACGATTTACCGGTTGGCGAATATAAAATTGATGTTGTAGTAACAGACGAAAATTACAAGCGAGGTTTCTATTCAGATTACATCATTGTTGCCGCTGAATGTACAAGTGCTAACTCCTTTGTTATCAAAGACTGGACAGATATTTATGCAATTGCATCAGTCCTTTATTCAAATGAATCAAAGCATGTAAAGGCAGAACCAGATCCAAACGGAAAAGGTGTTAAGTTTACTTTTACTTATGAAGAAGGCGACCCTGATTACTGGTTTGACATTTTTATTGAAGAAGAAAAATCTGGCATTATCTGGTATTACAACATCTGGGATAGTGGTGAAAACACAAAATTGATTCTTGCAAAAAATGGACTTAAAAAATTCGAAGTTGTGTATCCGTTTGTAGAAGATAACGAAAACTATATTTTCAACGTTAACTTTAGTGGCGGCAACACAATTATTCCTCATGATTATGATGACGGAAAAGATTACATTAGTGATTTCTGGATAAATGAAACTGTAATTTCACAAGCAAACGGTGGCGATACTTCTATATTGTATGATGATTATCTTTCAAAGCTTCAGAAATGCGGAATTACCACTACAGATATTGGTGCTTCTGTAAAGCTTAAATATGATATAACAAAAATCTTTGACCGCAATGTAGACTGGGAAGAATTCCGTTTCAATTATAACATTTATAGTGGTTCTAAATCTGAAGAAAACTTTGAAGTTTGTAGCAATTGGAATGTTGATTTACAGAAAACTTATGGTCTGGAAGAATATGAGTATTTCAAACCTGAATCTGATGGTTTTTATGTTACAGATCAGAATGCTTTGAATGAATTACAGAAAAGATCTGCTTATTTTGCTTATGCCGATTTTAATTTTAGACCACGAGATTATGCATTAGCACGAGCTAAAGGTTATAATTCTGACAACACCCCGGAAGAATTAAATGGACATTATAGAATCGGTTGGACGTCAGAAGAAACACCTTATACAATTGTAAAAATGAACAAAATTACAGTTGTAAAAGATATTAATGCTAAAAATGCTGCCGGCGATTACACAGACGTAGAAGAATACTTCTATCCTGCAAATACAAACGTAACTTTAATGAATCCGACTCGTTCAGGCGGCTGGTATTGCGACGGTTTGTATGAAAAAACTGATTTTACAGGAAATCCAATTTCATCTATTTCAAAGGAAAACAACACAACAGACCGCGTTCTTTATGCAAAATGGGGCTTAATTTTCTCTGATTTGGATAACCAGAATATTAACAAAATGCAGCTTGATATGAAGGAGTTAAAGCCAGACTTTAATGAAACCTTAAAACAAGATGATTTTGTTGCAATAACATTAAGCGGTCATGCCGAAAGTGATTTCTCTGGTCCAATCCGCTTCCAGATTTGGAATAATGCTCTTTGGGATACATATGATAACGTTGACTGGCCGTCTCTCAGAGGTAAAACAGTAATTAATCAGAGCATCAAAGCAGGTCAAGATTTTACAATGTGTTTTGGATTAAAGGTTCAACACCCATGGCATGATGAATACAACAATGATCCAAAGGTTACTGTTCCTATTAAACCGGAAGATCTCTTTATTCAAATTGAATACGATAAAAACGATTATGAACCAGAGTTTAAGATAAGCAATCCTCAAATAACTTTTGACTCAAATCCGCTAATGTATAAGTATGTTCTATCGGGTGCAGCTGAGGATGTTTCTTATGGTGTATTTGTAAAAAATGAAAAAAAGGTTTTGCCAACAGAACTGGATCGATGGGACATGCTGCTTGCCGACTGGTATGACAATCCTGATTGTACAGGAAGTCCAATAAAAGAAGTTGCAGCAAATGATAATGATCCAAAAACTTTCTATGCAAAATGGAATATGAAGTTTGAACATGATGAATACAATCACAATCATCATGCCTACTTCAATATTAAAGATTATCAGAATGCATTTGATACACAAATTGCACTTCCAGAGGTTCCAGAAAATGCACAAGATAACAAGATGATTGTTTATGTGGCAGAATTAACCGGAACTCCAAACATTGATTTCCATGGTTCTATGAGTGCAAATATTCATATTCCTTCTAGACATAGAAATAATGGTGATGAGGTTTGTATTTGTTCTCCTAGCGATGTATTCCAGGGTGATTCTGGCCATTGGACAATAAATGATCTTACTGCCGGACAAGAAGTTACAATTAAAATGCCGCTTCGTGACTGGGTAAACGCGGGAGAAGGTGGTTATACTGTAGAACCAGAAGATATGAATTTCTATATTGAATACTGGGATTCAGATTGTAACGAAAATCTTATTTTATCAGACTGGAAACTCGAAATAAAGCCTGCTATTGAAATTTACTATAAGCTGGATGAGGATGATCAGTTTAGAAAAGATGGTGCTTTTGTAGCAGATAACATGGAGGCAAGACGCTACGGATATTATACTGAAGATGATGCTGATTCAAATGGTGCAATTACCTTGCTAACAAGTGTTGAACGTCCAGGCTTCTCAAGAAAGCTCGATGGCTGGGGTAGGTATACATGGAATGAAACTCTTAATAATGGCGAAGGTGACTGGGAGTGGCATGATGTTGATAAATGGAAATATTCAGACGGAAGTGTTGAGTTACGTCCAAAATGGTCATTAGTGTTTACCGAAGGTCATTACGAAAACCATGAAACTCACAATACTTCATACAATTATGGAACCGACCTTACTCTTAATTCTATTGATTACTGGAAGGACAGAGAGAACGTTGCTGATGAATGGGGTAATGTATGGAATTGTGGAAACAAGCCAAATCTCAAGTACGGTGATCACATTTCTATAACATTAGAAGGTGAACCAACTGCAAATATTCCTCCTAGTCAATATGGTATTATTGCCCAGCTTTATGACAAGAAGTGGAACGAAGAAAACAGTTCATGGATAAGCATGGATGCTTATTGTGAAAATATACTTGAGAAAGGAAATCGAGCACGACTTGTATTTGATTTTGATGTTCCATGGACAAGTGAGCATAATTACGAAGACCTTGCCATTCGTTTTGTTTACGATACTGGAACTCAAAAGATACATAATAATGGTATTGGTCTTATTCTGTCTGATTACAACATCTGGTATGATATTTTGTCTGAAAAAGTCAGCGTTACTTATGACTACGGTTATAAGAAAGAAACAACCCAAGTTTACAAAGACGGATGGTATGAACTGCCAACTGATTTTGGTGACATGCACGAATATTTCGAAAGAGAATTTGAAGGATGGTATATTACAGATATAGCCAACTACCAGGGCTGCGTTGAAGAACGTGACTTTGATAAGAGAGTAGGCTGGGATTGCTTGAAGGCTGATGGAACAACTTATAAGGCAAAATGGAATTATAAGATGATGGAAGGCGGTTATAAAGACAATGGTTGGGATGATGAGCAAGGAGTGCATCATACAAGTGAAACAGACAGGCAGTGGTTCTTTACCTATGACACAAGAATAAGTAGCGATGAATTTGCTGAACATCCTAGTGGTAATATTGATAAAGACAAGTGGTATGTTCTTGTTGTTGAAGGTTACTCTAATGCAAATTTGAATGGTATTGAATTAAGTATTGATGGTTGGGACAAAGAAGGCGATGTTGACTATGATACAAATTATACTGTTCTTAGAGATGAATCTGCTTTGTTTAATTTGCAAGCTAATCAAAACTTCAAATTTGTAACAAAGATTAAACCGTATAAAACTGTTATGTCTTATGATTATGATGCAAAATTGTGGAAGAATTCTCTCACTTACTGTGACGAACCAACGCTTTCAAATGTAAAGATTAGATTGTTCGAATTCGATGACGAAGATGCAGCAGATATAAAGATTACTGAAATTGATGCAGAACAATAAGTTCTAATCTAAGTCATAAAAATGAAAGAGCTTGTCTGGAATTTTCAGACAAGCTCTTTTCTTTTTATAAATGATATGTTGTTCCTTATGCCTGTAAAGCAGTAACGGCTACTGTAGCTATGATATCATCCACATTACATCCGCGGCTAAGGTCGTTTAATGGTTTGGCAAAGCCCTGACATACCGGGCCAATGGCCATCCAGCCACCCATGCGCTGGCAGATTTTGTAACCAATGTTTCCGGCGTTGATGTTAGGGAAAATAAATGTGTTTGCGTGGCCTGCTACCTTGCTGCCTGGAGCCTTGAGTTCTCCAACTTCCGGAGCAACGGCTGCATCAAACTGGAATTCTCCGTCCAATGCCAGGTCTGGAGCTGCTGCTTTTGCAAGTTCTGTAGCCTTCTGCACTTTTGTAACTGTATCGTAGAATTTTGCGTCGTTTCCGCTGCCTTTTGTAGAGAACGAAAGCATTGCAACGCGTGGTTCAATTCCTGCAATCTTTTTAGCTGTATCTGCAGAAGCCAAAGCAATGTCGCAAAGCTCTTCTGCGCTTGGTTCAATATTAATTGCACAGTCTCCAAATACTGCAACACCTTCCGGTACATACTGGTTTCCGCCTTCTGGGGCAACCATAATAAAGCAGCTTGAAACTGTCTTAAAGCCAGGAGCAGTCTTGATTACCTGAAGTCCAGGGCGCAAAGTGTTTGCTGTAGAGTGGCATGCACCAGAAACAAATCCGTCTGCGTCGCCAGCCTTAAGGATGAGCGCACCGTACATTGTGTGGTCCTTAAGAATTGCGGCTTTTGCTGCTGCAACATCTGCGTATTCAGGCTCTCCTGTTTTTTTGTTGATTTTTCCTTCGCGGGCCTTAAAAAGAAGCTCTGCATATTTGTCTGCGTTTGCGTCTTTTGCAGGGTCTACAATTGTAACTCCGCTAAGATCTGCATTGCTTCCGCTTGCTTTAATATCGTCGTCAGAACCAATCAAAATGATTTTGGCGATTCCGTCTTTTACTATTTTTGAAGCTGCTTCAACAACACGCTTGTCTTCACCTTCGCAAAGAACAATTGTTTTGCCTGCAGCTTTTGCCTTGTTTAATAAATCATCTACAAATGCCATAAATGCCTCCAAATAATTATAAAATATCGCAAAAAGGGGATTTTTTCAATGTATGATTACTTATAAAAGATATTTCAGAAACTATAGAATTAACAAAAAATAACCATTAAAATTATTGCATATACTAAAATGTTCCGGATTGCAATTTGTGAAGATGAAAAAGTTATACTCGAATATGAAAGCTCGCTGGTGAAAGAGTGGGGCGGGGCGCGGGGGTGTGCGCTGGAACTTGATGAATATGTTTCGGCGGAGCAGTTTCTTTTTGAAAGTGAAGACAAGGCGCCTTATGATGTTTTGATTTTTGATATTCAGATGAAGGGCTTGAGCGGCATGGAGCTTGCAAAAAAATTGCGGGCCCGCGGTTGTGATTCGGCACTGATTTTTGTGACTGGTGTTAAAGATTATGCTATTGAAGGTTATGAAGTTGGAGCTGTTCGTTATATTTTAAAACCTGTTAAAGCTGATGTTTTGAACGGACTTTTGGATTCTATTTATGCGGAGCGCCAGATTAAGGCAGAGGATTTTTTTGTGTTGGGACAGGGCTCTGACCTTGAACGCATTCCTTTTGAAAAAATAATTTATATAGAAGCACGCGGACATTATGTTTACATGAAAGGTGCGGATTTTGAACGCGAATGGAAATCTTCTTTTGCACAGGCGAGCTCTAGCTTTGAAGAAAAAAACTTTTTCTGCTTGAGGCGGGGGCTGCTTGTAAACTTAAAGCATGTTTCTAAAATCACGCGTACTGATTGCATTCTTGACGACGGGGAGTCGCTGCCGGTTGCCCGCGGTATGTACAAGGATTTGAACGAGGCGTTTATAAAATGTTTCTGCAGATTCTGATTTGTGTGGGATGTATCATCCTGTCTGTCATGCTAACTATTCTCATTCTTAAATCAAAATATGACAAGCGGTTGTCAGATTTTCAGGACAGTGTTCTTAAAAAGCAGCGAGACGAAGTTCAGAATATTTACCAGACTATGCGGGCCTGGCGGCACGACTACCACAATCATATTCAGTCAATTAAAGCTATGATTGCCATGCAGAAGTTTGAAGAACTGGATGCCTACCTTGCTACACTCGAACAGGACTTAGACAGCATAGATATTGCAATCCGCACGGGAAATGTTGGCCTTGATGCAATTTTAAGCAGTAAGGTTTCTATTGCCCGAAAAAATAATATAGAAGTAAACTGTACCGCCAAGGTGCCGGCTGAACTTAAAATAAGTGATGTTCATCTTTGTGCAATTGTGGGAAACCTTCTTGACAACGCGATTGAAGCGTGTGAAAAAATAAAGCGCAGCGAAGATCCGACGCGCCCGCAAAAGTTTATCCGCATTTACATAGGGCTTTTTAAGGAACAGCTTTATATTTCTGTTTCAAATTCTACAAATGCAAAACATCGGCGACGGCTTAATGAACTTATTACTTCAAAGCTTGGGGAACATGGGTTTGGGCTGCGTCGCATAGACAAGATTGCAGAGAAGTATGACGGGTTTGTGAATAGAAAGAATGAACCGGGGATTTTTGCGACTGAGGTGATGTTTCCTTTGTAAACTAGTTTTAAATAATAAAAAACAAAATTCTCTTAAATAATGGATAATTAAATATAGAAAAAAGAAAAAGTTTGGAATATAATTAAATTTATGAGAGAATATAATTTAGGTTTTATATCTGATGAAGACATTTTCAAACATGTAAAAGAAACAGTTTCAAAATATCGTTATCATATTGATTTGAATTCATTCAATTCAAACATAATAGATCCTATTAAACTTACTTTTGATTCTAAAATTTATAATCAAACACTAAAGCAGACTATTGAAAATGAATGTATTCGACAGATAGATAAAACAAATTCAAATAATATAGGCTATTTTCATCAGAATATTTTTAAATATGCTAAAAATGGATGGGCTGTTCCTCATAATGGAGAAGATGATAGTTTTGATGTAACGAATCATGAAAGACATATTTTCTGTGAAGTAAAGAATAAACATAATACTATGAATTCATCTTCTTCTCAAAAAACATATATTCGTATGCAGAATAAAATATTAAGAGATGATAAAGCAACTTGTTATCTTGTAGAAGTAATAGCTAAGCATTCTCAAGATATAGTTTGGTCAAATAGAGTTGATGGTCATAATTATTCGCATGAAAGAATTCGTAGAATTTCTATGGATAAGTTTTATGATTTTGTATTTGGACAAAAGAATGCCTTCTTCCGATTGTGTCAAAGATTGCCAGATATTATTGATGATGTAATAAGGGAAGCTGCTCTAGAAAAGAATACTAACACAGTTTTTGATGAACTTAATGAGATTTCACCAGATACATTAAAAGGCTTGTACCTATTGGCTTTCAGAACATATGAAGGATTTGATGAACTATGATGAATGCTGTTATTAGTTCTGTAAATTTAGCAAGTGTCCTCGGAGTCTCGAATGCAACTGTTCATTCATGGGTTGCATGTGGAAGAATAAAACCTATTTCATTTGATAAGAATTATCAGTATTTTAATTTTGAAACTTTGGATTTTCCTGACACAAAGTCGATGGCTCATTCTAATTGGGATAAGGAACATGCCATAAAACCCCTTCATGATTATAAAAGTATTGAACTCTTTGCCGGTGCTGGTGGTTTAGCCTTGGGATTGGAGAATGCAGGTTTTAATCATATTGCATTAAATGAGTTTGATAAGGATGCATGCGAAACACTTAGAAGAAATTTTAAAAATGCTGAAATAATTGAATCAGATGTTCATAATGTTGATTTTTCAAAATATAAAGGTATAGTTGATTTTGTTTCAGGGGGATTCCCATGTCAGGCATTTTCTTATGCCGGCAATCAACGAGGTTTTGAGGATGCCCGTGGAACTTTGTTTTTTGAATTGGCAAGAGCAGTAAAAGAAATACAGCCTAAAGTTTTTCTTGGTGAAAATGTTAAAGGACTCTGTTCTCATGATGATGGTAGAACTTTTGAAACAATTTCAAAAGTTATAGATGAATTAGGTTATTATTTAGTACCTCCACGCATATTAAAAGCTGTAATGTATAAAGTTCCACAAAAACGCGAAAGAATTTTTTTGGTAGGAATAAGAAAAGATTTGGCGGATAAAGTTTCGTTTTGTTGGCCTAGTCCTTATTACAGAGTAATGACTCTTAGAGATGCTTTTTACAAAGGAGAGCTTTTTGACTCTGATGTTCCTAAAAGTGAAGGACAGAAGTACCCACAAAGAAAAAAAGAAATTCTTTCATTAGTTCCTCAAGGTGGAAATTGGAAAGATCTTCCAGATGATATACAACGTGAATTTATGAAGGGAAGTTATTTTCTTGGTGGTGGTAAGACAGGTATGGCAAGAAGACTTTCTATGGATGAACCTTCATTAACATTAACTTGTGCTCCAGCGCAAAAACAAACCGAACGATGTCATCCTCTTGAAACTAGACCTTTGACTATCAGAGAATATGCCAGAATTCAAACTTTTCCAGATAATTGGATTTTTTCTGGAAATCTTACTAGTCAGTATAAACAAATTGGTAATGCTGTGCCTGTAAATCTTGCAAATGCAATGGGATGTAGTCTTATTAAGTTGATGAATGATATATATACATTGAATTAATAACTATATATTAAATAATCTTGTATGTGAAATATAAAGGTGGGAGCTGAACGAGAAATAGTATTGTTTCATAAGAGGTTCAGGAATTATTTTATTTAGTGAGATCTCCGTTTGGGAGGTGAATTATTTTTTTTTATATTTCACTTTTCCATATAAGGAGGTTTCAAAATGGAAAAACCAAGAACTTTAAAACAATTACTTTGGGTTATGACAAATCCAATTGTCAAGGATGGTGGAAAACCTGCTGAAATTGGAGAGCATCGTTTCTGGCATAATGGCGAACATGTAAAAGTGTCAGAAACAGAATGGGCTTATGTTCCAGACAGGTTTTCAATAATTCATGACTGGCTTGATTTTAACGAAAAAACCGACTGTGTCGTTTACCAAAACGGGCACTATGAAACAGTAAAGATTCCTATAGTTTTACTACAAGATCCTAGAAGTCAAACAATAAATCAGAAAGATTATCAGATTATAACTAAAAATTTTAATCAGAAACTTGATTATTTGAAAAAATTTGATTTTTATCATGCCTCTGAGGAAAAAATATCTGATGCTGTACGACTTATGGGATTAGTTAATGCTTGTGCTTTCAAAGGTAAAAGAAGGCTGACAGAAGAAGAACTGAATCGGAATAAGAAAATATATACAGGTGTTAAAACTGCTTTCATTAACAGACTTGTTGATTTTTGTATATCAGAAGAAAATAATTTGTTATCCTTTGATGATGTTGAAAGAACTTTATATGTTGAAAATCCTTATACAAGAGTTCAAATAAGTTTTCATTGCAATCCCGAAAAGTCAGAGTTTTTACAAAAAGCAACTGATACAACATGGAATCATTCTTTACATAGTTTTGTATATGAATGTCCTGAACAAATGGATTATTATGAAAAATTATTACAAAGCATCAACAGGGATGTGTTGGATTCATTGAGATATGTATTGTATAATAACGGAAAGGGTTTGAACATTATGGATAAGAAAAGCGAATCAGAAAATAATGACAAAGGACATGAGTATATTTACAGATGGGGTAATGGAGAGTGTGATTCTATATGGGCAAAGACCGAAGAAGAAGTTATTGAATTCTGGAAGTCTAAAGCCGGATATCAAATGCCGATTATAGATATCTATTGTCCAGATACTGATAAATATCTTAAAAATCCAAATCTATAAATAACCAGCATTCGGGGCGTTGCGGGGTGTCCCCGCAGAAGGGGTAGAGAGCAACAACGTGCGGGCGAGGGGAAGGCTTTCCCCTCCTTATGACATTTCATGCACCAATTTTTGCATTTCGTGCACACTCCACCAGATTGTACTTTTTTTATGATATATTTCACCCATAATAAAATTAAGGGGGTTTTGTAAGGTTATGAAGAACGCTCAGAAAACTAAGCGCAACAATATTTTTCAGAACGCGTTTATTATTTACAAGGCAATGTTCAAACGATATCCTACGGCTATTCCGCTTGTGATTGTGTACATCATTATTTCGGTGGCACTGCCTTTTGTAAATACACTCATTCCTGCAATGGCAATTAAAGGCATTACAAGCCGCAGTGTAAAAATCTTTCTGGAATACATTGGAATTGCTGTTGGCATTATGTGTGTTTTTTCGGGAATCAAAATGTTCTGCGAAAAGAAAATGCAGATGAAGCATACCTACACCAGAATCAGTGTGTTCATGATGAACTTTATTAAAAAGGCAATTAACACTGACTACCTGAATATTGAACCTCAGCCAAAGCAGAAAATTATGGGAAAGGGTGTTCAGGGGGTTAGCGGTAATTACGAGGGCGCCGAAGAAGTTTCTACTCTTTCTATTCATCTTGTTACAATTGTGCTTGGAATCTTCAGCTACGGTACTGTGATTTTTGTTCTTGACTGGAGGATTCTTGCAATTACTCTGGGCATGTTTGTTGCTGATGTTTTGATTCGTAATCATGCCGTTAAGTATGGGGATGATCACCGCGAAAGCTTTTCTGAGCCGTGGCGCAAGATGAATTATTATGAGCGCAACAGCATGAATATCAGTGCCGGAAAAGATATAAGGATTTTTGGTCTTAAAAAACTTTTTGATTATCATTTTGATAAGATGATTAATACTTATAAAAAGTTTCGATATCACTACCAGCTTAAATGGTATTATCCGACAATTTCTGATACTGCTTTTAATGTTACGCGCGACTGGCTTGCCTATACACTTTTGATTCACAAGGTTCTTACAGGGCAGATTGATGCTGCAACCTTTACTGTTTATCTTGGAATTATAGCAAGCTTTTCTCAGTATATTTATGATGTTTCAATGCACTTTGCAAACCTTCGCGATGCTAGTCATCAGTTTAATGATTATCATGCGTTTATGGAGCAGAAGGATGTGTTTGAGAGAAAGGAGGATGGTGAAGGCGGCCCTTCGAGTGCCTCAGGGACCGCGACCTTATCAAATGCATCTGCTCCTTCCATCGAGTTCCGCAACGTGAGCTTTACTTACGAAGGCAGCGAAAAACCTGTTCTTACAAACGTCAGCTTCAAAATAAATGCCGACGAAAAAATTGCTCTGGTTGGAAATAACGGTGCGGGTAAAACAACAATCGTTAAGCTTTTGTGCGGACTTTATCCACCAACAAGCGGTGAGATTTTAATTGACGGCAAAAGTATAAACGACATTGGCGTAGAAAAATATCAGGACATGATCAGCGTACTTTTCCAGGATACTTCGCCTATTGCTCTTTCCATTGCAGAAAATGTCTGCGGCTGCGAACCAAAGGATGTTGACCGTAAAAAGCTGCATGACTGTCTTGAAAAAGCAGGCCTTCTTGAAAAGGTAAATACACTTACCAAAAAAGAAGAAACTTACATCACCCAGACTCTTGATGAAAAAGGAGTTGTTCTTTCGGGCGGTGAAACACAAAAGCTTCTGCTTGCAAAGGCAATGTACAAGGACGGTCCAATGCTCATTCTTGATGAACCAACAAGCGCCCTTGATCCTATTGCCGAAAGCCGCATCTACGAGGAGTACAATCAGCTGGCAAACAAAAAAACTGCGGTGTTCATTTCGCACAGGCTTGCAAGTACAAAGTTCTGTGACCGCATCCTTTTCCTTGACAACGGACAGATTGTTGAAGAAGGAAGCCACGACCAGCTTATGAAAAACGGCGGCAAGTATCGCGAGATTTTTGATATCCAGAGTCACTACTACAAAGAGGAGGTTTCAAATGAAGAATAAGGAAAATCGTGGAACTGTAAGTAAAGTTTTGAATCTTACTCATCGCATTGTTCCGGGATATATAACCTTTGTTTTTATGGTTAAGATGATTGCTGCATTCCAGCCTTTTGTTTCAATTTATTTTTCGAGCCTCATCCTGGACGGACTTTTCAGGCTCGACCCTTTTGAAACAATTTTCAAAAACGTAATTATAATGCTTGTGATTGATTCTGTTCTGGTGCTTATCCGCTGGGGTCTTGAATTAATCAACTGGGTAAAAAAGCACGAGCTTACCCAGAAAATAAACAAGATGCTTGTAGATAAAACTATGGATCTTGATTTTGATATTCTTGAAAAGCACGAAACCCTTGATATGTATAAAAAAGCAAAAGACGGAATGCAGACCGGCGGTGATATCAGAACCTTTATTGATAACCTTGCAGGTCTCATAGAAAAGATTTCTACCATCGTATATTCGCTTGTGCTGCTTGTGCCTCTTTTTATTCCGCGTGCAGCGTCTGAAGTTGGCGCCTTGAACGGACTTGGATATTTCTTAAACCAGTGGTACAGCTTTGCAATAATGGTTGTTGTTCTTGCTGTTCATGTTTTCATGTCGTACAAGACAAACAAAAAAGCGTCGCAGCTGCAGATGGAGTTTTTTGAAAAGAACGTTTCTTACAACCGCTACTTTGGCTACTGGTTTGATTTGATTTTCAATTACTCAATCGGAAAGTACATCCGCCTTTACAAAATGCAAAAGCTCATGACAAAGCGGGTTCAGGAAACAAACGACAAACTCGAAGCCGAAGGCAACGCCTGGATAAACAAGAGCCTTAAAATTTCTGTTGTGCCGATTTTTTCACAGGGCTTTATGCAGCTTGCAAGTTATGTGTTTGTTGGACTTAAGGCTGTGTTTGGGCTCATAACCACCGGTAAATGTATTATGTATGTTTCAAGCTACACAAAGCTTGTAGAAAGCATTACAGGAATTTCTGATAATTTTGTACAGCTCAAAATGGAAAGCCGATATCTTTCGTTCTTCTATGATTATATGGAAATTAAGAACAAGCGATACGATGGAACAATTCCAACCGAAAAGCGCGATGACAATGTTTTTGAAATTGAATTCCGTGATGTTTCGTTTAAGTATGCAAATGCAGACACCTGGGCACTGCGCCATGTAAATCAGAAAATTACGCTTGGTACAAAAAATGCCGTTGTAGGAAAAAACGGTGCGGGTAAGACAACCTTTATAAAACTTCTGTGCCGCTTGTACGAACCTACCGAAGGTCAGATCCTCTTAAACGGTGTAGATATCCGCTATTACGACAACGAAGAATACGCAAGGCTTTTTGCAATCGTATTCCAGGATTTCAATTTGTTCAGCTTCCCTCTGGGCGAAAATGTTGCCGGTGATGTTGAGTATGACCGTGATCGAGCAGTTAAATGCCTTGAATCTGCAGGCTTTGGCGAGCGCCTTACCAAAATGGAAAAGGGACTGGACACTCCTCTTTACCAGTATGATGATGAAAATGGTGTAGAAATTAGTGGTGGAGAAGCACAGAAAATTGCAATTGCACGATCTCTTTATAAGGACGCACCTTTTGTTATTATGGACGAGCCAACATCGGCCCTGGACCCTGTTGCCGAATACGAAATCTATCAGCGGTTTGACCAGATGGTAGAAGGAAAAACTTCTATATATATCAGCCACCGAATGTCTTCCTGCCGCTTCTGCGATAACATAATTGTTTTTGACGAAGGCAAAATTATTGAGCAGGGCAGCCATGACAAGCTTATGTCAAACAAAGGCTTATACAGCGAACTTTGGAACGCCCAGGCTCAGTATTATGCATGACAGTGAGGTAAAAGTGTGTTAAAATAGTGCCCAGAGGCATACAATGAGTAAATATTTAGACCGTGCAAAAGAAATCCGCGCAATTGTGGAACCACACCATAATTGCGCTCAGTCTGTTTTAATGAGTTTTAATAAGGACGCAGGAATAAGCGACGAGCTTGCTTACAAAATGGGCGCCTGTTTTGGTCTTGGCATGAAGTCTGGCGGCACCTGCGGAGTAATTACCGGTGCTCTTATGCTGCTGGGCCTTTACGGCATAGACGACAACGCAACCACAAAAGCCCTTGTTGATTTTTTCAAACAAAAGCATGACGGCATGGTAAACTGTGCAGACCTTCTTCGTGTAAATGCAGAGCACGGCGGCGAACGCAAACCTCACTGCGATGCACTTGTTTATGAAATGGTTGAATATCTGGAAAAAGTTATAAAAGAGCGTCAATAGCTTTTAAACTTTATTCCAGAAAAATATAATCAGTTAAATAAATACCCGATATTTTTCCAAGGGACATCTGGTCATTAATCTGCTCCATGATGTCCTGTTTTATTTTGTCTTCGGTGCGCGAAAGAAGTTCTACCTTAGTGTAAGAACTAAAGTAACTTGTAAAAATGCCGGTGATTATGAGTCTTTTGCGTGCAAGCTCTTCAAAAAAAACTGTATCGCTTTCGGGGTAAGAAAGCCATGGTGTTATAACAACAGCAGTTCCAATATCGTCTTCGTTTTCCGGGGCGGTTATGCAGCGGATTGTACCAAGCCCTGTATAGGCAGCAATTTTATCATCAAGTTTTTTGTTCAGATTTTCAATTTCACGCGCGGTAGGTTCCGGGTCGGCATTACGAAGATTTTTTCCTGGAGCGGCTTTTTTTGAAGCAAGCCCGATTATTGTGCCGAACAAAATTACAAGCACCAGAGCTCCAATAATCGAAAAGAGAACAATATCTGATTTTGAAAAATGAAACTGCGTCTTCACTTACTGAACCTTCTGGCTTATGTATGGAGCAGAAAGCACAGCCAGTCGTCCAACAGTTCTTGCCTGAATGTGAACGCCGTCATCGAGCCATTCTTCTGCCAGAATACAACCTGCTTTACGCATTTCGTTTATGAGTGAAACTTTGCTTGCAGGAATTATGTATTCATGAATCTCGCCGTACAAAAGCTCTGTGATTTTATCTTTAAGTTCAATAAAGCCCTTTTGTTCTTTTGCACTTACACTAATTGCATCGGGGAACTGGTGGCGCAGGGCAGTGTAGTTTGCTGCAATTGCTTCATCTTCAGCCTTATCAATTTTGTTCAAAAGAATAAGCCGAGGATTTTTTGTAGCACCAATATCTTCAAGAACATTGCAAACTGTTTCATACTGTGCCATAGCATTTGGGTCGGCTGCATCAAGTACAATTAAAAGCAAATCGGCAAAAGTTGCTTCTTCGAGTGTAGACTTAAAGGCGTCAATCAAATGATGCGGAAGGTTATTAATAAATCCAACTGTGTCTGTAATGAGCACACCCGCACTTTCGTTCAACGGAAGTTTTTTTGTAAGCGGATCAAGTGTTGCAAAAAGCTGGTCTTTTACATAGGCGTCGGAACCGGTGAGCGCATTCAGCAAACTTGACTTTCCGGCATTTGTATAACCAACAAGCGCACAGGTAGGATTTTTTTCGCGCTGTTTACGCTGGGTCTTGCGGTTGAGTTCAATTTCGGCAAGCTCGTGTTTTGCGGCTGCAATTTTTTCGCGGATAAGTCGCTGGTCAAGTTCAAGCTGAGTTTCGCCCGAACCCTTTGCACCAAATGCTCCACCACGCTGTCGTGAAAAATCATTTTTTGCATGGCTAAGGCGCGGCAGCATATAAGAAAGGCGTGCCAGTTCAACCTGAAGCACTGCTTCTTTTGTTGTAGCGCGCTGAGCAAAAATCTTTATAATTACTTCCTGGCGGTCAAAACACGAAAGCCCTGTTAATTCTTCCCAGTTGCGCTGTTTTCGCGGCTCAATATTAAAATCAAAAATAATGCAGTCTACGGCAAGCTGTTTTGCAAGCTCTGCAATTTCCTTTGCTTTACCTGTTCCAATTCCATACTGAGGATGAACTTCCATGCGGTTAAGGGTAAGACGCTGAACAATATCAAGGCCAAGTGTTTGAACAAGTCCCTTTAATTCCTGTAAATCATTTCCAGGTTCACCTACAAGCAGTGCACGCGGAACCTTGTTCTCTTCTTTTTCAACTTCAACCATAGCCCCTCCTGTCCCTATGTCATTGTCGGGCTTGACCCGACAATCTACGACAAATACTGCTGCATCAGTTGTACAAACAGATAAATCTTTTTATAAATACCAACACTGAATTCTTTCATCGGATGGTCAAGGAAGCGTTCAAGTTCACGCCAGTTCTGTACAATTTCGGCCTTTTGCTTTGAATAATCTTCTATAAGCGATTTAAGAGTCTTTCCAATTGTAATTAAATCCTGAGCAGATGTTACAAGATATCCGCGTGCCTGTTCGTTTGAATCAGAAATTACACGGTTGATAATATTTTCAGCACCCGGGTCATGTGCTGTTTTTGGAAGAAGGTTTTTAATCTTAAGTCCCGAAGCCCCGTCTTCAGATAAATCAGAATCAAAAGCGGTGATTTCATCAGAAATCTTAAGCAGCTCCTGGTATGCATTAGACATTGGATTTGCAAGCGAAGCATCCCACTGGCCACGAACAACTACAACATCATAAAATTCGCGGATATCTTTTTTTACATATTCAAGAAGGAATGCCTTAAGATAATTAAGCGGTTCTGTGTATGTAAAAAGTCCCAGTTCCTTTTTGCTGAATGCTTCATTAGCACCCGAAATATAAAAATGAAGTGTCTGAAAATCTGTGCTGCCAAAAATCTGTTCACAAATCTGGTTTGCTTTATTTTCCTTTTGCTGACTTCCGATTTTTGAAATTGTTGTGCGGATTTCTTCCTGAATTTTATCAACATAAGGTTCAATGAGCGAAGAGTAGTGCGAAGGAATTTGTGTAACATATTCAGTGTTACCCGAAATATGACGAATCATAAGCTCGAACGCACCAGACTGCTGGATATTTTTAATTTTTGCAACAATCTTTTTCCAGTTTCCAAGCGATATTGTTTCGGTAGCCTGTGTGGCCTTCATAAATGCAAAAAGCTCATTCCACAAAAGATTTTCATCTGTAATTGCGTAGGCTGCGGCACAAAATTCCTTAAGGTCATCGGTAATATATTCACCATTGATTTTTTCAAAATTAGGAACTGAGCTAAAATTGTATTCCTGAATACCAGAAGCAAATTTTTTGAGCAGAACATAATAATCAAAGCAGCAGAAATCCTGAAGTGTGCTGAATGCTTTGAAAAGATTTTCTGTTTTGCTCATTCGTTCGTTGTCAAATTCAGCAGAGAAAATAGAAAATTCTTCATCAAGTTTAGCCGAAAGCTGCTGGAGCGGAACTTGTCGGGCCATTTCAAGAATCTTCTGCTGGTCAAAATGCTCCAGAAGTCCAATCTGTTTTTCTGAAAGTGAATAATTGATTACCTGTGCTTTATAAAGATTAGGATTTTGGTTTGCCTTAAAAATAGCCTGAGCCGGTGAAACAAGTTTATAAATATCGTAGAACAGTTTTGCAAACGGTGGTAAAACCTCAATTGTCGAAGGTTTATAAAAGTTGTGAAACTTGGTTTTTGAGAAAGTTTTAGCAATTGCCTTTAGTTTGCGTTTTTTTTCTGCTTCAGGATTTGAAGATTTAAACAAATTTGAAAGCAGACTCTGAAAAAACGATTGTTTTTCCGCCTGTTGAGCCGCCTTTTTTTCTTCTTCCTGTTCCTTTTTAATATCACCTACATCCATACCTCTAAATATAAGTCAAAATCCGCGAATTTTCAACCATAAAATATTGTTCTAGTCAAATTTGGCGGATGGTGTTATAATAAAGGTTATGAAATGTGATAAATGTAATACAGAACTGCCGGAAGAGGCGCATTTTTGTTTTAACTGCGGATTTCCGGTTGGAACGGTAAAGGTTTTCAGATCGTGTACCGAATGCGGTAATTCCCTTAGTGCAGTTGACAAATTCTGCTCAAAATGCGGTGTGCCTGTACAGGTTATAAAAGACGGTGGTGGCGAAGAAAATAAATTTGAAAAAGACATTCCACCTCGCGTTCAGCTTGGAAAAAATCCAAAGATGATTCTTGTCCCGGGCGGACAGTTTGTAATGGGTGCCGGAACAATGAACAGCCTTATTACTCTTGTAGGCTTTTACATGGCCGAAGTTCCTGTAACCCAGCTTCAGTATTCATTTGTAATGGGAAAAAATCCGTCAAAGCTTCAAGGCGAAAATCGTCCGGTTGAATGCGTAAACTGGTGTGAAGCAATTATCTATTGTAATATGCTAAGCCGCTTGAACGGACTTAATCCATGCTACAGCATTGGAACTACAACAGACTTGAGCCAGTTTGAAGCAACAAGTCCCGTATGGAAGCGCGTTGTTTGTAACTTCCTTTCAAACGGCTACCGGCTCCCAACCGAAGCAGAATGGGAATTTGCAGCCCGCGATGGACGAGGGTCTTCTCCAACACCTTATGCAGGAAACCAGAATATAAATCAGGTTGCCTGGTATGGCGAAAACAGCGGAATCCGCACACACGATGTTGCAACAAAAGACCCTAACAATCTGAACTTATATGATATGTGCGGAAACGTTGCCGAATGGTGCTGGGATTATTACAGTCCGGTGCTTGCTTCTGGTGCACAGACAAATCCGCATGGTCCAAGTTCTGGCGAAATGCACGTAAAACGAGGCGGCAGCTGGCTTGATGACCCTCAGCAGTGTACTGTATTCTATAGAAGCGGCAGTGCCCCAAGCGGCAAAAGCAGCAACTTAGGCTTTAGAGTAGTATGCAGCGCAGTAAATGACGCAATGTAAGAAAGGCCGCTGGCGGCCGTTGATAGATAGCAAACCGTTAAAAAAATTGCGGAAGCATTTTTTAGGTTTACAATATTGAGAGGAATAAAACTATGACAATAGAAATGAACAAAACCCCGGTTTCCATAGAACTTGTAATTACTGGACGACTCGATACAGGAACCGCTCCGGAGCTCGAAGTAAAGCTCAAGGAAGTAGCTCCACAGACACAGACCCTTTACCTTAATATGAAGGATGTTCAGTATGTTTCAAGCTCGGGTCTGCGCGTAATTCTTTTAGCCCACAAGCTCATGCTCCCAACCGGCGGTAAAATGATTGTAAAGCAGCCATCTTCGTTCTGCAAACAGGTTCTGGTAGCCACTGGAATGGATAGTATCCTTACTATTGAATCTTAGTGGTTACTGAAAATCATCTTTTTCAAAGTTAAAACATTCTCGTCGTTTTCGTACTTGTATTCAACTTTGTCCATGTATTTTTTTGTGAGGAAAATGCCAAGGCCTCCAATGCTGCGGTCTTCGGCACTCAGGGTAATATCGGGGTCGGGGCGGGCCAGGGGATTAAACGGTACTCCCTTGTCGCGGAATATTATTGTCAAAAGTTCATTTTCGTAGGTGCAGGTAATCCAGGCTTGGCCAGATACTCCGGCAGGAAGCTTTTCTTTGTAAGCGTAATGTGCAATATTTACAAAAATCTCTTCGGCGGCTACGTCTATTTTGTACATTAAATCTGTTTCGCAGTCAGGCGGGAGCTCTTTGTGTATAAAGTCGAGTACAGTTTCAAGATTTTTATCGTCGGCAGTTATTGTTAGTTCCATGCAGCACCTTAATCCTTGTAAATCATGCAGAGCATTGTAATGTCATCAAACTGCGGGGCTTCGAGTACAAAATCATTCAAATCATTGCGAACAATATCAAGAACATCGCGGGTTGTTTTACCTGTGTCTTGTACCGATTTTAGAACACTCAAAAGCCGGTCTTCACCGTAAAGTTCATCGTAATCGTTTGTAGCTTCGGTAATTCCATCGGTGTAAATAAACAGACGGTCGCTTTTATTAAGTTTAAGCGTGTTGTTTGTATATGGAATACCATCCATTGCCGCAAGCATGAGGTTTGGCTTTGTAGAAAGATATTTTATTTCGCCGTTGTTTTTTATTATTGGAGCATTGTGTCCCGCATTTGCAAAATTAAGCTCGCCGGTAGAAAGTGTTAAAATTCCCATCCAGCAGGTTACAAAAAGTCCAGATTCATTACTTTCACAAAGAATCTTATTTACGTGTTCAAAAATCTTTGCAGGATTATATTCGTGTTCAGCAGTATCTTTTAAAAGTGTTTTTGTAATAACCATGAACAAGGCTGCAGGAACTCCCTTACCGCTAACGTCTCCTACAACCATTGCAAAGTGATCATCATCAAGCATGTAAAAATCATAAAAGTCACCGCCAACTTCTTTTGCAGGAGTCATGCTTGCATAAAGCTCAATTTCGGGATGATCTTTATATGGAGGAAAAACCCGCGGAAGCATTTCGGCCTGAATCTGCTTTGCAACATTAAGTTCAGCCCCAAGACGTTCCTTTTCGGCAGTGGCATGAGTTAAATCTTCTATATACTTATTCAAGTCACCACTCATCTTTTCTACAGATTTTGCAAGCTTACCAATTTCGTTTTTATATTTGATTTCTTTTATCTTGCCGGTTAATTCTCCGTGATGTTCTGCAAGGTGAGAAGTTTCATAAGTAATAGAAAGAATAGGGCGGATAATTCCCATATAAAGCAGGAATGCATAAAGCGCAATAAAGAGCAGAGTAAGTATGGTCGCAGAAATGATAATTGAACGCAAAAAGTTTTTTCTGTGTTCCTTAATTTCATTCATTGGCTTTACAATACTCATGATTGCAGTAACTTTACCGTCTGTTCCAAACAGCGGAAGGGCAGTAGTTACATGACCGCCTTCACCTTTGTATGTGAATGAGGTGTAGTTTTTTCCTTCTTCAATGACAAGCTTAAGATTATTTATATATTCTTCATCTTTATTTTCAAGTGAACTCACAGTTCCAAATGGAATAACTTTGCTTCCTGCTTCAAGCGAAAGCTTATTCACAGTATCAAAAACATAAGTGCGGGTTTTGTAGTCTGGTGAAATTACACTAACGTAAATATAGGCAAGGTCCGAAGTGTTTGTAAGAGTATCAAGCTTCTGGTTTGTTTCTTCCCATTCTTCATCAGGTTCGTGTTTAACCCAATAAGGAATGCTGTCAACATGAATATAACTCGCTCCGGTTTTTGCAAGCTGAATGGTAATATCGCCGTAAAGGTTTTCGAGTTCCTGTTTAAATTCCCTGTAACCGGTAAGGCTGTTTACAATGGTCATGAGCATACCAAATATAAGAGTAGCAATTATGAGTTCAACAGCCAGAATAGACAGTTTGATTTTGTGTTTCATAGTAAATATTATACATCTATGGTACAAAAAAGCAAAATGAATTATAATATACGGCAATAATAAAGTGAAAATATGCAATTTTTATATAAGGAGATTTTTTAGAAATGAAAAAATTCTTTAGTGCAGCGGCACTCTTTATGCTTGTTGTGACTGCTGCAAGTGCTTACAATCCGCCGGTTTATGGCGACAATCTTTTAGAGCTTTCAAGCCCAAGACAGCTTGCAAACGGCTCTTCTGCTGTAGGTGGTGGATTATTTTATGCAAGTCCAGAATCTATGCTTGCAAATCCGGCTCTTCCTGCAAAAGAACAGCGAATTGATTTGAATGCTGCTTACACAGGACTTTTTTCTTCAAATGAAGAAAACGGCAAAAAGAAATATGGAAATGCCTTCCAGTTTGGCATGCTTATTCCGTTCAAGCGTTTTGTTTTCAGCGGCTACGGAAACGGCACAATGGTTCCATTCAAAGAAATGGATCTTGGCGACAGCTTTAACTTTAAGTTTGGTCTTGCTAAAGAAATTACAGACAAGCTTGTAGTTGGTACAAACCTTAACTCTGGTATTTTCTGGGGAGCAGGTACAGACTGGGGTCTTTCTGCAAATATCGGTTTTGTTTATACCTTTGGAAATCTTGGCTTTATGAAGGACTTCCGCTACGGTGTTTCTGTTTTGAATCTTGGTAAGAATTACGGACAGCAGTCGCTTCCAGGAATTAAAGACGGAGCTGTTAGCAGTCTTCCAACAATTGCAACTGTAAAAGCAGGTGCTGCCGGAACTCTTGTTCAAAATGATGTTATTAAGCTTGGTGCTTCCCTTGATTTTACAATTCCTGCTTTTATGAATCTTATAACAGACCTTGGACTTCAGTTTGCAGTAAAAGATATGCTTTTCATAAGTGTTTCAGAAAAGCTTAATATTGCAGAACTTGCACATGGTGTAAAAAATGTTATGCCTTCTGTAGGTCTTACATTCCGATTCACCTTTGATGTTAAGAATAATGATTATATGAACAAGAATGGCTGGAGTCAGAGCGAAATGTCTGCTTCTGTTGCCTGGAGACAGTTCAACGAAACTGTAAATGCTGTTTCTGCCGGTGTAGATGTAAACCTTGGTCTTAAAGATGAAACTCCACCAGTAATTCAGCTTTGGCTCGAGGATGATGATGAAGCTGAAGTTCAGAAAATCCCAGTTTCAGGAGATGCAAAATGAGAAAAATCAGATTTTTAACAATTGCAGTTCTTTTTGCCTTGTGCGCAGGCTTGGGTTTTGCAAAAGAAAAATACATTTCACCAAACAATGATGGTGTACAGGACGAGCTTGTAATTCCTTTGAACATTTCTGATAAGCGCTATGTTCAGGGCTGGAGTCTTGTAATTATGAACGAAAGCGGCGAAGTAGTCCGCACAATCGAAAATAAGGTTGCACTTCCTTCAAAGCTTGGCTTTAAGACTTTCTTTAAGCAGCTTTTTGCAAAAAAACAGGGTGTTCAGATTCCAGAATCAATTACCTGGAACGGTGCAATGAACAATGGTGAAACTGCACCAGACGGAACTTATAAATATTATGTAACTGCTACAGACGACAATGGAAACGTTGGTAAAACTCAGGAATATGTTGTAGTTGTAGATACAGTTGCTCCAGACATTGAACTTAATCAGCCTGGCGACAAGATTTTTGGTGAAGGTGCAAAAGCATCCCTTAAAATCAGTCAGACAGGATCTGTAGAAGATGAATGGGTTGGTGTTTTCAAAGCTGTAGACGGAACAATTGTACGAACCTACAAGTGGACAAACGCAGAGCCTGCAGAATTCAGCTGGCGTGGTATTGCCGATGATGAATCTCAGGTACCGGACGGAGTTTACTCTTACGAAATTACTGCTACAGACCGTGCAGGTAACGTTGCTCCACAGACAACAATTACAAACATCATTTATTCTGCAGAAAAACCTGCAACAAATATTTACATTGACGGTTCCCGCTACTTCTCACCAGGAACAGACTCAAGCCTTAAGACAATCACTCTTAAAGTAACAATTCCTGTTCCAGAAGAAAAAACAGGTAACAAGCTTACAGAATGGGAAGTTGGAATTACAGACAAGAGCGGTGCTGTTGTAAAATCATATAACCAGCTTACAAAGGGCAATGTTCCTCCAACATCAATTACACTTGACGGAACTGATGACAAAGGTAAAAAGCTTGCCGACGGAGAATATCAGGCTTATGTAACAGCAAAATATTTGAACGGTTATGTTCCTGCAAAAATCTGTTCTCCGGTTTTCGTACTTGATACAGAAAAACCAGCTGCTCAGATTCGTGCTTCAGACAAGGTATTTGGTGCCGGTTCAAAAACTGATGTAAAATATACAATTATGATTACACCTTCTAACGGTGCTCCTGTTCCTTCATGGAAGGGTGAAATCCGCACAGCAGACGGTGCAACAGTTGTAAAAACTTATGACCTTGGAGAATATCCTCCTGAATCAATTACCTGGAACGGTTTGAACGACAAGGGTGGAATTGCCGAAAAGGGACAGTATGTTCTTGTTCTTACAGCAACTGACCTTGCCGGAAACAAAGGAGAAGCACGCTCTAACGATGTAGTTACTTTTGATACTACAGAAACTCAGCTTTTGCTTGCTATGACCGATACTGCTTTCTCTCCAAACGGCAACAAGGTAAAAGATACAATTACATTCACTCCTGTAACACAGACAAAAGATATTGCTTCTTACGAGTTCAGCATCAAAGACAAGAGTGGAAAAGTTGTTTACTCTAAAAAAGAAAGCAAGAAACTTCCTGCAAACTTTGTATGGAACGGAAACGACAATGACAATACACGCTGCGATGACGGCTTCTATTCTGCACAGCTTACTGTAAAGGCTGCAAACGGTGCCGATGCCGCTGCCGCAACTCAGGAATTTGAGCTCGATACAAAATTCCCTTCACTTGAATGGGAACTTCCTTGGACATACTTCAGTCCTGATAACGACGGAAATCAGGATACCATTCCTGTTAAACTTTCTAAGTCTACTGCCGAAAAACTCTGGACTGCTGATGTTCGTGATTCAAAAGGAAAGAGCGTAAAGAAATATACCTGGAGTGGTGCTAAGAACGAAGTAGTTTGGGATGGTACAGACGAATCTGGTAACGTTGCTGCCGACGGAAAATACAGCATTGTAGTATTCTGTACCGATGATGCAGGTAACAGCTTCAGTTCTGATATTAACGGAATTGTACTTGATAGCCGCGAAACAAAGATTTATCTTACAGCAGACCGCGAAGGCATTTCTCCAAACAACGACAATGTTTTGGATACTCAGACCTTCGAAATCCGCACTACTGTAAAAGAAGATTTGCTTTCATGGAACTTTGATATTCGCCGCGAAGATGGAACTTCGGTATTTGCACTTTCTGACAAAGACAGCGCAAACCTTCCTGCAACAATCACCTGGAACGGTGCCGACTCAACTGGTACAGTTTGCGAAGGAACCTTTACCGGTACTTTGAATGTTGTATATAAGAAAGGTAACCGCGTAAATGCAGTTTCTTCTCCATTTATTTGTACTGCAACACCTCCACAGCTTAAGGTTCAGACAGCTCCGGAATACTTCAGTCCAGATAACGATGGTATTGATGATGATTTGTTCATCAAGCTCACAGGTGCAACAAAAGCAAAAATCAAGAACTGGTCATTTGTTATAAACGATCCTAAGGGTAAGGCTTTCTGGAAAACTGAAGGAAAGAACCAGATTACAGAACGCATTATTTGGGATGGTTTGAGTAATATTCAAAAGGATGCTAAGGGAAATGCAGAACGCGTTCAGTCTGCTATGGATTATCCATATACATTTACTGTAACAGATAACCTTGGTATGACAAGTAAGGTTCAGGGTGTAATTCCTGTTGATGTACTTGTTATTCGCGAAGGAAACGTTCTTAAGATGGCAGTTCCTTCTATTATCTTCGAATCTGATGCTTCTAACTTCCAGACTGCAAACTCTAAGCTTAGTGCAGAGCAGGCTCAGAAGAACATTGAAATCTTGAACCGTATTGCCGAAATTCTTAAGAAGTTCTCTGATTACAAGGTAACAATCCAGGGACACGCAAACCGAGTTTCTGATAACCTTGATGAAGAGACTGTAGATAACATGCGCGAATGGGGTAGGGCACTTGGACCACTTTCTCAGGAACGTGCCGATGCAATCCGCGACTACCTTGTTAAGAAGGGTGTAAGCCGTTCAAGCATCACTACAGAAGGTATGGGTGGTACAAAGCCGGTAGTTAATCCAAAAGATACAGATAACAACTGGAAGAACCGCCGAGTTGAATTTATTCTTGTAAAGTAGTGTAAACTACATCCATTTTTACATCCCTGTCGTCAACCGGCAGGGATTTTTTTATTTGAAAATCAAAGCATACTCCCGCAACAGTAATGTTCGGGAGTCTTTTTTTTGCCAGAAACCTGTCATAATACCCTTTGCCTCGTCCAAGCCTGTCACCGTCTTTTGTAAAAGCCCGTCCTGGAACAAGAATCAGAGTTTTTAGTGTTGGATCTGGTGCGGCCGGCAAGTTTTCGTCCGGTTCGGGTATGCCGTATGCACCGTTTGAAGTTTGCTGTGCAAGTGCCTTTTGTGAATCCAGGTAGAAAAACTGCATAATTCCGTCTTCTTTGGATATGATTTTAGGAAGAGCAACCTTTTTGCCGTCTTGAAGGGCTTGTTTTATGACTTCCAAAAGGTCAACTTCATCTGGTAGGGCCATGTAGGCAAAGATTTCATCTGCAGCCTGAAATTCTGGAGATGTCATGATTTTTTTACAGATTGCAGTGCTTTTTTCTGCCAATTGCGTTTTATTTTTTAAACAGAGATCCTTGATTTGTAATCTAATTTCTTTTTTATCCAAAATATTCCCAAAATAAAAAAACTCGCCACAAGGCGAGTTTTTTTATTTACGGCTCTTGCTGGGCTTGAACCAGCGACACACGGATTAACAGTCCGTTGCTCTACCGACTGAGCTAAAGAACCATAATGTAAGAAGTATGTTATAGAATTATGTGAATCTTGTCAATAAGTATATTAAATGTTTTTGTGTTTTTTTCCCCTTTTCATGCCGATAATAAAAGAGTAATATTATAAGGAAAAAGGAAAGATGTCTTCTTTGCAGAAGGCGGCACTGAGTTTTTTATCAGCTCTTGTTCTTTTTGCTGGGTTTGTTTTCTTTGCGCATACCGGTTTAATGGCGCAGATTGAAACAAAATTTTATGCCCAGACTAAAATAAACGAAAAGGACGACCAGCTCGAAAAGCTTTCACAACGCTGCAATTCCTACATTTCCCAGATTCTCACAAAAATCCAGACCGGCGATGACGCATATTTAAAAGAGTCGTCTGTAAAGACTTATGTGCATCAAAATCCTTCGGAAAAAGAAGCTACAGAACGCAAAAATCTTACTGCACGCCTGTTTGATGAGCTTGAACCGTATGGACTAGATGGACTTCGTCTTATAGAAAAGAACGGCCGCACCCTGCACTACAGTTCTTATGAAAGTGATGTTCTTAAACGCGTAAGCTTGAACACAACTTACAAGCTATATTCCGATGTTGTAAAAGATTCAGGTGAACTTGAAGGTGAGCTTTTACTTGTAGACTCTGATAATCCTAAAACAAAACTTCTTTTAGACAAAGCCAACAACCGCCTTATAATATCTTTCCCATTTTATGTTACAGACAATACATATTTTGCAACATTAACTGCATATTTTGATATTCATTCCTTTGAGCAGCTGCTTGTAAACGAAAAAATCCTGAATTACGGTGATAGTCTTAGTGCAATTACAGCTCAGGATTCTTATGACGGAGGATTTGTTTTAGGATTACCAAAGAATTCTCAGTCTGAATTTGTTACTCCAGTTTTAAATGTATGGAATAAGCTTTCAAAAACTGCAAACAAAGAACTTGGACTTGAACGCATTCTTGAAAAAGATGATGGTTCTTACTGGCTTTTGATGACAAGCGGCGAAAATGAATTTTTTAAAGTTTCGGCCGTTTATTCAAGCACTCTTTTTGAACTTCCGCGTGAGCTGGAATATCTTATTTACACTTGTGTATTCTTTACGTTCCTGCTTGTTGCTGCACTTTTGTTTAATTTAAAGCGTGATTATCTAGCTGTAATTAAGTCGCGCATTAAAAAAGTTCAGTTTGGAATTATTAATGAGTACCTTGAAAATAAAGAAAAAGTAGAATGGTCGCAGGTTGCACGCCAGCTTGAAAACCGCAAGGCAGAACTTTCGGAAGAAATTAAAAAGAGCATTGGCGGAAAATCAAAGAAATATTCAAAACAGGTTGACGCATATCTTGATTCAAGCTGGGAAGAAATAATCGGCTTATTAAAAGCACAGACTGGCGGTGAATCAGAAGCAGCTGGAGCAGCAGCAGGTGGCGCCACAATTGAAGAAATTCGCCGCGTAATTGAAGAGGTTTTAAGAACTTCAAAGCTGAATGTAAATGTTGCACCGGTTGGTGAAGCGGCCCTTCGAGTGCCTCAGGGACCACAGCCTGTTGAAGAAGTAGAAGAGGTCGAGGAAGTTGAGGCACTTGATGTTGCTGAGCCTGTAGATGAGATTGAAGAAGTTGAACCTGTTGAAGAAGTTGAAGCACTCGATGATATTGAAGAAGTAGAAGAAGTTGAGTCCCTTGACGAGGCCGAGCCAGTAGAAGAAATCGAAGAAGTAGAAGAAGTTGAGGAAGTTGAAGCACTAGATGACGCAGAGCCTGTTGAAGATATTGAGGAAGTTGAAGAAGTTGGTGAAGTGGCCCTTCGAGAGCCTCAGGGACCACAGCCTGTTGAAGACGCCGAAGAAATCGAAGAACTCGAAGAATACGTTGTCGACACTTCTATGTTTGATTCTGTAGATTCTCATTATTCTGTCAGCAACGATGATCCGCGCTTCCACGAAGAATATTATATTGGTGAACTTGCCCCGGCCGGTGTACCTTTTGAATATCCGGAAGGAACAGAACCGCTTGAGTTTGAGTTTGTAGTTGAAGAGCCAAAATTTACACTTAAGCTTGAAGCTGCCCTTCGAGAGCCTCAGGGACCTCAAGATGATCTTCAGGAACCACAAGACCTTGAAGAAACAGAAGAACTTGAAGAACTTTCTGATGACGTAGAAAATCTTCCAAAGAAATCACAGCCATATTTTGTAATGACAAAGTTTGGTCAGAATGACGAGCCGGTTGTTGAATTGGTGGGTGACGGAGATAATAACAATAACGGAGATACAATAATAGAACGTAATGGCGTTTACTCTATTTCAGATAATCTTTCGTATACCAATGTATTTTTAAATCAAGAATTTAAAACTTTGGTAGATTCAGTTTTACAAAAATAATTATTTAGCATAAAATCTCAACAACGGTTGTTGAGGAATATGTCGTTCGCTTCGCGAACTTACCTAGTTTGCTTCGCAAACTAGCAGTATATTCTTTATAAAGAAATCATCTATCTAGGATAAAATCGCAACAACGGTATTTGTGGTATATCTTTTAGAATATCCAATATCTCTTCGCGTGTTGCACCGTTTATAAAGTTGTATTCCTTCAAATAATAATCCGGCTGCACTTCGTATGGAAAGTATTCAAAACCTTTTTGTAAAAGTTGTGCCGTACCTGTGTTTGTCTGTGTTTGCTGTAAAAATGACTTTGTCCAGATATCCTTTATTTCCTGTAAAACCTGGGCCTGTGCCGGACCGTTCATCAAATCATTCATTTCTTTAACAGCGGCTGCCCAGCAGGAATCGGCTTCTTTGGTTGTTTCAACATTCAAAATTGTAAATACAATTGCATCGGTGTTAGGGTATGCTTCGCCGCACTGAGCAACAGCGCCTTCCATTTTTTTGTTTGAATCTATCTGCGCCTGCACAAGCTTTTCCATATATTTTAAAACTGCAATTGTAAGTGTATTGTCTTTTGTTCCTGCTTGCGGCAGCTTAAACACATACATTACAGGGTCAAGGAACTTTGTTGTAGGAATGAGCTTTGACGGCATAGGTCCCGCTTTTTCGGCAGGAATATCGGTTAAGAAGGTGTGAGTAAGCTTTACCGATTTTTTTGTGCTTGAGTTTTTAAGTTTGCTTTGAACAGTCAAAAGATTCTGCTTTGAGTTTCGTGAAGTTAAAATGCCCATGGACGCTTCAAGTAAATCGTTTGCATTTTGCGGAACAAGTCCTGTCAAAATTATGCTGTAACGGCTTGCATCAAGCAGGGCAGGGTAGCCTTCTAGAATTTTCTGATATTTTGTGTCGGTAAGAATTTCTTCTTTTGCATCAAAAATCTTCTGGAAAGCAGTTTTTGAATAAAGCTCTTTCATAACCGCAGCAAGCATCTGTCTTGAAACACTTCCGTTTTCAAGCCGCTTTTTGTATTGAGCGTTTGCAACTGCGCGGTCTGCCTGGGCCGGTAAAATATCGCCGTAAACAATTGCATCGGCAACAGCTTTGCAGCACGCAGAAAAATCGTAAGGCGAACATTCAATGCTAACAGTTCCACTTGTTATTGCACAGTTATAATCAACAACAGGGCTTCCAAGAATTACTGCTTCCTGCTGTTTTTTTGTAATTTCTTTCTGGATGTTCCAGGCAAGCAGAGTTATCATAACTTCTTCGTAGCCGTTGTTGTCTGAAGAATTAAGCTTACCGCCTCGAACCGAAATGAGCATAGTGATATCTGAAGAATTTTCGTTAACTTTTGTAATAACCGGAATACCGTTTGAAAGCGCATAAGTATTAATCTGACTGATATTTTCGGAATAAAAATCTTTTGAAAAATTCTGAGCGCCAGCATCGTTTGTTATGCCGGACTGTGTTGCAGCTGCAAGTTCCGGGTCTTCATAATTTTTAAAAATCGACTGATTATACCACGCTGCATTCGAAGTGTTTATTTCTTCAAAGCCAGCCGCAGTGTATTTTGCCTTGTTCTTTTTATAATCTGCAGAATTGATAATAACAAAAATATAAGGTTCTTCTGCCTGCAGTTTTGCAATTATTTCTTCAAATTTTAAGTCGGCAATTTTTTGTTCCTGCGAATATAGATTTGCGGCAGTAGTAGATTTATTTGCCAGCTCTAAAACATCCTCTGTAAAAGAATCGTACGGTGCAAGTGCCCAGTAAGATGCAAGGTTTGTCATAAAATCGGTAGACGAAGAATTGCCTGCTCCAAGGTTACTCATAGCCATCATCTGGGCAGCGTAGAATTCAAGGTAGTTAGTTTCTTTTATTCCCGAAAGAACTGTATCAACAAAAAGCTGTGCCTGGTCAAGCGAGGTAATTGACGAAGCATTTTTACCCGCAGGCTTTTGCAATAAACTTTGAATAATCAGCCTTGAACTTTCTTTTTTGTGCGCCCCTGCCGCATTAATATATTCATTACCCGGAATGTTCAGCGTTGGCTGGTTTACAAGATTGTATTTAAAAAACGAACCGTCATTATTAAGCATCACTGCCGCAAGTTCAGTTTCTTCTATGTTCAAACCGGTGTACTGCATTACGACCTGCGTCATGTCCTGTGAAATATCAGAACTGTGAAGCACAAACTTTTTTGTTTTATACGAAGGCGCATTTTTGGCAGAAGCCATATTCATTTTATAAGGAACAGAATACGAAGAATAATAATATCCAAAAGTTTGTCCAACTAGCGAAAGGATAGTCTGTGCATTAACATTTCCGCTAATAAAAACTGCACTGTTTTGAGGAGTGTAGTAGCGTTCCGAAATTGTACGCAGTGTATTTCGTGCCTGCTCAACTGTGGTTTTTTTAAAAAGAGATGGGTAAACACCGGAATCATGCTTCCATGGAGCCGCAGAAAAAACACGCGAATCAATTGCCGCATTAATAAATCCACCGGCAGAAGAAGCTTCTTCAGAAACTTCATTTTTAAGCGTGTTTAGCTGGCTTTTCAAAATATCATCGGAATATGAAAGTGCAAAGGCATTTTGTGCAAGCAAAGTCATAGTTTTATTGAGCTCTGATGGTACAACAGTTATAACATATCGCGAAGAATCGGCATTACATTCGGCTGTCTCAAATTCAAGCGGGCTTGCTGCTTCAAAAATCCTTGTGTAAAGCTTAAAAAATCCCGAAGTTTCTTTAGTCTGATTCGAAAACCCCGCCCGCGCCGTATATTCAATCCTGATGAGCGGAGTAGAAGTATCTTCCAGCACAAAAACCGTCAAGCCGTTTTCTAAAGTATATTCATTTATGTTGTCATAGGGGATGGCGTGCAGCGTGAAAAGAAATATTGAAAAAAGAATCAGCGAAAAAAACTTTTTCATATTTCTAGTATATTCTAATTAGTATTAAATCTCTATATTTTTTTCTAAAAATACTGTAAAATTATAACATTATGGTTAAAGTCGAAGAATTTGATGAAAAACAGAACGAAATGACTATTCCTCAGGAACTCTTGAAGGGGAAGCGTCACTTAAACAAAAACGAAATTGAGATTTTGGAAAAGAATCTCAATCATAACGATGACCCTACCTGGGAAAACTTTTATGTTGAAGACGGCGACGGCAATTTTGATCCAACGCTTATTCACCTTTCATTCTTTTCTGGCTTTATCATATTAGGAAAACTTCGCAAGGTAAATCTTGTTTACAATGACCTTAAACTCACTTGTGGTATCCGTCGTTCACGCCTTAATAATATTGTGACCGGCGATGATGTTGTTGTCCGCAATGTTTCTTATTTTGACAACTACCGAATTGCAAACCGCGTAATTCTTTTTAATATCAATGAGCTTTGCTGTACAAATCACTCTAAGTTTGGAAACGGTATCTTAAAAGAAGGCGAGCCCGAAGATAACAGAATCTGGATTGGTGTTGCAAACGAAAACGACGGACGAAGCGTTCTTCCTTTTGAAAGCATGATTCCTGCCGACGCCTACATCTGGTCTCATTACCGCGACGACCCTGAACTTTTGAACCGATTTGTTGAACTCACCGAAAAGGGCAACGACAAAAAACTGAACACCTACGGCTTTATTGATGATGATTCTGTAATTAAAAACTGCAGCATTATCAAAGACGCAAAAATCGGAAAGTGCGCTTACATTAAAGGTGCCTTCAAGCTTAAGAATGTTTCTATTCTTTCTTCACCGGAAGAACCAAGTCAGATTGGTGAAGGTGTAGAAATGGTAAACGGAATTTTTGGTTACGGAAGCCGCGCGTTCTATCAGGCAATTGCAGTCCGCTTTGTAATTGGCCGCAACTGTCAGGTAAAATATGGCGCCCGTGTTCTGAACTCTGTACTTGGCGATAACTCTACAATTTCATGCTGTGAAGTTTTGAACAACCTTGTATTCCCATTCCACGAGCAGCATCATAACTCTTCATTCCTTATTGCTACAACAATTATGGGACAGTCAAATATTGCTTCTGGTGCAACAATCGGAAGTAACCACAACAGCCGAAGTCCCGACGGAGAAATTTTTGCAAAACGCGGCTTCTGGCCGGGCTTGTGTTCTGACTTTAAACATAACAGCCGCTTTGCTTCGTTTGTTCTTGTTTCAAAAGGAAGCTATCAGAACGAACTTGATATTCCGTATCCGTTTGCGCTTGTTTCTCCAGGCCTTAACGGAAATCAGGCAATCAGAATTGTTCCTGCTTTCTGGTTTATGTACGATATGTTTGCTATCACCCGCAATAACAATAAATTTAAAAAGCGTGATAAGCGTGCAATCAAAGTTCAGAACATTGAAACAGATCCGTTTGCGCCGGATACAATGCAGGAAATTATGAGCGCGCTTGACAGGATTATAAATCTTACTTCGCAGTATCTTCTTAGAACAAAGAACGATGCAATGGAAGGAGCAACCGACCAGGCAACAATTTATAAAAAAGCAAAGGATTATCTGCATCAGAATCCCGAGGCCGATTTTGTACTTGATGATCCAATCTGCCAGAAGAAGTTTGGAGCAACAATTCACAAGCCTGTTCAAGCCTACAAGATGTACCGCAAGATTGTGAAATATTTTGCAACCCGTTCTCTTATGGAATACTGCAAGTCTGTTGGCGGCGAATATCTTACAGTTGAACTTATTAAGCAGATTCGCGAGCTTCCTCTTTTTACAGAATGGGAATGTGTTGGTGGCCAGATTATTCCAAGCCAGAAGGTTCAGGAGCTTTTTGCAAAAATCAAAGACGGTTCAATTGATGACTGGGAAGCTGTACATGCTTACTATAATGAGTGTCAGACTGAATACGAGAAGTACAAGGTTCGCTATGCACTTTATCTTTTGGAAAAACTTTACACCAGACCAATCGAAGACTTTACCTTTGATCTGTACCGCAACATTTCTGATGATGTTACAGTTTGTGCTTACGATATTTACAATGCAGCCTTTGGTTCTCGCGAAAAGGATTACACCGACTACTACCGCAACATGACTTACCGCAACAAAAAAGAAATGGATGCAGTAATAGGACCTTTGCAGGACAACTCGTTCCTTACAGGACTACGCAAAGATACAGCAGACTTTACTGCCGAAATCAAAGAATTGTTCAAAGGCTTGTGCGAAAATAAATAATGAAGACCTACAACGGAAAGTACCAACAGTTCGAAGGCATCTCTCTTCCCGACAGAACCTGGCCATCTAAAAGGTTAGACTCTGCTCCTGTGTGGTGCTCCGTTGATTTGCGTGACGGAAATCAGGCGCTCATAAACCCAATGGGCATTGATGCCAAAATTGAATTTTTCAAAATGCTTGTTGCAATTGGTTTTAAGCAGATTGAAGTTGGATTTCCTTCTGCAAACAAAACCGAATATGATTTTGTGCGCCGCCTTATTGATGAAAATTTAATTCCCGATGATGTGTGGATCCAGGTTCTTACCCAGGCCCGCGACCAGTTTGTGCAGAAAACTATAGAAAGTGTGCGTGGTGCAAAAAATGTGATTATTCATTTGTACAACGCAACTTCTCCGGCTCAGCGAAAATATAATTTTGGGAAGTCGCAGCAGGAAATGATTGACCTTGCGGTTAGTGGTGTTCGCTGCATAAAGAAAAACATTGAAAGCTTGAAGAGTGACGGCACAAATATTTTGTTTGAATATTCCCCGGAAAATTTTACCGAAACCGAAATGGATTTTTCTTTGGAAAACTGTCGCGCAATTATGGAAGAGTGGGAAGCAACGCCACAAAACAAGGTTATTCTTAATCTGCCGTCGACTGTTGAATGTAATATGCCTAATCAGTTTGCAGATCAGATTGAATATTTTTGCAAAAATATCGGCGATAGAGACAGCTGCATAATTTCACTTCATAATCACAACGACCGTGGCGAAGGAATTGCCCACTGTGAGCTTGGGTTGCTTGCAGGTGCCGAACGAGTAGAAGGCTGTCTTTTTGGAAACGGCGAACGTACCGGAAACATGGATCTTGTAACTGCTGCCCTGAACCTTTACACACAGGGAATTGACCCTGGACTTGATTTTTCGAACCTTGAAGAAATTGCCGGTGTTTATGAACGCCTTACCGATATGCCAATTCATCCGCGCCAGCCTTATGCAGGTGAGCTTGTATATACAGCCTTCAGCGGAAGTCACCAGGACGCAATCCGTAAAGCAATTGAAGCCCGCACCAAGCTTGAGCCAAATGCCCGCTGGGATGTTCCTTATATTCCTATTGACCCTCATGATATTGGTTATGAATACGAAGGAATTATCCGCATAAACAGTCAGAGCGGAAAGGGTGGAGCTGTTTATATTCTGGAACACGAATTTGGAATTGTACCGCCAAAGGCAATGCATCCTGTTATTGGTTCAATTGTTAAGGCCAAAGCCGATGAACTTCAGCGAGAACTTTCTTCTGCCGAAATCTATTCGCTGTTTGAAGAAAAGTGGCTTAAAACAAAATCTCCGCTTAATGTATTTGAAATTACCGAAAAGCATGTTGAAGGCGAGCGTGGTGGCGAAGGCATTGAACACGTAGCACAGACTGCCACAATTGAATGGGAAGGAAAACGCTACGTTATTACCGCAAACGGAAACGGACCTTTGGATGCCTTTGTAAATATTATGAAGCGTACTTCGGCACCAGTCTTTAATATTACATCATTCAGTGAACATTCTATTGGTTCCGGTTCAGACACACACGCTATTTCTTATGTTCAGATTACCAAAGAAGACGGCACAACAGCCTGGGGCGTAGGCAAGAGCTCCAATGTAGGCCGCGCCGGTGTTGCCGCAATTGTTAGTGCGCTGAACTTCAGATAGTGCGAAAAAACCCATCTTGAAAAACCCCTTAAATTACGATAATATGAACTTGTTGCCGGGATGGCGGAATTGGTAGACGCCCAGGACTTAAAATCCTGTGTCGGGCAACCGACGTGCCAGTTCGATTCTGGTTCCCGGCATAAAGGTCTTCCGTGAGGGAGACCTTTTTTTATTAGATTGCCGGGTCAAGCCCGGCAATGACACATGTCATTATCGGGCTTGACCCGATAATCTTTCTTAAGAAGGAGCTCAAGCTATGACTTTTCATACATACTCTTCTACCTGCCCGTTCAAATCTATCGCAGACATTGCAGGCAAAAAAATAACAATCATGGGGCTTGGACTCAACGGTGGTGGCGAGGCTGCTGCACGCTTTTTCTTAAATAAAGGTGCCTTTGTTACAGTTACCGACATGAAAACTGCCGAACAGCTTGCCCCTACTTTGGAACGCTTGAACTCCGATACAACTCTTGACCATTCACGCCTGACATACCATCTTGGTGCACACGACCTTGCCGATTTTGAAAATGCCGACTGCGTTATAAAAAATCCCGGTGTAAAATATGAAGGAAATAAATATCTTGCAGCTGCAAAAGCAATTGAAACAGACCTTAGTATTTTCTTGCGTTTTACAGACTGCCCTATAATTGCAGTAACCGGCAGCAAAGGAAAATCTTCTACAGTAAGTGCAATTTACTACGGCTTACAAGAGGCTGGCTTTGCAGCATTCCTTGGCGGGAACATTACAGTCAGCCCTCTCACTTTTTTTGACAAGGTTAATTCCGACACACCGGTTGTAATTGAGTTTTCTTCGTGGCAGCTTGCAGACCTTCGTGGACGCGGTGTTCTTAAACCTCACATTGCAGTAATAACAAAAATTGTTCCGGACCACCAGAACTGGTACGGCAATATGGAAGATTATGTTGCCGATAAGCGTTTGATTTATGCAGATCAGGACGCAGGAAACTATTCTATATTTGATGCAGGACAAGATGAACCAGGTACCGGGCCTGCCTGCGGCGGAACCTGGGGCGATCTTTTTGCAAAAGAATCACGCGCTACGGTAATCCGCTACAACACAAAAAATCAGTACACAGTTGATTTTGACAAGCTGCTTGTTCCGGGCGAACATATGAAGCTAAACGCACAGAATGCTGCAACAGTGCTCCAGCTTATGGGAGTACCAAAACAGCGTGCTAAAGAAATTCTTCAAACCTGGCCTGGCATTGCTCACCGGCTTCAGTTTTTCCACGAATGGAACTGTTACAAATTTTACAATGATTCTGCTGCAACTGTACCAGAGGCCGCTGCTGCCGCTACACAGGCATTTGGCAAACCTGTAATTCTTCTGACTGGCGGAACTGAAAAAGGGCTGGAACTGAATAAGCTTACAGAAGTTCTGGACGGCACAAATAAAAACGCCATTACACCGGCTGCAATTTATCTTCTTGCAGGAACTGCAACAGACAAAATAATCCCGGCACTGGACAAAGCCGGAACAAAATACAACGGACCATACAACAGTCTTGACGAAATGCTCGACGCACTAAAAGACAAGTTGTTGAGTGGCGACATAAAATCAGATATCGTAGTTTTTTCACCGGGAGCAACTTCATTTGGAATGTTTAATAATGAATTTGACAGAGGGGAGAAGTATATGAAGGCTGTGGAGAATGTATTCTAATTCGGCCCTTCGAGAGCCTCAGGGACCCCACTTCGGCTCAGGGACCACAGACTTTGTGTTCAGTAATGACAACTTTTTTACAGCATCCATCACCCGCTTTTTATCTTCGGTCCATTTTGGAGCAATAAGAGTGGCTTTTGGCGGGTCGCCTGTCAAACGATGAATTATCACGGAGTCGGGAATAAGAGAGAGTGCTTTTCGCAGCAACGCAAAATATTCATCCATCTGCAGCACTTCAAATTTTTTCTGTTCATATTCAACTGCCAGATCCGTACCTTGCAGCACATAAAGACAAGTTATTTTAATGCCATCAGTGTCTGCTTCAACTGCTGCCCTTACTGTGTTCATCATATCCTCTTGGGTTTCTCCGGGGAGCCCGAAAATTATGTGAGTAACAACATGAATGCCCGGTACCTGCTTATGGATCCGCGCTACTGCATCAAAATAATCTGCATTTGAAAAACCTCGTCTTATGTATTCTGCAGATTTTTCGTTTGTAGTTTGAAGTCCAAGCTCCAGTTGTACAAAATGCTTTTCACTGATCCGAACCAGTTCCTTTAAAACATCATCCCCAACACAGTCCGGGCGGGTAGCAACTGCGAGTCCTTTTATGCAGTCGTAAGAAAGTGCCTTATGCCATTTTTTAGAAAGTTCGTTCAGGTCACCGTAAGTATTCGTATAATTCTGAAAGTAAGCAATAAAAGTGTCTGCCCCTTTGAATCGTTTTGGAATCTTAAAATCCTCAAACGGTACAGAAAATTCCCCCGAACCCTGCTCACTGCAAAAAATACATCCGCGCGTTCCTTTCGTTCCATCGCGGTTAGGGCAGGTGCAGCCCGCATCAAAACTAAGCTTGTAAACTTTCGTTCCAAAGAGATTTTTATAATAATCGCTTACCCAGGTGTGCATAAATTAAGTTTAGCATATTCATAAGGATTGTCAATTTGCCCAAGCCCTGCTTTTTCGGTATAATGACAGCATGTTCAAAAATTATCTTTGGATTTTCTTTATTTCGATGGTGCCGCTTATTGAACTTCGTGGTGCCATTCCTGTTTCTCAGGCGCTTCAAATGCCGATTGTTTCTTCTTACATTGTTTGTATCATAGGCAACATGCTTCCGGTTCCAATCATTTATCTTTTTGCAAGACGTTTTCTGGAGTGGGGGCAGGACAAAAAAGGTATTGGAAAAATCTGTCAGTTCTTTCTGGTAAAAGGCGCTGCCGCCGGTGAAAAAATGCAGGAAAAAGCAGGACGAGGAATTTTTGTTGCACTCATGCTTTTTGTTGCAATTCCGCTACCGGGAACAGGAGCGTGGACAGGAACTCTTGGAGCCAGCCTTTTAGATATGAAATTCAAAGACACAATAATTGCCGTAATGCTTGGCGTTTTAATTGCGGGGCTCATAATGATGGCAGTTTCACTTGGATTATTTACTGCGCTTTTTGCCGCAATAGGAAAATAAAATGTATTTACTGGTTCTAAAACAACTTACAATAATGACAATCATCACTGTGGCAGGTTATATTTTTGCCCGCATTGTAAAGGTAACCGACGAACAGCAAAAGTTCATGAGCCGCCTGCTGCTTTATTTTATTAATCCGTTTTTAGTACTCAACAGCTTTAATATGGAATTTACCTGGCTAAAATTCCGCCAGCTTTGGTTTGCAGCGTTTATTGCACTTGTAATGCACGGCATAATGATTCTGCTTGGAATCCTTTCGTCCAAAGAAAAAATAGACCGAATTGCCGTTGCCTTTACAAACTGCGGCTTTGTAGGAATCCCGCTTATTCGCGGCGTTTTTGGAGATGAAGGTGTTTTTTACCTCATGGGCTACCTCATTATTTTTAATGTGCTTATCTGGACCTACGGCTACTACCAGGTTAGCGGTACCACAAACATTAAAAAAATCATCACAAACCCGAATATAATTGCAGTAACAATTGGCCTTGTACTTTTCTGTCTGCCGTTCAAGCTGCCAGAGCTCATTCAAAAACCAATCGTCATGATTGCCGATATAAACACCCCAATGGCAATGCTTTTGCTTGGAATTCTTTTTGCCCGCTTTGAGTTTGACCGCTCTTACATTGCGCGTGTTATTAAAACAACCTTATTCCGCCTTGTTGTTGCTTCAATTTGTAATCTTATAGTAATTCTTGTAGCCTACAAAATCTTTGCAAACATGGCAGATATAAAAATGATGCTCTTTGCAATTTACATCTGTTCCATGTGCCCGGTTGCCACAACAATCCCTGGACTTGCCGTAGTTTTTGACCACGACAAATCTTTTGCAAGCCTTATAGTTACAATTACAAGCCTGTTCTGTATACTTACAATTCCGTCGTTTGTTGCGCTTGGTGAATGGGTGATGGGGTTGTTGTAGGCTTTTCGCTAACTAGACTAAAAACTTACAATGTGTAATAATTTTATTTCGTATCAACGGAGGATGAGCATATGAAACTCAATAATAAATCCTTTTTAATTACTACTATACTTTTGTTAGGGGGGGGGGCTTGTCGCTTTAAGCGGACTCACCTCTTGTAAAAACTTTCTTAATTCTGCAAATGTAGCGCAGGAAATTCAAGATTCTATTGCCTACGCAAATGCACAAAGCTGCAAATTGTATCTTAAGCCGGATCCTGCTATGGGTTCGTTCCTTGCCGGAAGCGAAAAAGAATGCAAGGTTGGCTATTCAACAGACCTGCAGTTTTCGCTCAAAAAAAATGATTATTATTTTGTTTCGCTCGAAGCTGTTTCTACCGACGAAACTCAAACCCGCGAAGATTTTGTAGAATTCACTTTAGACGAAAAAGCCAGCGACCTTGAAAAAGGCATTTACATTGTAAAGGTAAAGCTGCTTAAGGCTGCGAGTGATATTTTGATCAGGCCTGTTTGTCTAGAATTGCCTGGTGTAACAGATTTTTCTCCTTCTGCTAAATCTACTCAGTTTGCAAATATTCCAATCGTCATTACTTTTAATATTCCTGTTGAAGCCATTAATACTACATACGAAAACACTTTGTTTAATTACCCGAATATTTCTCTGGTGTATACAGATTCACTTGGAAATGAAAAACCAATGACAGAGTTTTTCGATGCTCCAAAATTTAATAATGATAAAACTGTCCTGACTATTAAACCAAAAGCGTCTGAACTTAAGCAGTTTATTATTGAGGAAAATATTGATTATGTTGATTTGAGAATTTCTTTTTCAGAAGTTATTACTGTTCAGGTTGGAGATTATTTATTACCTTTGAAGAAGGATTCTAATTTTACTGTTCGTTACAGTGCAAATATTGAATTGACAGAACCGGAATGTAAAGCCTTTTTTGTAACAAAAGAACCTATAAAACTTTCCGATGTTTCGACGGTTAGTGATGAACAAAAATTAATATTAGATAAAAAGGAAAAATTGTTAGATGATGATGAGCTTGTACGTAATATAATTCCTGCAACAATCTATATTTATGGTAAATATTATGATAAGGATTCTGGAGTCAAGAGTATAGAAATTGATGAAAAACATATTTATTCAGCAACAAGTGGTTCAAGCAAAAATGCGACTGAAATAAAAACTACATACACTACTGAATCAAAAAATATTGAATGTGAAAGTGATGAGAATGGTTATACTTCTTTTATATTACAATATTCATTGCAGGAACTTCTTAAAGAAGAACCGGGTGATGGTGAATTTTCTTTGGGTATTACTGTAAAAGATGCTTGTGGAAATTCTGCAGAACAAAAAGTCCTTTATGTAATTAATCTGGATAATTATCAATTTAACTGGTATCAAATATGGGAACAAAAAAATTCTTCATATCAATATGTAGAAAAACAAAACGGGAATGCTTTTTCGGTATATAATACACCTTTTTCTAAAGCTAATGAAAATTCTGGTTCTTATGATTTCAGCAAATATAATTCTGATATAAAAAGAATACGAATAAAAGATGAGAATAAAGAGCATCCTGTTCTAATAGAATTATCTTTCATTCGTACTCATAAATATTCCTGCAAAGATATTGTATTTTATTGTGAATATGATAAAAATGGTGAAATAATAAAAAAAACTTTTTCTGATTATGATGAAACTGTAATGGAAAGGTATTATGATCTTCCTATTGATAAAGTAAACAATGTTTCGTTTTCTATAGTTGCCGAATATCAAGGTGCTGTTATTGGTCGAAAAAAATATAGTTTCCCATCAGAAGTACAACTTAGTTCGATTAATACAAATAGTGTGAATATATATTCAGATAGTACGGTTAGCGGATATTTTAAAATACAGAAAAGCTCAGATGGATCATATTCCTTTTCTGATACGAATTCTGATTCAGTAAGTCTTGCAAGCGGATATTCTTACTATGTTGGTTATAAATCCAAAGATTCTTTGTATGGTGAAGTAATAGGTCCTTTTGTTCAAAATCAGACTGCTGTTTCGAATATTTCAGCACCAGTTTCAGAGCTGCCGGTGATAAGTAAATCTAAAAAAGGTTTTCTTGATGCTACCCTTAAGTTTCCTGCAGATTTGTGGAGTAATTATGATGAAATCCTTATTGATTGTTATAAAGGCAATGACAAAAAAGAAACGAAAAGAATCAATAGTAATGATACACAGATTAATAATAATAAAGTTTATTGTACATTATCATTAGACGAATCGATGTATTTTTATGATAAGGGAAAAATCTCTTCTGCTAAAATAAAGCTGACCGGATTAAAAAATAAAGTAAGAAGCAGTACTGGAGATGATCTTACAATCCAATTAACTGCAGCCCAATTACTGGAGTTTGATGATATAAAACCAAATATTCTGGAATGTACTGAAGGAATGACAAGTGATGGAAAGGTTGTCTATTCTTTTTATGATAATGGCTCAGGTCCAGAATCAGGGGAAATCTATATAAATGGAGTTTTCTATGACTATATGCAGGAAGATTCAACTAAACAAAACACTTTTAAGATAGAGATCCCATTTAAAAGTTTTAATTATTCAAAGAATACCATAAGTTATAACCTTAAAGATAAAAAAGGTAATGTAACAAATGGTAATCTGACTATAAATCCAGCTGCTTACTCATGGGGTTTTGGCAGCTTTACATGTTCAGACTCTACCTTATCTGTAAATAGCAACAGTATTAATGGTTCTTTGCAAGTTTTTAAATATGATTTTACTTATAAAAAATGGGAGTTGATCAAAACTATTGCAAATCCTACTTCAAGTACTACTGTTTCTGTTGACTCTGGAAATTTTTACAGGGCCTTTGGAAGGTTTAATCCAACTTCAATTTATGACTCAGTTTTATATGCGGCAACTATTGATTCTGGTAATTCTGAATACAATTATGTGAGTCTAAACGGTATGTCAACAACCTCTATAGTAATTTCAAGCAAAGCAAATGTTCTTGTTCGAATATTCGAAACAAAGCAATCATTTGACGAATGTAAAAAATGGTCAGCAGCTGAGTGGAATATACTGTCTGATAAGTGTAGAGATTCAAAGATGGTTTCTTTTAGCTCAACTTCTTCTCCAAAAATGTACACATTTGATGATGTATATATATCCGAAGGAAACTGTTATTGTGCCGTTGTTTATTTTGCCAATGGCTATGCAGTTCCAAGTCAGGTTTTTGTAAAATAAACCTTTGCGTTGGCTAAATCTGCTAGCTTCCAGAAGAAAGATTTTCCTTGTTTACAAAATGTCATAATTATATTATATTTGTAAACAAGGAGAACTATATGACTCAGAATGAAGTTTTTGCACAGCGACTAAAAAATGCTCGTGTTATGAAAGGTTATTCTATGGATGAACTTGTTTCTGCCATGGGAAACAGTCTTTCTAAAATGGCCATTTCTAAATATGAAAAATGTCAGCTTGCGCCTAGCAGTACTGTTCTTATTTCTCTTTCTAAAGCTTTGGGACAGCCGGTAGATTATTTCTTTCGACCTTTTACCATGCAGATTGAATCTGTTAAGTTTAGAAAACACAAAAGCAAACTTGCAGTAAAACAGGAAGAAAGCATTAAGCAGAATATTTCAGATATGTTTGAGCGCTACATCACTATCGAAGAGATCTGTAATGCTTGTGTTAAATTTGTTTCTCCCTTCAAAAAACCGGTTTCTTCTGTAGCTCAGGTAAAAGAGGCTGCTCTGAAACTTCGTGATTTCTGGAATATTGGAAGCGATGGAATTATAAATGTAATTGACCTTCTGGAAGAACATGGTATTAAGGTTATTGAAATTAATGCTCCGGATTCTTTTGATGGTTTGAGTTCCATGGTAAATGATGTATACCCTGTTATTGTTCTGAACAAAACTTTTTCATCTGAGCGCAAACGCTTTACTGCTCTTCATGAACTTGGACATCTTATCCTTAATTTTGACGAGTCTGTTTCTGAAAAAGATGAAGAGGCTTTTTGTAATCTTTTTGCAAACGAAATGCTAATTCTAGAATCTATGTTCAGACGTATTATTGGCAATTCTCGTCGTGAGATTACTTACCCGGAACTCAAGGCTGTTCAGATTCATTTTGGTATTTCCTGTGACGCTTTAATGTATAAAGCAAAAACCTGTGGAATTATTTCTGAACCACGTTACAAATCTTATTGCATTCAAAAGAACAGAAACTCCGCCTTCAAAGAAAGAATTGAGCAGTCTCATTACCCACAGGAAGAGTCTAACCGCTTTAATCGTCTTGTTTATAATGCATTAAGTAATGAACTGATTACAATTTCTAAAGCCGCAAGTTTACTTCATACAAGCGTTGAGCAGGTGCGTGGAGACTTAATGCCTGTATGATAACAGAGAAAATAGTTATCAGCGATACAAATATTCTCCTCGATTTATTAACTCTGAATATGCTAAATGATTTTTTCTCGTTGCCTTGTTATATCTGCACTACAGATTTTGTAATTGATGAAATTGTTCAACCGGCTCAGCAAAAGATAATAGACACTTTTATAAAATCTAAAAAACTAGATATAGTTAAGTTTAATCCCAATGAACTTTCGTCTATAGCAAATCTTTTTGCCAGTAATACTAATAATGCTTCTTTAACAGATTGTTCTGTCTGGTATTATGCAAAACAGACTAATGGCAGGTTGCTAACTGGCGATGGAAAACTCCGAAAATCAGCAGAAAAAGATAATGTAAAAGTTTCTGGCATTCTTTATGTATTTGATAATCTTATTGAATATGGGATTATCTCTGAAAAGAAAGCTGCACTTTTACTTGATAATCTTATGCAAATAAATATGCGTTTACCAAAAGATGAATGTGCAAAACGTATTTTAGCTTGGAAAACTACACCAGGTGCACCAGCTCCTGATTTGTAACATCAAATAGTATCATTAATCTTTTTTACTTCAAAGTACTTTGAAGTAGACTTTGAAGTAACTTCAAAGTCAAGGTAATTATTTTAAAAACTATTTTGTAGACTAATCAGATATTATATGTAATAATTTTAATAATATACCAAGTCTGTGAGGTTTATATGAAAAATAAAACTCGTTCGCGTTTATTTACTACTATACTTTTGTTAGGGGGGGGGCTTGTCGCGCTAAGCGGGCTTACTTCTTGTAACAACTTCCTTAAAGCTTCCGAAGTCAAAAAAGAAATTGAAGATGCAATTGCGTATGCGAATGCAAAAAGCTGCAAGTTGTATCTTAAGTCAGACGCTGCAATGGGTTCGTTCCTTTCTGGTAATGAAGTCAATTGTAAAGTTGGCTACACAACGGACCTTCAGTTTACTTTAAAAAAAGATGACTGGTATTTTGTTTCACTTGAAGCTGTTTCTTCAACTGACGAAACTCAAAGCCGCGCAGATTTTGTAGAGTACACACTTAATGAAAATAAAAGCGACCTTGAAAGAGGTGTTTATGTAATAACAGTAAAACTTCTTAAGGCTGCAGATGATATTCTGATTAGACCAAAATGTCTTGAAATACCATGTATTAAAACTTACAGCCCTTCAGGAACCAGAACACAATATGCTAACACTCCTATTGTTATAACTTTTAGTGTTCCTGTTGAAGACGAAACGGTATCGCAGGCAGACAGTATTTTTAATTATGATAATATTAAGCTTACTGCTACAAATGTTGATTATTCATTCTACAACGATTCTTTTAATGGTGATATGAAGGACTATTTTTATCCTCCTGAATTTAACAGCCAAAAAACAGTTCTTACTTTGACCCCTAAGAGTGAATTATTAAAACAGTTTGTTGCCGAAAAGACCCCATCTTTCCTTGAAATAAATGTTTCTCTTTTAAATATAACTATTGAACAGGAAGGAATTAGTTTTTCTCTTAAATCAGGAACAATTTCTAATTTTGTAATAAGATATAATTCTGAAACAGAAACGAATCCTCCTGTCAAATCAGATTTTTTTATAACAAAAAAAGAGATTACGCTGTCTTCTGCTGCTTCTGTTGATGAAGAAGACAAATATAAAGAGAAAGAGTCGGGTTATTGGTCTGATGGACAAACAAAAGATCTTCTGGCACCTTCTACTTTATATATTTACGGAAAATTTTATGATCAGGATTCTGGAGTAGCTGTAATAGAAGTAACAGAATTACTTGAGCATCCAGATTCTAATTCCTGGCCTCTTGTAAAACCAAATTACACAACATCCTATTCGATAAAAGAAAATAATGCTTGTGTTTCTTATTATGAAGATGGAACAGGATATACTTCGTTTGTAATAAAGTATACTTTGCAGGATACATTAAGCTCTTCTCCAACGGCAGGCCTTTATTCACTGACTGTTTCAGTAAAAGATCTTTGTGGTAACACTTGGAAATCAAAAAGAATTGGTGTATTAAGCATGGAATATGCCGATTTTTTATATACTGCATGGGATAAAGCTACTAACCAATATCTTGCAGATACATCAGGAAATATAAAGATAACTCCTTTTGATGTATGTAATGCGCCTTTCTCTAAGGTATCAGGAAAAACTGGTACCTATGATTTTGCAAAATATAATTCAGATATCAAAACCATAAGAATTAAAGATGAAGAAAGACCTTCGGTGTTTTTATTATATGATAACGTAAGCCCGAATGATATTACAAATGAAGTCGCTAATAAGCAGGGGTATATAATTTCTGCTAATGATGTAGATTATGTTTGTGAATATATAGATCGTAGAGGTACTAAACGAAGAGAACTTTTTACAGCTTATAATTCAACAACAATGGAAAGAACTCTGGTGCTTGATGTAGATACAGTAGCCGGAAAGTCTTTTGATATAATTCCAATGTATAATGGCAGTCCTATAGGAAGGCAGAATTTTATTTTCCCTGATGTGCCGTTACTTTATACAATTAGAACATCAGCTTTTAGTATTGCAGAACCAGATGATAGTTCTACGAATAATACATATCATAGAATTGCTTTATGCAAGTATCCCGATGGTTCGTGTAAGCTTGTATTCTTAAGCGAAGGCGGTTCACTTACTAAGAGCAACATACCTGATGATTGTACCTGCTATTTTATTTATGCAAAGTTAAGAAGAAAATTGAAAAAGAATGCTGATAGTCCAGGACAGGAGTTTGCTACAAAAAAATATAGTTTTAATTCAAATACAAAAAATTATGACCCGGTTCGCAACTATACTGGGCAGAATGCAGATCAGACTCTTTGGACCGAGTTGGATTCCGGGTTTGACCCTGTAAGTACCTGGTTTGACAGAGGTCTGGTGGCCGAACTTCTGGGACCTTATTCAAAAACACAAGCTAACGAAAGTGCGCTAGGTGCTCCTCAACCAAGCCTTGCCATGTCTCGTGGTAATGATGGTTATATAAATGTTACATTCCAATGGGCTTCTAATTTATGGGAAAAATATGACACCCTGGTCCTGGTATGTATGTATGACAATAATTTGAGCAAGAAAACAATTACCCTTAGAAGTACTGATACTTTTGATAAAGATAATAAAGTTTGTTATACAGTTCCTATAGAGTCAGAAAAATTCTTTAAATCTTCATATCATTCTGTTTCATATGTTAGTCTTTCGTATGAATGTAAAGGAATGAAAAACGATGTTGTAAGTCCAAAAGCGTATAATAGCGCTGACGAATTTTCTTTATCTGGTTTATCTGAGGATGAAATAAAAGCTTTGGATAATATAAAACCAAGTGCTTTATCGTATAGCAATACTGCTTGTACCAATAAAGGCAAAATTGCTTATGAATTCCTTTCCCATGATTTTGGTTCTGGTTTTAAATCTGGTAAGGTTTGGGTAAATAATAAAACTTCGGCCAAGGTAATGAGCGCAGTAACGGTCAAGAATAAATGTTATGGGGTACAGATAGAAATTTCTGATGATTCTGGATTAATCTGGGGAAATAATACTCTTAGATATAAGTTAGAAGATAATGCAGGCAATATAACAGAAGGAACTTTAGAATTTGATCCAAAGAATAAAACAACATTTGTTCATGACTGTCTGTCTGGTGTGAGTTATAGTAGTAATACTTTTAAAGCAACTGTAAATTCTCCATATGCTTCCTACAGAATTAACAATGATGATGGAAAAGGTTCTCTTAAAGTGTTCGGATATAAAAGTTCTACCGGATGGGATGAGACCCCATTAGCAATTTATAATTTAAGCAATCCTGTGCCAAGTACCGGCATATTATCAGTTACTGCTTCCGGCTACGAATATATAAACGTTATATATAATTACACTACTGATTATTTTAGCCATTTTTACAACTGCGGAACTATTACTGCAGCTGGCAAAAATAATTATGTTATCCCAAATGGCACAAAAAAAGATTCGGTTGTAATCTGTTCAAGCGACCCTAAGGTGCTTGTCCGTATTTATAGTATTAAAGATAATACTATTTACAAGGATGTCTGCCAGACCTGGAATGAAGATAAATGGGATATGATGGGTGATATAGAGACATATAACGGTGAAAAAAATGAAAAAATAATTACGGTCTCAGCAAATACTCCTACCGTATTTACAAATAACTGGCTTAAAAGTGATAATTCTATAGGAAGATACTACTGCGTAGTAGCTCACTTTGCAAATGGCGATTGTGTTGCAAGCCCGGTTATGCACCGGTAAAAAAAGATTGTCGGGTCAAGCCCGACAATGACAGAGTGTTATCTTTTTTCTTTAAGTTGTTGCTGGGCGCCTTGCTTGATGCCTTGTTTAATCCCCTGTTGTAATGCTTCGACGGCACGTTCATCACCGTATTCTTCTACAATTTTACTTGCCATTTGTACCCCCGTTTCATCATAATTGGATTGATGTTGTTAAAAAAAAACAGGGGAATTCCCCTAAGGATAATGACATTCTTATATAGTTTGTGATAGAATAGTTTTCATATTTCAAAATAAAATGCGGAGCAGAAGTATGAACAACATTCTTTTAAAAAAATCAAAACAGTTTAAATCACTTTTTACTATACTGGGTGGGGCGTTTCTTTGTATAGTATTCCTTGCATCCTGTAAGAATTTCTTAAATGCAGGCGAGGTAAAGAAGCAGATTGAAGATTATATTGCCTATGCGAATGCGCAGTCGTGCAAATTGTATTTAAAGTCAGATTCTGCAATGGGATCTTTCCTTTCAGAAGGCGAAGTAGAGTGTAAGGTAGGTTACACAGTAGACATTCAGTTTACCCTGAACAAGGACGACTGGTTCTTTGATACTTTGGAAGCAGTTTCTACTGCCGATGCCGCTGAAAGCCGCCAGGACTATGTTCAGTTTACCTTGAATGAAAAAAAGAGCGACAAGTCAAAAGGTATTTATGTTATTACCGTAAAACTTTTAAAACCTGCAGGCGATGTTTTAATCAAACCAAAATGTCTTCCTCTGCCTTATGTAACAAGCTATACCCCAAATACAAAAAATGCCCAGTTTGCAAATACACCGGTTGTTATCAATTTTAATATTCCTATAGAGGACTCAGAAACAAGCGCAGACGCCAGCCTTATTAATTATGATAATATTCTTCTGACTTTTGACAAACCTGGTGATATGAAAGATTACTTCTTCCCGCCGGAATTGAATGAAGATAAAACTGTTTTAAAGCTTGTTCCAAACGCAGCAAGGCTTAAGAACTATATTGCAGATGAATTGAAAGCATCTTTTGTAGACATCACTATTTCTTTGTCTGACAGAATTATTGTAAAAAATGGGGAACAGGAATTCCCACTCCGCCAGGATTCAAACTCAACCTTTACAGTTCGATTTGGCGTAGAGTCAGAAGAAACTCCGCCAGATGAAAGAGACTTTTTTGTGTCTGGGCATGAAATAACTCTTGCAACCGCATCTGAGTTAGATGATAGTAAAAAGTTGCTGTTAAATAAATTGTCTCCAGATTTGACAATAGCTCAATGTATTCAGAATATGACCCCTGCTACTATGTTTATTTATGGAAAGTATTACGATAAAGATTCTGGAGTCAGAAGTATTGAAGTTAGTGAAAAATACCGGGGACAATTTGCTTCAAATACTGCTTTCTATAGTAATTATGATATAGTGACTACTTCTTATGACTTAGATAGTAATAATGTTGAATATATAAGCGAAAACGGTTATACATCTTTTCTATTTAAATATAGAATACAGGGAACTTTAGCTGAAACTGCAGGAGGAGGCTATTTTGATTTATCTGTAACAATAAAAGATGCCTGTGATAATCCTTCTGAAACAAAGTCTTTTGCTGTTTTATGTATGGAATATGGAGATACTAGGAACTTTCATGAATATGCCCCTAAAAATAATGACTTTTATCACCATGGAATTAATGTAACAAATACAGTCTTTTCAAAAGCTGCCGACGGTTCTTTAGGCAATTACGATTTTTCAAAATATAATTCAGATTTAAAGACAATTGTAATTAAAGATGATGTTAATGATAATGAAAATAAGCAATCTTATTTTGAAATAGAATCAAGGAATTATAATGAAAAAAGAATCCTTTTGAAGGATGTAAAATTTGTTTGTGAATATATTGATAGGTTTGGAACTAAACGAAGAGAGCCATTTACGGATTATAATTCAGAAACAAAGCAAAGATCTGTCGTCCTTGATATAGATTCAGTAACTGGAAAAACCTTTACAGTAATACCTTTATATGATGATATTCCTTTAGGAAGAAAAACTTTTAAATATCCTTCTATACCTCCTTTGGTAACTGAGATTTACTCAGATCATGTTAGACAGACTTATGATAATTCTTTTGAATGTATAGGTATCTGTCTGTATCCTGATGGTTCTTCTAAAATTATATTCAATGCAAGTTATGTTTATCTGGATAAATTTCCTAATTGTAAGGTTTATCTTGCTCGTTTAGATCCTAATCATACTGGATACGACAATTGGCCTGCTATTCTGGAAAAGAATGAACCATATATCGATGTAGATAATGATGCAAGTGCTTCAAAAGACTATATTTATTATGGTTTGCTTGGAGAGTTAATAGGCCCGTTTGAATATGGTCAGGAGTCTGTGCCTAATTTACCAATACCAGAGATTAAAGACTATGAAATTGTAAAATCAGAGAAAAAAGGATATGTGGATGTAATTATTAAATTTGCAGCAGATGTGTGGGATTCCTATGATAGCATGACAATTATAAATGATTCACAGAATAAGGATTATAAATTTGAGCAAAAAGACACATTTGTTGAAGGTGAATATGTTTGTTATAAATTACCTCCAATCGAAACAAAAAAATTCTTTTCTAATCCGTATACTGGAAAGGCTCAGTCAATTACCGTTTCGGCAATGAAAGGGTATGTTTATGTTACAAGAATTACAAATGTTTATACGTATGTCGGTTTGAAAATAGCTCAACGAACTGAGTTTGATGATATGGAACCTGCCGATTTATCAGTAAAAACTTTTAAACTTGATAAGGATAAATATGGTCCATTTAGTTATAATAATCAACTTTGGTATCAATCTAGACAATATGTTGTTTTCTCATTTTCTGATTATGGTTCGGGCCCAAAATCTGGAAAAATGTGGTTGAATGGTGGAAGCACCGTTTATGAGATGACAGATGCTGGAAACAATTCTTTTGAAGGACAAATGCCAATATATTTATTTAAGTGGGGTGAAAATGAAATATCCTACCGATTAGAAGACAATAAAGGAAATGTTACAGAAGGTACATTAATATGTAATACAAAAAATTGGGGAAAATCAAATGCAATTTTAACCGAGTGTCCAACTTATAGCAGTAACAAGGCAACATTAACATATCCTTCATATTTTTCTTCTGATGAAACTAGTGATTTTCAGGTTTTCCAATTTGATGGTATGTCAGATTCCAAATATCCTCTTTGGGTAGCTAAGGAAATTGCAGCTAATGATATAAATGCTACAAATCATACTATTTCTGTAGCGGTTGACTCTGGAAAATTCTATAGAGTAATTTATAGGAACACAGATGCCGTTTACTATGCTGGAACAATTACTGATACAGCAGGAGACTATAATTATATGAATCTAAATGGCTCATCGGAAGATTCTGTTGTAATTTGCTCTGGTGATTCCAAAGTTCTTGTAACAGTGTGTTCAGTAAAAGATACAATGGAAGAATGCAAGGAATGGAATGCAAATCAATGGAAAATGATGTGTAGAAGAAGGATTGAAAACGTGTTTGAAGTAACTCCAAAAGTGCCAAAGGTGTATAAAGTCCCAGAAGAATATCTTAATGGTGTTAATAACAGTGTGGAATCCAAAAGTTACTATTGTGTAATTGCCCACTTTGCAAATGGCGACTGTATTGTCGGCCCTGTTATGCATAGGTAGAAAAAGATTGTCGGGTCAAGCCCGACAATGACAGGGTGTTATTCTTTTTCCTTAAGTTGCTGCTGGAGTTCAAGGACTTTTTCCAGTGGAAGACCTTGAGCCTGCGCAATTTGTTCCGGAGTTAAAATTTTCATTTTGATGAGATTGATGGCGGCTTCGATGGCTTTTTGCTGGGCGCCTTCTTCTTTTGCTTCTTCTCTTATATCAAAATCATGTAGATTCATAGATAAATACAAACTCCTGAATTCATCATTCTGTTTTATCTTTTCTACCATGGCAGAAAGATAATTTGCAAAGTCATCTTCGCCGGTTTTGCCTGTATATACGTAACTCAGAAAACGACGAATCCATTCATCCTTTTCTTTTTCGTATGCACTTGCATTATAAACCACCTTGGTTGTTTTGTCATTAAGATTTACGGCGGCATTTTCGATACAAACTGTACTGAATGTGTAGCAGGGTAAACCGTAATGAAGGTCATTTTGATCTTTGAACGGATCATTTTTGCAGATAAACAGGATGTAACTTTCCTTTAGCATGGAATAATCATCGCCTTTCATAAGATTATCAATGTCTATCATGCTCTGATAATAACGCGTACGTTTACCAAGAGCTTTGCGGGACCTGGCCTGCATCTCAACGTCTATAACCCTGTCAGAGTCCTTGATATAGACATCCATTCTAATTCCCTTGCTTGTGTAGTAAGGGGCAATTGTTTTTTCGAGCTCAGGAAAATCAATGTGATCAACCTGTATATGAAGCAGATGCTCTACAATTTTGGAGCAGACGGTTGGGTCATGCATGACGGCCTGAAACATACCGTCATCGGTAAAAGTCAACTGGTCGACTGGTTTTGGTTGATAATTATTATTCATAAAAACTCCTTGAGAAAAATTTCTCTATAGTTAATATGGAAAAAATTTGGCACTTATTACAAAAATTTGAGAAAAAAAATGAAAATTTATAAAAAAAAGTGAATTTTTAGAGTTTTACTGCTTCTTTGTGCCTCAAAAAATACAGCCAGCAGTCAATTTTTTCTGCCGGAATTTTTAGCATGCGGGCTGCTGCTTTTTTGTAGCATTCCTGCTGGTCGCGGTATTTTTCAATATCAATTACCTTGTCTGATTTGTAGTCTACTATGGTGTAGGTGCCGTCTGGGTTTTCAAAAATCAAGTCTATTGAACCGGTGAAAATGTTGCCGTCTAAGAGCATGCGGAAGGCCCATTCTGCGCGGTAGAAGCGGCCGGCTGATTTGCACTCTTCCAGGGCTTTTCCTAAGTTGCTGTTTGCAAAGCTCTGACACATGCTCTGGCAGTCGCTCAAAATTCTGTTTAATTCCTCCGGTGAGTCTGGGAGATTTTTCAAAAGCTTTGCTTCAGGTGTGTACTCGCTGCATGGTATACCGTTTGACTGTGCTTCCAAGAATGCGTGAACAAGTGTACCAAAATCCATGCCGGTAAAATCTGCGGGGCCCAGAGTGTCTTCCGGCGAATCAAAAATCTGGCCGCTGTCACTGTCCTGTGCCTTCTGCGCTTCGTAATCCTTTTCAAGTGAAGATGGAGTTTTTCTGTTAGATTCGGGCCATTCATATTTTATTGCGGGCTCTGCCTTGTACAATTCTTCTGCGGCCGCAACATGATTTTTTTCTTCTTCAAAAGAGTTTGAGTTATGGAGCAGCTCGTTCATTTCTTCTCGTTTGACAGGATTAATCAAATAACTTTTGAACGGACTGTTAGCTTTTACATCTTCTCCAAGATAATAAAAATCAAGCTTTTCTATAAGTCGCAAAGAATCCTCTTTTTCCCAGGATTCTGTTGGCTCCATGCCCCAAGAACCGACAATCTGAACATAATCTTCGGCGCGGGTAATTGCAACATAAATGAGTCGGCGGAATTCTGCAAGCTCTTCAAGTCCTGCCTGTTCTTCCTGAAGCATATAAAAATAATTTTTTGTTCCGTTGCCAGGCTTAACTGTTAGTCCATAAAACGGATCAAAGAAAAATTGAGAATCCTTTGAACGCTTTGTTACATTTGTACAGCCGTAAACAAAAACATAGCCAAACTGAAGTCCCTTGCTTTTGTGAATTGTCATGATATTTACGGCATCGCCTTTTTCTATAGGGTAGGTCAGCTCATCAATATTTATTTCTACATCGTCGCCAAAGCTTGAAATTTCCTTGTCTTTAATCTGACTCAGCTGGTCGGCAAACCAGGCAATTCCTTTGTCATTCAAATCGGTCTGGCGGGCAAGTTCAAACAGCATGTCAAACTGTTCTTCGTAAAGAGATTTTCTGTAGCTGAACATTGTTTCATAGCGGTAGCCGCAGTCGTTCCACAAAAGTTCAAGCGTTTTTGTTAGAGGCCGGCTCAAAGTCAAAAGCTTCTGCTCTTTATAAAAATCCATTGCAGCCTGATATTTTTTGCGCTCAGCTTCATCAGTTATATCTTCTGCTTTGTCTCCGGCTAAAATTGCTTCAACAGTTTCTTCTCGCAGGTTTGCAAAAGGCGAAGCAAGATAGCCTGCCAAAGAAATGCGGTCATCGGGGTAAACACAAAGCTGAATAAAATTATAAATATCATTAATCGGGCCGTCAGAAAAAATGGACGTGTTCATATCCATTGTGTAGGGAATATTAAAAACGTTGAGCCATTTTATAAGGTAGCGGCGGTCTGTTCGTCCACGGTCAAGAATTGCAAACTTTGAAAATGGGTAGTCTATGCCGTTGTCTTCCATGTGCTTTTTGAACGACAGAATTGTATTTGCAATATTTATAGCAAGCTGATCTTTTACTCCAAAGTGAACTTTCGGGTCAATTTCATCTGGGTCGAGTCTTGATATTGAAAGGAATCTGTCTTTGATGTCTGTAAGCGAAGCCGGTGGAAGCTCCTTTTGTGCAACAGGATCAAACTTAATTGCCGGCGCAGAATATTTTGCTTCATACAGTTTCTGGGTCTGATTGTCAAAAATAAAATCATTTTCGCCGAATATGCGGTTGAAGGTTGTAAGCAGATTGTTGTTCGAACGGTAGTTGTAATTCATCTGCAAAAAGCAGTCATCACCAAGTTCTGTTTTAAGCTTGTTGAAAACCGAAACATCAGCACCGCGGAATTTATAAATTGACTGTTTTTCATCGCCTACGAAGAAAAGTTTTTGCTCATCATTATTAAGTAAAAACAGCAGCTCCTTATTCTTTGCATTGTTGTCCTGAAATTCGTCAATCATGATTTTGGCGTAGGCGTTCTGTTCCTGAACACGCAGGTCTTCCTGTTCTTTAAGAATCTTCAGTGCAAGTTCGCTGATATCGGTAAAGGTAAGGTTGCCTGTCTGACGTTTGGAGTTATTTACGATTGCAGAAAAATCATCGAACATCTTGTAAAGATCTGCGGTTTCATCGAGTTGTTGAATATATGTACACAAAGAAATAAGAGTTTTGGCAAATGAGTCGCGCAGCGGTTTTAGAACTTCCTTGAGGTTAACAACTTCTACCTTTTGTTTGCCGCCTGGAAATGCAATGTCGCCTATGAGTTTAAGTCCCTTAATGATAGATTCAAGCTTGTCCTTAAAATCATCAAGGCTTGTTAGTTCATTTGTATTAAGTTGTGCCAGGAAATCAAGAGCCGGCTGACAGGAAAGAAGAAATTTTGTTTCCGGAGAAACAAATGAAGCTTCTTTGTATAACCGCAATAATTCCGGAATCTGAACTTTAAGAGGTGTTATTTCAGCATCATATTCTGCTGATGGAACTCCACAGACGAGCCAGTTCCAGCTTTGTAACAAAAATTCCTTTTGCGACTCAAGCTTAGAAACAAAAAAATCTGGTTCATCTGCAAGCGTAGTATATTTGTTTACGGCTTCGGCAAGTACAGAATATGCAAAATCTTCAAGCTTTCCGGCCTGGGCATATTGCTGAATGCACGGTCTGTTTTTATTTTCCAGAACATAGGGAAGGGCGAGCTTTTTTATATCTTCAAGCGCGTCTCCGCCACCAGCATTAAAATCGGGACGGATTCCATAACGGTTGGCTGCCTGTTTTACAATTGAATTACAGTAAGAGTCCAGTGTCTGAATATGTGTGTCAGAAAATTCTTCAAGAGCAAGGGCTGCACGCTTTTTTTCAAGAGCAGGAGTTTCGGGATCTTCTGCAAAGAATGAAAGCGTCTGATAGATTCGCTCGTACATTTCCCCGGCTGCTTTTTTTGTAAAAGTCAAGGTCAGGATTTCTGGAGCGCGGATATTCTGCGACATTACAAGCCAGGCAAAGCGTGTAGCAAGTACCTGCGTTTTTCCAGAACCTGCACCTGCCGCTACGATTGTGTTACCGGTTCTACAGCAGACTGCTCGTTGTTTGTCATCAAGCTTTTTGTGTCTTTTTTCAAGAAGGTCAAGATAACTGTACTCGCTCATTTTGTCCTCCCTGCAATTGTATAATTATAACGACAGATTGATTTATAAGAGCAGCCGCCGCAATCTTCAAAAGCATCTACCTGAGTCAAAGGATAATCAGATTCTTCTACGCATTCAGCAAAGTTTTGTGCATATTCTTCAAAGGTTCTGATTGTGCTTTCGTATTCTTCCATTGTTTTTGAATAACGCCCGTTTCCAACAATTACTCTGGAATTTTTTTCGTCTGTGTTGATTGCGTAAAATGCTGCCTGAGTTATATCTTTGACTTTTTCATTTTCGCGGATAAGCGTTATATACATTGGCATCTGGAAATCGCCCAATATTCCATCGTCAGAAACAACCGCATCTTTTGCAGCCGGAATTGAACTTACGCTGTTTTTGTAATCTATAATGGTCCAGCCGGTGTCTTCCGGATGTCCGCTTCCGGCAGTGAGAATGCAGTCAATTTTTCCTGTGTAATTCCATTCATTGTTTTGACTAGCGGCTCCATACCATTTTTCTACGCCACGTACATAATAGCCTTCAAATTTTTCACAGAAGCTATGTAAAAAGTTTATTATAGTTTCTGTGATTGCAGGAATTTGCGATTCAAGCATTTTTGTTGTAAGAGGACTTTTGCTGAATTCCTGCTGCGGGTCGTGAATTGCTTCAAGTGCAAAGCCGTTTATTATTCCAATAAGCTCATATTCATTTTCAAGCATGCCGTCAACGACCTTTGGCAGCGGCTGATCTTTTTTCATAAGATATTGCCCGTACAACTCCATGATTTTGTGATGGATGTTTCCCATGTCGTAACGGCCGATAAGCGAAGTTGAAAGACTGTCTGGTTCCAGATTGAGTACTTTGTCAAAAATCCATCGGCGCGGGCAGGGGAAAAAGGCTTTCATATCTGACTGAGAAATTGTGATTTTGCCATCGTCAGCCGCAGCGTTTGGATTGTGTTTGTTTCTGTTTTGTACAAGGTACCAGTTGATTTTATTTTTGAGAGAGTCAGGAACTTCATAAGGCACAGGTTCTTCGTAGCGAGATTTGTTGAAGGAGTACCAGCGGAGGAATTGGTCCTGCTGGGCCTGAGAGAGTGCAATCTGGTTGTGGTCCTTCGACAGGCTCAGGAACCACGACTTCTCTTCCTGAACAAAATCACTTTTTTCCAATTCCTCTTCAATCGGATTTTTGTCTGTTGTTTTTAAATAGGTGTGTGCAATTGCAAATCCCGCAAAGCTTTCTTCGGCGCAGGAAAACATTGGAATTGTGTCATCGCCTGATTTTGCATAAAGTCTAATAAATGCTTTTGACGCGTTGAATCTTTTATCTTCGTCGGCCAACTTAAGCAAACTGCGCTTGCCTGCATTAAGGAACGAAAGTCTTTTGAATGGAAGCTCAAGGTTATTCTGGCTCGAATCAATCACAAACTGATATTTAAAAGCAGCCGCCGCTGCCAGCTTATACGGATAAACCGAAATGCCCACAGCACTGTTTTGCGGAGTATAAGTTTTTTTGCTAAGCTCATTTATAAAAAATTCGTAAGGTGAATCAACAGAAAGTCCAATTGGTTCACAGTATGTTTTTTCAATGGAAATAAGGGTGTTCAATTCAGTAATGCAGCGGCTTATGATTTTATCTGCGGTCTGCGAAAATTCCGAAGCTTCAAGATAGCGTGTTTTAAAAGCCATCCACGCAACATGAATTGCAGCAAATGTATTGCTCTGGCAGATTGCAGTAATGTCTTTTTTAAGCTGACTGTAAAAAGTGTACTCTCGTTCATCATGATTTATTTTTGAAAGCGCTTCTTTCCAGATATCAATTTTCTCGCTGCCGTTTTCGTTATAGCTGCAGATACAACGAAGCCTCTGACCTTCACGAATAAGATTTTCTTTTACTTCTTCAAATTCCTTTTTCCACGGAATGTAATTATCAAGCAGCAGAGCGCGCACACTGTCATACGAAAAGTCCGATGTATAACAGTCAAGAATTTCATTAAAAATAATTCCTGCACAATTTGAAGTTAAAGGAAAGCCCGCACGGATTACAAACGGCACGCAGTATTTTTTTAGTTCGCGCTCAAGGTAAGGACGGTAAGTTTCAAGGTCTGGAACATTTAAGGTAATGTCTGTCCATGCCGCCTTGCCATCCGCCACCAGCTTTCTGATTGCAAGAATTGTCATGCGAAGCTCTTTGCGTGAGTCGCTGTATTTTATGCAGACTGGATGCGGTGGTTCTTCTGAAGGCATAGTTACAAGAGTAATCGCTGGACACTTATCAAAAACTCCTGTGTAGTCTGCAAAGTCTTCAAGAGTTTCGGGGTAAATAATCAGGATTTTTTTTCCGCTGTCCGAAAAATCCGGGACTGTCCACGCAGGTTCAAAAAAATTGTTGGCTGCTAAAAATCCAGCATATTCCTTATATAAAATTTCAAAATCAGAATCTTCGTCGTCGCGCGTAATTTCGGGATGTTCAGCAATAAGCGTGTGCCACAACTGAAGCGACGGCAGCATTTTAGAAATCCAGTCTGTGAACGAGCCGGCAGTTCCGGCAAAATCGGGATTGATGATTTTCTTAAAAAACGGAGATTGTGCATTCCTGCGAATTAAATCCTGAACAAAAAGCTTACGGAGCAGGGCCGGCACAGGAGATTTTCCAGGCTCACTAGCCGAAACATATTCCCCCTTAAACTTATCCCACGAAACAAACCTTTCCAACGGAACCGCACTAACCCCCGATTCCTCTTCATGACAAACACACCAGTCCACCCAAGAGTTCATAACAACATCAGTTGAGAAAACAAAAATCACACTCGGATCCGGGAGGTATTGTTTGAAGATGTTTTGTAATTGTCCCGGGGCAACAGAAAGGGCAGAGTTCATACATGTATTATAACACGAAATTTTGGAATAAAATAGTGTCACACGGATTCGAAAAATCTACGATTTTTCCCCATTTAAAAAAGTGGATTGCTTCGCTACGCTCGCAATGACCGTCATTGCGAGGAGCGTAGCGACGAAGCAATCCACTTTTCCCTGATTTTGCGTAGCAAAATCGAATCCGTGTGACAATTCTTTTTTATAATGACATACTCCCTTAAAATCACTATAATCTTTCCATTATGTTTAAACCAGAACTTCTTAATACAATAAAATCTTACAACACAAAAACTTTCGTGAGCGACCTTATTGCCGGTGTGATTGTCGGCATTGTTGCTCTTCCACTTGCTATTGCCTTTGCCATTGCTTCGGGCGTGAACCCAGCTGCAGGCCTTTTTACAGCAATAATCGCAGGCTTTTTTATTTCGGCACTTGGTGGCAGCCGCGTTCAGATTGGCGGACCAACCGGTGCTTTTGCAGTAATTGTTTATGGCGTTGTTGCCCAATATGGACTTGGTGGTCTTGCCACAGCAACAATGATGGCCGGAATCATACTTATTTTACTGGGTGCCTTTAAAATGGGCGGTCTTGTTAAGTTTATTCCATATACAATCGTAACAGGCTTTACCGCAGGTATTGCAGTAACTATTGCAGCAGGTCAGCTTGGCGACTTTTTTGGACTACGCCCGGACTTTACAACTCCAATGACTATCCTTGGCGAAGAATATTCAAAAATGCCAGGCGATTTTCTTCCAAAAATCATTGTTTATATAAAATCGGCCGCAACTGTAAACTGGTATTCAACAATTATGGCTGCAGTTTGCCTTGCATTTATCTTTATATGGTCAAAATTCATTAAAAAAATCCCGGGAAGCTTTGTAGTTATTATTGCGGCAACTGTTGTAAGCATTATTCTGGAAAAAACAGCCGGCCTCAAAACAGACACAATCGGAACTTTTGCCAACGGAAGCCCTCATTTTGTAATTCCAAATACACTTCCAAAGCCTCAGCTGCCTTCACTCAGCCTTAAAACAATCACAACACTGTTCCCAACTTCAATTTCTATTGCAGTTCTTGCAGCCATAGAATCCTTACTCAGCGCTGTAGTTGCCGACGGTATGATTGGTACAAAGCACGATTCCAACACAGAACTCATTGCTCAGGGGGTTGCTAACATTGCAAGCCCGCTTTTTGGAGGCATTCCTGCTACCGGTGCCATTGCCAGAACAGCTACAAATATCAAAAACGGCGGAAAAACTCCAATCGCAGGCATAATTCACGCAATAACACTCCTGCTTATCCTTCTTTTTGCCGGAAAATACGCAGCATACATTCCAATGGCAGCTCTTGCGGCAGTACTTATAAACGTAGCCTGGAATATGGCGGGATTCCCTGCAATCCGTTCGCTGCTTCACGGTCAGAAATCAGACATAACTGTATTTTTAGTGACTTTCCTCATTACAGTATTTGTTGATCTTACTGTTGCAATTGAAGTTGGACTTGGTTTTGCAGCCTTCTTCTTCATTAAAAAGATGATTGACCTTTCTGAAGTTCAGAACGAGCGCGAAATTATCACTGGTGGTATTAAAAAAGATCAGCCTGCCGAAAATCTTGATATTCCGCCACAGACACTCATTTACGAAATTGAAGGTCCGCTATTTTTTGGTACAGTACGAAAGTTTGAACTTGCAACAGAACGCGCCGGAACAGACTGTAAATATCTGGTACTCCGCATGAGAAACACAATTTATCTTGATGCAGGTGGAATCCGTGCCCTGGAACAGTGTAAGGCAGCCTGTGACCGCAAAGGAATTACAATTGTCATAAGCGGAATTCACACCCAACCGTATCTTTTGCTCGAAAAAACAGGCATGGCAGATAAATTGGGACGAGAGAATATATTTGAAAACATTACTCAGGCACTGGAGAGATGTAGAAAGTAGATTGCCGCGCTACGCTCGCAATGACGGTTATAATTTATTGCAATTATGCCGATAATTTGCTATAATAGAAGAAAGTGAGAGTATTATAAAAAAAGTATGAAAAAAATATATGCAGCAATCCTGGCAATGATTATTTCAGCCTGTGGATTTGCAACAGAAATAACATTAAAAATTACCCCAACAGCAATGTTCCCGTTTCTTTCAGGCCAGAAAAAATATGAGGTCGCAGGTGGCGGTGGCTTTGTCGACGTTGGAATAAACTTTCTTGGCTTTTTAAATGCCGGTCCAGAATTTGGTTTTATAGTTCTTCCAAAAAACAATGGTAAAAATCTTGAAGCAGGTGTAGACCCAAATCTTTTTCTTGTTCCTGTTGGAGCACAAATAGGCGCATTCTTTTCACCTTTGTCTCGTCTTGAACTTGATGCAGGACTTGGTCTTGGCGCATACGCTGGAATTACAAACAATGCAGAACCTCATTATGCACCATGGTACCGCGCTTATACAGACATCAGTTTTAAAATCAACACAAAGGTTAGTGTAGGGCTTAACGCTTCGTGGTTCAACTGCCAGTACAACACTTATTTTGGAAACCCGGGAGCCGCAGGAATTACAGCAGGCGTTTCAGTTAAGATTACTTTTGACACAAAGAAAGTTTCCGGAAACGTAGATGCAACAGCAGAGTATGATGACAACATCTTCCCGTTGCTTTATACAATTTACAAGAATGAACCGGTTGGTACAATTACAATTACAAATAACGAAGCCGCCGAAATCCGTAATGTTGCAGTTCGTTTCCGTGCCGAAGGCTACACAGCATCAGAACAGGTTTGCGGTGATATTAAAGTTATAAACAAGCATGACTTTGCAGAACTTCCACTTTATGCCGACTTTACCGATAAGGTTCTGCGCTTCTCTGAATCTGGAAAGATTTCCGGTGAAGTTGTTGTAGAATACGAGCTTTTGGGCGACAGCCGTGTTGCAGTTATTCCTGTAACAGTTCCGGTTTATAACAGAAACTCAATGCGATGGATTGACCCTGCTGTAATTGCAAGCTTTGTTTCTTCAAACTCTCAGGAAATTATGGAGCTTTCAAAATCTATTGTAGGCGTTGCCCGCTCTTATTCACGCACAGGTTTGAATAAGAATATGCAGTATGCAATGTTTGTTCATGAAAGCCTGCGCAATATGGGAATTTCTGTAGAAGAAAATTCAGACACTCCATATAACACATTCCATCTTGACCTTACAGCTCTTGATTATATTCAGTATCCTTACCAGACACTTTCGTATCGTTCGGGTGACAAGGATGATATTGCAATTTTGTACATGTCAATGCTTCAGTCTGTAGGTATTGATACGGCCTTCATTCCGCTTGCTGATGATTTTATAGTTGCAATAAATCTTGGCGAAGCAACCTCAAGCACACTAAGCCTTTTTAATGACCAGTCGCGCGTTCTTGTTGTAGATGACCAGGTATGGCTGCTGCTTTCAATCAAAGAAATTAATCAGGGTTTTGTTGGCAGCTGGAACGCAGGTATTTCAAGAGTTAACGAACTTCTTAATGCCGAAGAAAATCTTGATTTTATTCTGCTTTCAGAAGCCTGGCAAAATTATCCTCCATCGGGCTTTAGTGCAGCAGGCGAAACTAATGCAAAATCTCCTGTTGAATCAGAAGTTGTTGCACTTGTTGATACAGATATTACACAATACATAAATCAGGAATTTGGACCACAGATTACCGAGGTTCAGGCAAGAATCAAAAAAGAAGGAGTTTCGATTTCTTTGTATAATCAGCTTGGTCTTCTTTATGTTCGCGCAGGCATGTATTCAAAAGCAATTCCTATTTATGAAGTTTCTGCAAAAATGGGCTCTGTTGCTGCCATGAACAATCTTGGAAACATTTACTCGCTCCAAAAGCAGTACAACGCAGCAAAGAAGTGGTATGAAAACGCTCTTGCACTTGATCCTAATAATGAAACAGCACGCAAGAATCTTGAAAAAATAGCAACTGAACTGGAATAAAAGGTTAGAGAATATGTCGGGAAAAGCTGCCAGACGGCTTAGAAAAAATATGAAGTTCTCTAAAAAAACTGTTGCATTTGCAGCAGGCCTTTGTCTTTGTGCCGCTCCTGTTGCCGCCGATAATGAAGTTTTAATCAGTTTATTCCCTCATTTTACAAAACCATTCGGCGAAACTCACAGCATGGAATATGGTCTTGGCGGCGGCTTAAAGGTAACATATCGTCCTGTAAAAAATCTGAACTTTTTTGCTCAGGGTGATTATCTTTCAATGGCAATGCCCGGAATTGACCCAATTGCAATTATAAACGGCGGACTTGGAGCAGGTTATCACCTTGATGTTTCTGACCGCGTAGGTTTTGATTTTAATGTAAACATTGGTGCTTATAACGCAAAGGCAAGCAAAAGCATTGCAGGACTTTCTGCCGGTGCACAGCTTGGAATTTCTTATAAAATAAATCCTGTTGTTTCGGCCGATGTTACTGCTTCGGGAACTCATTTTGCTTTGGGAAAAACTCCGCTCATGACTGTTAATGCGGCAGTGTCTCCTGGAGTTACTGTTAATGTTACCCAAATGTTCAACTCTTCTACAAATGTCGAAATGGACCAGAAAGAGCTTGCACCTGTTTTCCCTGTTTTGTATTCCTGGTACGAAAATAATTCTTTTGGTAAAGTTGAAATTTATAATCACGAAGATAACGCAATTACCGATGTTACCGTAAGCTTTTATCAGCCGCAGTATATGGCACATCCAAAGGAATGTGGAAAAATTAAAAAAATCGGTAAGGGCGAAAGTGCACAGTTTGATTTGTATTCATTCTTTAATGAACAGATTCTTGAGCTCACAGAAAAAACAGATACTAACAGTTATGTAATTGTAAACTATAACAGCATTGGTGCAAAAAGAACAAAGACCTTTGCAATGGATGTTCCGGTTTATGGACGAAACAATATGTCGTGGGACGATGACCGTCGTGCAGCAGTATTCGTTTCTTCAAAAGACCCGGCTGCCATGCAGTTTGCAAAATATGTAACAAGTATTGTCCGTGAAAATTTCCGCGAAGATGTTCCAATTAACATTCAGTATGCAACAGGAATATTTGAAGCCCTTAATGAGTTTGGAATTAATTACGTAATTGACCCGACTTCTGCTTTTGAAGATAACGTTGGAACAAGTGCCGTAGACTTTTTGCAGTTCCCGTACCAGACCCTTATGTACAAGGGCGGCGACTGTGATGACCTTTCAATTTTGTTCTGTTCGCTTTTTGAAGCAGTAGGAATCCGCACAGCATTTATTACAATTCCGGGACATATTTACATGGCCTTTGATTCGGGAATGACAGTTGAGCAGGCTAAAGCAACACTTCAAAAGCTTGACGACATGATTGTTCTTGAAGATGAAGTCTGGGTTCCGCTCGAAATAACTTTGACCGACGAAGGCTTTTACAAGGCACATCGTGTAGGCGCCCGTGAATGGCGTGTTGCAGATGCTTCGGGAAAAGCCGCTTTATATAAAATGCAGGATTCATGGCAGATTTATTCTCCAATAAGTGCACCTGGCGCAACAGCAAGCATGACTCTGCCAGACAGCGATACAGTTCGTGTATTGTTTGCTTCAAGTGTAAACGAGTGGGGTATGGGAGAACTTAAATCTAAACTTGATCCAAACCGCCCGATTTATGTGCAGAATATTGCTCCTGTTCCGGAACAGGTTACTTTAATGGATACAAGGTCTCCTTACGAAACCGACTCAGTTATAAGAGAAAATCCATTTACCGATTCAGCACTGCTTGATGTTCTTGCACTTGCAAGTAATGTAGTTGCTGTTGTGCCAATTCCAGAAATTAAAGAAGAAGACCTAGAAGTTTTTGAAGACGAAGACGAAGAAGAAAAGAAGGAAGGCCCAGAACCAGAGGCTGTGATTGCACCGCAAGTTTTCGAAGAAAACTTGGAGAGTTCGCGTAGCGAACGACTCCCTGAGCCTGTCGAAGGGCCAGCCGTACAGCCGGTAGTATATACAGAACCAGAGCCTGAGCCAGTTGTGCCAACTCCTGTAGAAATTGCTCCAGAGCCAGAGCCTTTCGAACCAGAACCCGTTGCAGAACCAGAGCCTGAACCGGAACCAGTAGTTGAGCCTGAGCCAGAACCGGAACCACAGCCTGTCGTTTACACAGAACCAGAGCCAATCGTGGTTCCTGAGGCACTCGAAGGGCCACAACCTGAACCAGTTGCGGAACCAGAACCAGTTTCCATACCAGAGCTTGTTGTTGAGCCTGAACCAGAACAAGAACCACAGCCTGTTATTTACACAGAGCCAGAATCAGTGACTGCACCGCAAGTTTTCGAAGAAAACTTGGAGAGTTCGCGTAGCGAACGACTCCCTGAGGCACTCGAAGGGCCAAAACCTGCACCAGTTGCAGAACTTGAACCAGAACCTGTAGTAGAACCAGAACCAGCCCCAGAAGACTCATGGCTCCCAGAACTAGTAGAAGGCCTTAAAGAACTGGATGCTGTTGCAGAACCAGAACCTGAACCAACTGTGGTTGCAGAACCAGCTAAACCAGAAAAAAAATCCCCGCTTGCACCGCTTTTCCTTGCCATAGGAGCAACAGCCGCAGCGGCCGGAATATTCATATTTGCAAAAAAGAAGACAAAGCAAAAGGATGGGAAATAATATGAAAATGAAAAAATCTTTGTCAGTAATTTTATCAGTAATCGCAATTTTGTTAGCCTCATGTAACAACTGGATGAAGGATGACGACTTTTACGACAAAATCGAAACAGACGTAAAAATTGCAAATGCTTCATCTGTATCTGTTTATGTAAGATACGCAAACTCAAAAATGGGTACAACTGACCCTTCAGGTACAATAACCCTGAAAAAAGGCATCCCGTCAGAATTAAATGCCGTAACAAACGATGACTATGGCTTTGTAAAATGGGTTGCCTTTTCAACAGGAGATTTTCCTGCAAATAAACAGCACTCAGATCTTTTTTATGACAATGCAGAAAAATATGAAGAAACTTATAAACCTTTAGAAATCCCCTCATCGGAAGTTTCTTTCGAAGACCCGGCAAACCCATCCACCAAGGTCACAATAAACACAACAAGATCAGATATATTCATAACCCCATTAGTTGCCAAAAGACCAACAGTCGTAACTTCTGTTCCTTCGAATGGACGTTCAGACGTTGTTCGTAATACCTCTATCCGTATTCTTTTTTCAAAGAAAATTGACCCTGCAAGCCTGCGAGATGAATTTGGAAATAGCAACATTGTAGTTACATCTGGTAGCGCCGTACTTACAGAAACATCCGGCGACCTTAGCGCAAAAGATGTTACAGAAAACTGTACTATCACTCTTGGTAAAACAGGAAAAATGCTTACAATTGCACCAAAGTCAGGCTTTTATTTTGACAACAACAGCCAGATAACAGTAAATATTTACGAAGACGTTTGCGATTCAGACGGCTATGGCATGAACGGAAAATATTCCTTCAGCTTTACAACCGGTGTAAAACTTGACAGCCTTGCTCCTTATATTAAAGAGCTTTGGGCAAGCCCTGATGCAGACTTCAGCGAAAATCATAGATTTGAACAGTATAAGTATATGGGTGAAAACGAAACTGTTGTCCCTGTATACAAGACAGAGGCTGATAACGCAACAAATAATATTTCTGCCTATGTATCAGGTGGTGCTTCATATTATACTGCAGGTAAGAAACAAATCCTTACTCAGCGTGTAAAAGATTTCCTGAATATTTATGTACAGGCCGCTGATATTGCCGGTTCGGGAGGAAACGTTACTGTAGATCAGAATACTACAAGTGAAAGCGATGTTGCTCTTGTTCAGATTCGCGCATGCCTTTACATAGATAAAGACGGAAATGCTGTAACAACTTCTGCAGATGCCTTTGCAGATAATACAAAAGTTTCAAGCAGTTATTATATTGAAACAAAAGATATTGGATATGCACCAGGCCTTAAAGATTCTGAATGTAAAGTTCAGTCAACTTTTGAAGATGTATTCCCTAGTAGATCTGGTGGTACCCTGTTTACTTACGACTTAAGTTCTTTGCCAGATGGACTTATTAAGATTGATATCTGGGCAGTAGACATGGTAGGTAACAGTGGTGAAACAGAAAGCTATGTACAATCAAATTATAACAACAACTATCGTTCTATTTTTGTTGTAAAGGATTCTACAAAGCCTGATGCAGCCGCAAATAAAGTTCATGTAGTTCCAACAGGAAGTGCATCTGCATATGATTATTACAATGCTACGACATATGCCGGAATTAAGATTTCTGGAAACACATCTATTGCCGATGCCGGTAACGCAAATCTTTCTTCTTTGAACAGCAAGATGAAGTGGATTGTTAAGCCTACAGCAGATACTTCATGGGTAAATACAATTTCTCCTAACGATAACGGATGGAAATTTGTTACAGAAGATTACTCAGGCTTCCCAATTCCTGCAAGCGATGGTCCAGTAACTCTTACTTATGCTCTTATGGATGATCTTGGAAATATTTCCGATGCCGTTCAGCTTGATGCTATTAAATACGACGGAACAAATCCGGCCTTTAGTAATCTTTCATTTGTTGCAGATGCAGGTTCAACAGACGGCATTGTATCTAACAGTTATCTTAATACACAGACTCTTGTAATTCCATTAGTTGAACAGACTTCGGGAATAAAATCTCTTGAGTTTGAAATTAAACAGAATGGCGTAACTGGCTACGGCGCAACAGTTGCAGATAAGTCTAAGCTCACTGTGACAATAGGTGATAGCACAACTGCATTCACAGCCTATACAACTTCCGGCAATACATTAACTTTTGACACACCGCAGACAGGCTTTAATTCACAAATCAAAATTAAAGGTTTGACACTTTTTGGTTCTGATGCAGAAGGAGACTATGAGGTTAATGTAAAAGTTAAAGATGCTGCAAATAACGAAACCACAACTTCTGCAACACAAAAAACAAATGCTTACATAGACCCTGTTGCTCCAGTTGTCAACCAGATTTATATTCCAAATCTTAGAGAAGGTATCTGGTTCAGCGACTCAACTTCAGAGTATTGGGCAGATTATACTGCACTCACAACAAAAGATAGTAATAATACAGATCTTACAATTCCAAGAACAGATATTTATGTAAAATTCACCGAAGCAACTTCTGGTGCTAAAGTATTCGACTTTGGCGGTTCTACAGTCAAACTCACTACAGATTCTCAGATTTATGCTGTAGATTCTTCAACATGGGCTGCAGCTGGTTCGCCACTTGAAAGAGAAGTTAGTACCTCTAATAATACAATTACAATTAAAAACAGAAACGACACAGTTAAGAATCAAAACGGATTTGCTGCCGTTAAGATTACAAATGTAGAACTTGCTGCAAGCACAGCTTCAGGCGGTTCACAGGTTGCCGTTAAGATTAACGATACAGCAACAAATATTTCGGATGCAAATACAGCTACTCCAGCTGTCAAAGATGCCTTCACAACAATAACAAGTAAAGAAGGATCTGTTGCCCTCGATGGCATTTCAAAATTCAGATATGATAATTTGGCTCCTGCTACTTCTACATTTACAATTTCAGATAAAGAAACAGAAACAAATTGTTTGGATGCACAGGCCGGCTTTACAAATAACGAAGTAGTAAATGCAAAAATTTCTATTGAAACATCATCAGCTGGTTCTGGTATTTACTCACTTACAATAGATGGAGCAGCCGAGTTTGACAGCGCAACAACAATTCAAAGTACAGATGGTTCAGATACAATTGATTATACATTTGATGTTTCTTCAGATAAAAAGACCGTAACCTTTAAGAAAAACGGTAAACATGCACTCATTCAAAAATCAGAAAACTCTACAATAGAGCTTATAATTAATAATCTTAAACTCACAGACCCAACCACCGACGGCGATAAGAAAGTTATTATAAAGTCCGGTCAGTTGAGTGGTGTTAAAAATAGTGGTTCATCATATACTATTGTTTTGGATAAAACTCCACCTGTTTGGGGGGGAAATGGTTTCTATTCAAAGTATGATACTAGAATAACTTCAGAATCTGTTTGGCCTCATCCAGTTAATGGTGAAAAAAATTATGGTGTAACTTTTGGAAATGATGAAGACAATGTTTATTTCTATAGGAAATCATCAATAAATGTTGCTTCTGACGTATTTGATAAGAACTATTGCAATACAAGATGGAAGTTAACATCAAATAATGATATTGGTGATTCTGTAAACGCTTATGGTTCTGTAACGGGAAAATGGGATGTATTTGGTTATGATAAGGCTGGAAATACAACATCTGTTAAATCAATGCATGTTGTAGAAGATAATTCATTTGCTTCAGATGTATCTGATATTGACAATTACATGACCATAGTACCTCCAGATAGTAATTCAAGGTTCTATATAAACGGTACTCTGATTCCGCATAATTTTGATAGCGGAACCTATAATTTCAGGGGAAATACTACCGAAAATATGGCTCCTGTATACTCTGCAGATTATGTAATCAGACAAACAGATAATCCTTATGTAATTAAGATTAAACTTGGATCAGGACTTTCATCTCAAGATACTTTATTGAATGGACAGACAGCAACAGATAAAGATCAATATTCTGGCCTCGAGGTATCTGACTCAGCTTCTCCATTAGAGTATTATAGTGTTTCTCACTGGTATTACGCTTATCGTGGATTTACAAATGATATTTATACAAATGCAGATTCTACACCATTTGGTTCATGGATGCCGGGTGGATGTGAATATCTTAGCTGGCATGAATATAAAAAGAATTCTATACAAAACAACAATAATCAAAAATACAAAGATGGATATCAAACCCAGACAAAAGAATATTATATATATAGTTATGTAGATTCATCAGGTGATATTGTAATTGAACTTCCAGACTATGATTGCCCACCATTAACTCTTATTCTAAAAGATGGTTGTGGTAACATAACAGAAAGATTAATAAAACCTACATCGTTTACTGGTGATAATACCACTGTTTCTTGGGTTATAGATGGTGAGGTAGGGTTGCCAAGCTACAATAATGTTGACTCAACAGCATGGAATAATACAAATTATTTGTCTACACCAAATAACTCCGAAGTTGCATTCTACAGACTCAACTCCGAATCAAAAACAAATTTGGTTGAATTCGGAGGTACAAACGGCTTTAGTGATACAGTTCGTTTCAGTGGTATTGCAAATTCTGCCGAAGGAAGTGAAGACGCATATTCAATGCGAAGCCGAATAATTGTCTGGCCTGCTTCTGCAAGTACTGAACCACAACAGAGTGATTTTAATCTTCCGTCTGGTTCAACAAATTCTTCTAAATGGTTTTACATGAAAGAGAGACTTAATAATGGTAATTTCAATTTACAGAATGAACTTCCTAAATACAATTCTGTAGATGCAAATGGCGAAGGTGTTGCATATAAGCTTTATTATATTATTGAAGACTATTTAGGAAACTGTGAAATAAGACAGTTAAAGAGAAGTAGTTCAGTTGAGTTGTGGCTTTATGATAATACACCGCCAAAACTGGAGGTAAAAGAAGCAGTTAATGTAAATAATGTAGATGGTAAAAACTATTACAGTGATTTTTCTTCTGTAAAATACAGTATAGAAGATAAACTGTCAGGTATTCAGCATAATGGTTCTAACTCTTATACTTATTCAAGTTTCACTAGTCGCGTTCAGCTTTATCCACAAACGGGTTTAACAGACTATCCATTAAGCGGCAAAACGCCAGACAGTAATGGAAAAATCTCAATTTCCGGTGTAAAAGACTGGGCCGAAAACGAAGCAACTTCTGTTGGTCTTGAAAATGCAGGAAGTAACATCTGGGTTTACCAGCCAGATGCTCCAGCTTTTGATTCATCTCCAGTGCAAATAAAAGCAGTAAATCCTCCGAGCGGAAAGAGATTTAATACTGGCTCTTCGAATGGGGCATGGTATATTGATTCAAGTCGTTGGATTACACATATTGAATTAAAAATGACTATGGACGATAGTGAACCTCTCCTTGGTTGGATTATTAAGAATGATGATAGTGTTCCAGAGAATAAAATATATACAGTTGCAGATACTCAATCACAAAATGGAAATCCTGCAGTTTTAACTCCGATTCCACATAGTGGTAAAGTATATACATATAAAATTGATAAGACGAAAAAGAGTAATAATCAAACAGTTGACGATACTAATACTACCTGGAACAATTACTTTAATAAAAAGCCATTGAAATTTTACGCAGTAAACCGTGCAGGAATTATTAACACAGAGCCAATTGTAATTAATTTTGAAGAACTGCCTGTTCCAGCACTTGATGGTAGTCTTGAATATTCAGATGTTATAAAATATCCTTCAAGCGATTCAACAGATAACTATATTAAATCTGCTTCTAAGGTAATATTTAAGACAAAGGAAAATCCGGATAAATGTACTATCTTTGTTGGTACCGAATCCGTAACCTTTACTCTTAGTACATATTTAAATACTTCAACTGGTAAATACGAAATTCCTTTGGGAACAGATGCTAAGTTAAAGGCGGCTTCTGGGGCAGCTCTTAAACTTGTCCTTTCTATTACAGGTGGGGAAGATTCAGATGAAATTGAACTTAAGGGGCCTGCTAATGTAAACAAATGGACTTTTGATGAAACTTCTCCAACAATCAGTCTTGGTTCTGTAAAAACAGTAAAGAATCCTAATAATGAACCTGCATTAAAAAATCAATTTGATGATTCGGATGAAACTTTCTATATAGAAGGTAACAATGCAATAATCGAATTTAATACAAGTGCTACAGATATTGCAAAGTGGCAGAAAAAACTTAGTACACAGACTGATTATGAAGATATTGACAATACATCTATGAATGGTAATGCACTAACTCTGACAGTCACAAATGCTACTTACAACTTCCGTGCAATAGATAAGGCCGGTAATGCTTCTTCTGCTGTAACAGTAGAAATTAAGAAGGATGTTTCTGTTCCGCTTGTAAATTCATTTAGTTATGAATTAAGAAAAGGAGATGCTAAAGCAACAACTGGTACTTACACAGACAACAACGGAACAATTGTTTATAACAAAACTGAGGTTAACAAAATTTACCTTAACCTGACCGGCATTAGTGATCCAGATGGAAACGGTTTACATTTCTTTAATAATGACACAGCTTTAACAACAACAACAAGTGATAATGTTACTTATGCTACAATCAGCCTGAGTCTGGCGGATGCTGCTAGTGCTACTTATGCTATAACAGTAAAAGATGATGTCGGTAAATCAACGGCTATAAAGACATTTACTGTTACGGCAGATGATACAACACCGTCAATATCAATTAGCTCGGTACAGTCTAAAACTAGTGGTGGTACCTATGATGGATATTTGAGTTCAGGTGTATATTACTTGTGCCGCAAGAATGCAATTATTACCTTGAGCAGTGCTGCACAAGATATAGCTACATATCAGGTTAATATAAATGATGCAGGCTGGAATGATATTACCCCCGAGAACGGTGTTTACACTTTCTCTTGCGAAGGAATTACAACAGCAACAACTTATGTTTTCCACGCAATTGATAATGTTGGACATGTTTCTCCTTCTGTTTCTGCAAAAATTATTTATGATGGGGCAGGTCCAACCGGTTCTGTAACTCATACAATAAAAACAAGTTCTGGAATAGCTACTCTGGCAAACCCAGCTGCTAATCCAATAGTAATTGGTGACTACACAGCTTCTGGACCAGATGCAGATGGTGTAATTACAATTACTTATAATTCGAATGTAAAGACAATTGTATTTAATGATTCAGGTGTTTCTGATGCAGGTGCAGGTTATACATCTGGAACATTATTCTACAAAAAAGGTTATAATGGATCGGCAACTGAAATTACAGATAAGACTCTTTCTCTTGAAAATGATATGGGTACCGACATCTACGAAATCATTGCAAAAGATAATACAACTGGTAATTCAGGAACAGTCGGTAAGTATAAGTTTGTAAAAGATACAACGGGACCTGCCATTAATACAGGCGTTTATGAAGTTGACTGGAATGGTCGTAAAGTAAACCAGGTTAATGGTTATACAAGTACTATTGGAACCATTCCTTATGCTAAGTGGGTGTCTAAAGATCAACGTAAGAGAGCAAGTTATTACACAAGTGGAACCAAACTCATGTTCGCAAAAACAGCTATTCCTGGTGCTATTCAGTATCAGATGGTTCAGACTGTAACAACTGGTAATACCAAGACAACCGATGGTTACACAGCTACAGCTGGAAACACCTGGCAGAATATGGTTGTCAGTGATGATGGTAATAATTTTGTATTCGCTCTTCCGGATATTCACACGCCATACACACGTCTGTCTTTGTTCTTTAGAGATGAATTAGGAAATGTTAGTGATGCTTATTATCTTGGAAATAATACTAATAATCAGCAGGGTATTCAGTGGTGGATTATTGGTGGTGCAATTTCTGCCGGTGATATAACAATTACTTCTATAACCTATAATAATAATGGTACTGTAACTAATGGCTGGGGTGGTAAGCAGCATGATTATACTGTTACACTTACTCTGCCGGTAGGAACTCTTATAAAATCAGTATTCCTTGTACCAAAGCCTGGCAATGCTAATACCGGAGTTGTGTTTGCAACAAATCTTCCACAAGGTGTTAATACTTCACTTCAATTTAGTGGATATGGTACAGAAACAGATGTTGTTAACAATAATGGTAACAAAGAGGGTGTAAAGGATAATTATGATTCAGAAGGTTTCCTGGTACTTCCTTCTTCTTCCGAAAGCGAAACCGGAACAATTACTATGATCATTTATCCACATGATGTAGAAGATGCTGATAAAGGAAATATTCTGGTTAAGTTTAATGGAGAAAATATAGATGCAACAGGTGTTTCAGCACAGATATTTGGTGATGGCGGCAACGGTGGTGGCAATGGCGGCAACGGAAACCGCTTCTCCACAACTTTCACCCCAGGTTCATTCGACACTTCTGCAATTGCCGGTTCTCGTGACCTTGCTGCAACACAGATTAGTTCAATTGGTCGTGGCATAATTATGAACAAG
>JAFZWX010000142.1 GCA_017617145.1 Treponema sp. | reverse complement strand
TTTGTCCAGCATAACCATTCGTCCACAAGGTCCCAAAGTTGTTTTAACTGCCTTTGAAATCTGCTCAACACCGCTCAAAAGCTTTTTGCGTGCGTCTTCGCTGAATAACAATTGTTTAGCCATATATATTTACCTCTTTTTTATGTTCTTTCTATAAAAGATATTGAAAAAAATACAAATCGGCAACAAAAAAGTGAAAAGTTTTTTTATAGACAACAAGCAAATTGTGTTGTAAAATGTACTTTATGAGACGTATTATTTCAGTATTATTTGTATTGTTTGTTGGTGGACTTGCATTTGCACAGTCAGCCGATGTCGTAACTGATATTCTTAATTCAGATGAAGTTACTTATGGACAAGTTTGTTATTTATCTGCAATTCATCAGGGACTTATTTCTGAAGATGCAGATTATGATGACGCTGTAAATGCGCTTCTTTCACGCGGACAACTGCCGGAAGATGTAGGTTCTTATGATTCTGTGTTTATGGCAAACCTTGCGTTCATTTATGCTCAAATCTGGCCGGATATTAAAGGTGGCCTTATGTTCAGAATTACGAAAGGTTCTCCTCGTTATGCATTCAAGCAATTCAAAACAGACGGTGTAATTTCTGAAACAGCTGATCCGAATTCAATTGTATCAGGTGCCGAAGCTCTTAATATTCTTACAGCCTGTATGATGGAATACGGTGCTGACGAATGTATGGAAATGGAAGTGGAGTAAGAGGTTATATATGAAGAAAGTTATAATATCTATTTGTACAGTACTTTGTCTTTTGGCGTTCCCTCTCTCTGCTATGGAATGGGGTGGACTTTTATCAAATGATTCTGGCGTTTCAATTGCAGCTCCAGATAATGACCTGACTTTTAAACAGTCTAACGGTATTTCATTGTGGTTCAATTCTCCTCTTGGTGAGGATTCTGGTTTTTCACTTTCTGGCGAAACAATCTATAAGTATTACCTGACTATTATGAAGGATGTTGATCCACAGTTCCTTCAGATTTTTGATGTTCCGCTTCTTAAGGTTGCAGGTGATGTCCAGGCTGGTTCAGGTCTTCTTTCGCTTAATGCGGGCCGCTTTTATTATGTAGATACTTCTACTGCTGTTCTTTCTCAGACTATTGATGGAATTTCAGTTTCATATAATCTTCCTGTTGTTAATTTTGGCTTACTTGCTGGTTATACAGGACTTCTTAATTCCTTGAATGTTTCTATGACATTCCCTTCTGAAAAAGATAATGATATCTACAGAATGGCTTATCCTATTGTTCCAATCGGAGCTTCTCTAGAATTCCCTTCTTTTGCAGGAAATCAGAGTTTTAAAATTGATGCATTCTATCTGTTAGATTGTGGTTCAGGTGAAGATAAAGAAAATCTTTGCTATGCAAACCTTATTCTTTCTGGTCCAATTACAAATATTGTTTATTATAATCTTGCTACTTCTTTAGGTTTTGTTAACTTTGAAGATATGATGAACTATTCTGCATTCTCTTTGATGATTTTCCCGACACAAATGCTTTCAATTAATGCAGGAGTTACTTACGGATCGGCAGAACAGGGACCATTCAAGCAGTTTATAAGTGTTAATAGTTCTGCAATGGCTGCATCAGGAAAAATTACTCCTTCTGCAGGTTTTACTGTAACAGCAGGAAATCTTTGTTTTGACTTAAATGGAAACTTTGTACTTGCTTACGATGGAGAAAAATATTCAGGTACAAACTCTGATATTAATGCAAACTTTATTTACAATGTTTTCTCTGATTTGCAGATTGGTCTTTCGGTTAATGCATCGATTGATGTTACAGGCGCAAATGCACATACTTATGGTGCTAATTTGAATGTTTCTCTTGCATTCTAATGCAGGAATATATATAGATGGAGGTGATTCCTATGAAAAGATTGATTTCTAAAATGATTATTGCCGCTCTTCTTACTGTTTTTGCAGGCAGTTCAATTTTTGCTGCAAGTGCAAAGGTTACTTATGTAAAAGGAAAGGTTGAAGTAAGTCGTGGAGATGAATGGGTTTCATTGAAGGTTGGCGATGTTGTAAATGAAGCTGAAACTATTAGTACAGGTTTTCAGTCTGAAGCCCGTCTTAATTATAATGGTTCTGTAATGGCAGTTCCAGCACTTTCTCGTATTACTCTTGAAACATTAAAGTCATCTGGAACTAAAGAAACCGTAAGTATTAAGGTAGATACAGGTGCTGTTCGTTCAAAGGTAACTCATGCCGAAGGAAAACGAATTGAATATACAGCCCGTACTCCGGTAGGTGTCGCTTCTGTTCGTGGTACAGACTTTACAATCTTTGCAAACGGAAAAGCAAAGGTTTTCTCTGGTGCAATTGCATATTATAAGGCAAGCGATTTTGTAATGCCTTCAATTAGTTATGAAGATGACGCCGAAGATGAAACAGGTAATGTTGAAGGTGCTTCTGGAGATGCTGGTACCGCAGAAGGCAGCGCAAGTGAACCTGCAGTTGTAGATACTCCTGCCGCTCCTGTTGAATCGGCTCCTGTTGTTGCAGAAACTCCTGCTGCTGTAGATAAGGGACCTGCTACTGCTACAACTACTGCAGTAAATATTGTTGATAACGCTCCAAAAGGTGCAATGGTTGTAGGTGCAGGACAGTCTTCCACAATCAATCAGAAGGGTGTTGCTTCAAAACCTGTTGTAGAAGCTAAAAAGCGTGTAAACAAAGTAAAGTCAACAGTTTCTTCAGCATCATCAAAAGAAGCAATGGAAGCAAGTGTAGCTTCTTCTTCTGCAACTCCAGTTACTACAACTGAAACAGCTCCTGTAGTAGTTCCAACTACAGCCTCTGTTAAAGTTCAGATTGAAATTTCTGAGGACTAGAAAAAAATATTGATTGTGATATACTGTCTTTCATTGTATGGTTGAAAACAACAGCAAAAATGCAGTAATCACAGTAAATAATCTCTCATATAGTTATGATACAAATAAGGCTCTGGACAATGTTTCGTTTTGTCTGGAGCCTTCGTCATATACGGCTATTATTGGAACAAATGGTAGTGGAAAGAGTACGTTGTGTCGGCTTATCTGTGGATTAATTGAAAAGCAGGAAGGTGAAATTTCTATTGCAGAAGGAAAACGTATTGGGCTTGTTTTTCAATCACCAAAGGATCAGATTGTAAGCAGTAAGGTTTATCGTGATACAGCCTTTGGACCACAAAATCTTAAACTTAGTTCCAGTGAAGTTGAACTTAGGACAATGGAATCGCTTTCTATTGTGGAGCTTTTAGATAAGGCAGAATCTCCTTCAAATTCATTGTCGCTTGGACAAACTCAAAAGCTTGCATTTGCCGGTATGTTTGCCGTTATGCCCGAAATCCTTATTCTTGATGAAGCAACTGCAATGCTTGATCCGGCTTCAAGAGACAATATTTATGAGATTTTACGAAGCCTGAACAATCGTGGAAATACAATCATTCACATTACACATGATTTAGATGCAGTAAAAGAAGCAAAAAATGTAATAGGGCTTGAAGGTGGCCGGATTTTTTATGAGGGTACTTCAAACGATTTTCTGTCAAAGCCTGAATTTGTAAAAAAAGTTCGTGGCGAGCTTCTTGCTAAAAAACGGCGTGAGACTGCAGCTCCTTATATTACTGATGGGGCAGAGGCACAGGAAACTATTCGTTTTGAAAATGTAAGTTTTTCTTATCCTTCTAAAATAAAACAAAAAAAAGAAGAAGCTGATTGCTTTATAAACAATATTTCCTTTTCTTTATACAAGGGGACTCTTACTGCTTTAACAGGACCTTCTGGAGCCGGAAAGTCAACCTTGCTTGAACTTGGTGCAGCTCTTCTGCAACCTGCAGCTGGTCGTGTACTTTGTGACGAAAAGCCTTCTCTTGCCCAGCAGAATTGTGCAGCTGCTTTGTTTGAAGCCTTTGCTGCAGATGATGTTGCGTTTGGTCCCCGTAATGATGGTGTAAAAGGGCGGGCGCTTGTTGAACTTGTAAAAAATTCAATGGATAGGGCAGGGCTTCCTTATTCTTTGTATGCGGAACGTCAGTCTGCAGGTTTAAGTGGTGGTGAACAAAGAAGACTTGCAATTGCCGGTATTCTTGCTATGAATCGTGATGTTGTTTTTTTTGATGAGCCAACAGCAGGTCTTGATGGGATTTCCCGTTCGCGTGTTATGAAAATGTTACGCTCTCTTGCTGATGAAGGTAAGACTGTTTTATTTTCTACTCATCATAAAGACGAAGCCGATTTTGCCGACAGAGAAATAAAAATAGAAAATGGAATAATCGTTGATGATACTCTTTCATCTGATGCGGCTATACAAACGAACGAGTCTTCTTTACAACAGCTTATACCATATCAATCTATAGAACTTTTGAAAAATTTCAGATCGTTTTCAACAGGACTTTCCGGTTCTGGTTGGAAAACAAAATGCCGTCTTGAAAAACTTCCGCCTTTTGTGCGTATAATTCTGTTCCTTGTACTTTTTGTTTTGTCACTTGTATTTAAAACTACAATCCCTTGTGTATGTATGGTTTTTGCTTCTATTGTTTATTGTCTGTTTGCAAATTTCAGTTTTAAGAAAATTATCAAAAGCGTAATAAAAATACTTCCGTTCCTTTGTTTTTTTGCAATTTTTCAGATTGTGTTTCGTCCGGCACTTGCTGATGAAGTCCATTTTACTACCTGGAGATTTTTTACTATTACGCCGTCAAAGCTTTGGTTTTGTTTGAATTCAATTCTTCGTACTTATGCATCGCTTTTATGTGTGTGTGCGTTCTTTGTTTCAACCCCTGAATATGATTTGATTGATGGACTTAAAAAACTGGTGCCGTTCAAAAGTCTTATTTTAATTCTTGAACTTATTTTCCGCTTTATTCCGTTACTTGTAGATGAAGCGGCTGATATTATAAAAACTCAGATTATTCGTGGCGGGCTTGGTAAAGTAAAAAGTAAGCTTGCCCGTATAAAGGCTGTTGTTCCTTTGATTGTTCCACTTGTAATTCGAACTGTAAAACGCAGCGAAATTCTTGCAGATGCAATTGTCATGAGGTGTTTTAATGGAAAATAAATTTAATCTATGCCCTAACTGTGGCAGTAAAAAAATCCAATGGCGGGACGGGAAAAAATGGCTTTGTTCTGACTGTGGTTTTGATTTATATTGTAATGTTGCTGCTGCTGTTGGTATTGTGCTTTATGATGATTTTGGAAATGTGCTTTTTGAAGTCAGGGCAAAAGAACCTCGCAAAGGATTTTTGTGTCTGCCCGGTGGATTTGTAGATCCTGATGAAAGTGCAGAACAGGCTGTTGTTCGTGAATGTCGTGAAGAACTTGATGCCGAGATAGAGGGAGCTGAGTTTTTGTGTACATTCCCGAATACTTACGAATATAAAAATATTGAGTATAAAACATGTGATATTTTTTTTAAGGCCAGACTTTCAGGTAAATATAAGGATATGAATGATTTTGTAAAAACGCTCCACCGCGAAGAAAGCGAAGTTGTAAGATTTGAAATAAGAAAGGTTCAAACTGCCGCTGATGTTGAATCATTGCCGCTTGCTTTTCCAAGTGCCAGACAGACATTATTAAAATGGGTGGAAACCATATGATATACAGTAATTACATAGCATTTGCAGCACTTGCACTTTACGTCGTAGTGTTGATTTCAATTCCATTCCGCATAAAAAAATCAGGTACTGAAGGCTTTAAAAATCGTGGCAGAGGATTCTGGGTACGCGAAGCTGCAATTTTACTTGCAGGCGCTGCTATCATTGTTTTGTGTCTGTTCATTCATTTTGAACCGTTACCGACTGCCGCTTTATGTGGTTGCGGCGTTCTTGGTGCTGTAGTAGCAATACAGGAGCTTTTTCCAAATCAATAAAAAAGGCCAGCCCTTTCGAGCCAGCCATATATGTAATCACCCCGGAGCTTAGCTTCTACGGGATGGAAAACAAAAGGCTGCCTTAAAAAAGACAGCCCTCTGTGCTAAGGAGTGGATAGGAGTCGAACCTACCAATGATGGTTTTGCAGACCAGTCCCTTACCGCTTGGGTACCACTCCGTTGGTTTGTTCAATATATCAAAAATGGTGGTGGATGTCAACCATCCCTGTCATTGCGAGCGTAGCGTGGCAATCCATTCTTTTTATTGTTAAAATCCCCTTTCCATGTTATAATATTACTGTCATTAGAAACAACGTGCTTTGCTTCTAGTGATTCTCTGAATAGTAACTTGCGAGCTGCTTCACAATCCGGTGATGTGCTCTACTACGGAGATTCTTATTCTATTTTTCAAGGACATAAAAATGTCATTCAGTGAAATTGTTACAAAAATCGATGACGTTGTATGGGGAATTCCTACAATCGTCCTTATTCTTGCAACTGGTTTAATCATGACAATTGCTGCAAGAGGTATTCAATTTTCAAAGTTGGGAAGAGCCTTTAAGGGTATCTTCAAGAAAAACGAAGGACAGGGTGAGCTTAGTGGCTTTGCTGCTCTTTGTACTGCACTTTCTGCTACAATCGGTACAGGAAACATTGTCGGTGTAGGAACTGCTATTGCAGCTGGTGGACCTGGTGCTCTTTTCTGGATGTGGATTGCCGCAATTCTTGGTACTGCTACAAAATATGCAGAATGTATGCTTGCAATAAAATATCGTGAAGTAAAAGAAGACGGTCACGTTCTTGGTGGACCTTTCTATACAATCGAAAAAGGTATGGGACCAAAGTGGAAGTGGCTTGCAGTTTTGTTCGCCGTATTCGGAGCCCTTGCCGGTCTTATGGGTATTGGTACAATGACTCAGGTAAACGGTATTACTTCTGCCGTAAACATGGCATTCAGCAATTCCGGAACTGCATTTGTATTTGCCGGAAGCGAATATTCATGGGCTACAGTAATTGGTGGTATTGTTGTAACACTTTGTGCCGCACTTGTAATCATTGGTGGTCTTAAGAGAATTTCTGCTGTTGCCGAAAAGGTTGTTCCTGCAATGGCAATCGTTTATGTATTCTTGGGTGTTTCTGTAATCATCATGAATGCTACAAAGATTCCAGCTGCATTCGTTCTTATTTTCAAGAGCGCATTTGGTTGGAAGGCTATGGCTGGTGGTGCTGCTGGTTGGGTTATGAAGCAGGTACTCGATTCTATGCGTAAGGGTATTGCCCGCGGTATCTTTTCTAACGAGGCTGGTCTTGGTTCTGCTCCAATTGCTGCTGCTCCAGTTCAAACTGACGAACCTGTAGAACAGGGTCTTGTAAACATGACTGGTACTGTAATCGACACACTTATCGTTTGTACAATGACTGGTCTTGCAATTATCCTTGCTATGACAAATCCTGAATTCTTTGCTAAATGTGAAGCTGCAGGTTGGAAGGGTGTTGAACTTACAGCAAACGCACTTTCATGGAATCTTGGTGGTGACGGTGTTTCTATCCAGTTCCTTCTTATGCTTTGTCTTGCATTCTTTGCATTTACAACAATCCTTGGCTGGGACTATTACTCAGAAAAGTGTCTTGAATATGTTACCGGTGGAAAAATGCAGGTTGTAATGGTATACCGTATTCTTTACATTGTAGCTGTTGCAATCGGACCATACTTTACTGTAACAACAGTATTCGACATTGCCGATATCTTCAACGGATTGATGGCAATTCCTAACTGTATTGCGTTGATTGTTTTGGCAGGCGTTGTAGCCAAAGAAACAAAGACATATTTCGAAAAATATCCGAAGTTACAGTAGAAAAAAAGTACTGCTGCTCCCGTGAGAATTGAGATAGAGAGGAAAAATCAGACCTCTCCCGTAGAAAATAATCTTGAGAGGAAAAAGTAGTCCTCTCCCGCAAGAATTGTCTTCAGCCAACAGAAGGAAGTTGTCCTCAGCCAATTCTTGCTCCGAGTACTACTTTTTCAATTCCTTCTATAATTCCTACTCCGGGAGTTGATTTTTCAAATGTATTTTTGTAGTTTTCAAACTACATCTTTGCCGTGTACACGGCATTTTTTTTATAACGAATCCATTTGAAAAACTGCGGAGCGGGGGTTCTGATTTTGCGGAACGTCCTCTTCGTTTAGTGGAGCAAAATCAGGTTCCACGCGTAAGCAGTTTTTCCATATAGATTTTTTGTGAGGCATAATATGAGTGAACTCAATATTGACAAATACCTGGAAAGCAAAAAGGGAAAACCAATTAATCCTTTTATATTTTTTGTGATGAGAACGGTTGTGGCTAAATCTCAGGCTAAGCCTATGAATGTACATGTTGTTGATAACAGTAACATCAATAAATACAAGGGGCCTTGTCTTGTGTTCAGTAACCACAGCTCGCGCTGCGACTGGGAATATATTGGTATGGCAATCAAAAAGCCAATGAACTTTGTTGCTTCGAATATTGAGTTCCACCGCGCCCATATGCATGCAATTTTTAAAATCTGTAAGGTTATTCCTAAAAAGAACTTTGTTTCCGATTTTCACTGTATCAAGGAAATCGTGCAGATTATCAAGGCTGGCGGAAGCGTTCTTTTATTCCCCGAAGGAAAATCAAGTATTTCGGGAACAAACCAGCCTATAACTCCAGGAACAGGTAAGCTTGTAAAAAAACTTGGTGTTCCTGTTTACACAACAAAAATCACAGGCGGCTACATGTCAAACACTCAGTGGAACATTGCAAACCGTCCTGGGAAAGTTATTGTAACTGTAAACCAACTTTATACAGCAGAGCAGGTAAAGGACCCGAGCCTGACAGCAGAACAGATTGAAGCTGCAGTATCGGAGTCTATCTGGAACGACGACTTTGAATGGAATAAGGAAGCCCGCGTAAAGTTTGCAGGTAACGACACAGTTGCGGTAAAGCTCGAAGAACATTTGTTCTGGTGTCCAAAATGTCACAATGAACTTAGCATGCACGGAGAAGGCAACAAGTTCAAATGTACTAGTTGCGGTAATGGTGTTACAATCAACGAATATTATGATTTAATTCCAGACAACCCAGACTGCGTTGTTCCAAAAAACATGCGCGTATGGTACGAACTTCAGCGCCGATGGGTTTACCGCCAGATTCGCGACAATCCGGACTTCAGCATTGAAGAAAAAGTAAAGATTGGTACAGAGCCTGCAGACCACTACGTAGACAAAACCGTAACTGCAGAAATCTTTGGCGAAGGCGTAATGAAGCTCAACCGCAAGGAGTTCTCTTTTACAGGAACCAAAACTGCAACAGGCGAACCTTTTGAAATTCACTGCCCGACAAACGCACTCATTTCTATGGTAATGTCAACAGACTCATCATACTTCGGCGGCTTCTTCAACGGCATCTACTATGAGTTCCAGCCAGAGCACAAGGTTATTACAAAGTGGCTTATGGCTATTGAAGAATGTCATCGTCTTGCAGGTGGAGTATGGCAAAACAATATTCCGCAGCAGCAGTGGATTTACGAAGACGACAAACCGGATGATAAAGAGAAGTATTATTTGTAAAGCCATTTACTCAAGCGACATATATAAGTAAAGGGTTATCCACTTGTTTTCTTCTCCGATGTTGCCAAGTGCACGCAGCACATAAACAATATTCTGAGGTCTTGCTCTGGAGTAGCTGTTTTTTGCAGAGTTTTGTCAGATTTTGATAAAGTTCATAACCTTGGTTCAATCTCACGCTGAATAAAATCTACGCGGTCAAAAATCGTTGGTTTAAAATATGAAGCTACTGCCACGACAATTTTCTTTTCAGGGTTGATGTAAATGACATTTCCGCTGTTTCCAATTGCAGCATAGATTCCCTTTTTGCGGCTGATAATCCACCAGAGGTAACCGTAGTCCATGCCGCGGAAATGATTGCCTTCAACTGTGCGGGGGTTGGTCATTTCGCGGATCCATTTTGAAGACACAATCTGCTGTCCGTTGAATACACCTTTGTTCAGACACATAAGTCCTATTTTTGCCATATCTTGGGCAGTCATACACAGACCGTAGCCCGGAGTTCCAAGATTCTGACGGTCGCTGAACCACACGGCTTTTTTTGGAGTTTTTGTAATAGTAAATTGTTTGTGTTCTTCGGCAGATTTTGCGATGTAAACTTTGTGTGGCGGGATGCCCAGCGGTTCAAACAAAAACTTGTTTGCGTAGTCCACAGTTATCATGCCGGTTGCCTTATAAAGAATGCCGGAGAGAATATGAATACAAACCGATGAATACTTAAACTCGTCTGTTAATCCCTTTCGGCCGCCAAAAAAATCTAGCGAAGTATAAGTCCAGTTTTCACTGATACACACCTTGCTCCACGGATCCCCTTTACTCTTGTACGGAGCCCGCATTGTAAGCAGGTGTTTGATTGTTACATCATAAATTGTTTTTTCACCGCGCTTTACTTTGTATTCTGGGAAATAATCAAGCACCTTGTCATCAACGCTTTTAATCTGGCCCTTATCAATTGCAATTCCAATCAGCAATGAAAAAATACTTTTGGTGACAGACATAACATGCACGCAGTCAGTTGTCTTGTAATTGTTCCAACAGTCGGAATAAACAAGCTCGTTGTTCTTGTAAGCCGTCACCTGACAGATGTTTGGCTGCTGGGTTTCAATTAGATTGTGAAGTTCTTGTTTAATCATAAAATTTCCTCATAAACTCCGCATTAGCGGTGTCATTTTCCACTTTAGCAGTGTCATTCCCGTGCTTGACACGGGAATCTTTTATACAAGTTTAGGACCCTTATATTTGGAGATTAAATACTTCAATTTTTAATTTGTCAATAATTATTTAAGATTTATTATAAGACTTATTGTTACAATTTTTTCTTGAAAATCCAGGTTTTGTAGTCTTGGTGTTCACTGCTGAACGGTTCGTAAATATCTTCCTGCACAATAGTAAAGCCGTGTTTAATGTACCACTGCCAGTTGCAGTCGCAGTCAGTCCAAAGGTAAAGATTTTTCCAGCATTGGGCCCGGAGATTTTCACATGACTTCTCAAGAATCTGAGAGCCCGCACCAGGTTTTCTGCTTACAAAGAGAGAAAGCTTGATGTCATCGTCATTCATAATTTCGAGTGTGCGCTTGTCCATCATTGTAAGGTATGCCTTACTCATGGCAGAAGCAGCAAGCCATTCTTTAGGAAAGCGTTGCGACTCGTGGGAAAACCATTTTTCAACAATACTGTAATCACCCTTACGCGCAAAAAACGCAGTCGAAAGAATTTCGTTTTGGGCATTTTCGTCTACAAGCTGGAAGCGGTAATCATTTTCGCAGATATTATTTCTTACAATATATTCAACATTAAATCGCTTAAACTCATCATTCCCGACCGGCGGAAACCACAAGGGCGCAACAACATCTACAACAAGAGGAAGATTTTCAAGATTAAAAGGTTCAAGGTGTGTATTGTTTGTCATAATATTTATATCCCAAGTTTTTCTTTCCAGTATTTGTCTTCCATCATTTCAATGCCAAGATATTTGCTGAATCTGATGAAGGCGTTTTCAATTGCGGCGACCATTTCGTCTGTGATTTTGATATCCGGCTCCCACCACCAGTTTTTGATTTTAAGCGGTTCAATGCCGCGGCAAGGTTCCGGCTCAAAACGTGCAACAAACTGATTTTTATAAAGAACTGGAAGAACATAATAACCAAACTTTCGTTTTGCAGCTGGCGTATAAACTTCCCAGGTATATTCAAAATCAAAAAGTTCTTTTATAAGGCCGCGGTCCCAGATTAAATTGTCTAACGGGGCAACAAACTGTGCAACGTTTTTTCTTGCGGGTTTTCCAAGCAGCGGTTCGTCTTCTTTTCTGATATAAAAAATTTCCTTTGAACCTTCAATTGAAAGTTCAATGAGTTCACCTTCGGCAACAAGGTCCTGAAAAACTTTAGTACGAAGCTCTTTGTCCTGAACATAAAATCCAAGCCAGGTACCGCCGTTTTTGTTCCAGACCATGCCAACAGCTCCGATACGTCTTTTTATATACCACTTTGCAAAATCGTAATCAGTTTTGAAAGAATCTTTTGCCTTCAGGATTTCTTTTGGAAAAAGCCGTTCGCTTAAATCATAAACCTTGTGAGTTTTGAGTTTGGAACTAATACCCAGCACACCTGAATGATAAAGATAATCAAGCGCTGCACTCGAAAGCTTTTTGTGACCCCATTTGCCGGAATCAGCGTGTTCCCCAATATTAATTTTTGTTGCAGGGAGCGGTCCGTTTGTGCGGATGTATTCTGTAATTTCATCAAGCAGCTCTAAAGCCGCAAGAGATTTTCTCCAGGTAAGAATATCCTTTAGCTGTTCAACAGTTTTCTGCCGGATGCGGGCCATTGCAGGATAATCATCCGTAGGAATAATTCCAATTATTTTATCAGCGGCATCGTAGAGTGTGCGTTCTTTATAAAGCAAATCAAACAAAACTTCAGGTTTATAGTTTTTTACACGTGACTGCAACACAAGGTCAGCGTTACGACCAACAACATTCAGCGGATCATACTGAATGCAGCGAACCTTGTTCATATATTCTGTAACGCCGGCACTTCCCTTAAGGTTTCCGTTCCCATTAAGGTTCTGATAATTTACGAGAAAATTTCTGGCGGTTTCATTACTTATTGTTATCACAGTTTAATTATATCATAGGATATGATATAATTAATAGCAAATCTGTTATACAAGTTCGTCAAGGCACGCTACGCTTAAAGCCTTGACAAACTTGTTTAATGGCTTTATACAGAAGTATAAAGCCATTATGAGAAACCGAAGCGTAGTTTTTGTAATCAGAAATAAAAAGATTCTTGTTGAAAAATTAAATTATCCAAGCGAAGGAAAAGCTGATTTTTATTCTATCCCAGGCGGTGGAATTGAAGAAGGCGAAACTCCTGAACAGGCTGCAATCCGCGAACTCAAAGAAGAATGCGGATTGGACGGAACAATTGTGCGCAAGCTTTCCGAACTTTATAATCACAACAGAACAGAATACGCTTTTGAAGTAAAAGTGCCAGATGATCAGGAACCAGTTACAGGCTACGACCCCGAAGAAGCAGGAAATGAAAATCCGCCGTTGAAAGAAGTTTTATGGATGGGACTGGACGAGCTTTCCGAAAAAGACCGTGCATTTTTATGGGGCTACGGTCTTATAGAAATCCCCGGCTTTTATGAAGAAGTAAAAAGCTGGGGTGATGAAATCAGTTACCCGGGGAAAAAATCGTAATTACCTATGAATATAAAGTATTTTTCAATTCCAAAACTGGATGCGACCGGTAAAATAAAAACTCTCTTTACAACAACCCAAGATGCTGCCTGGAATTTTGAAGATGAAAAGTCGAGAGAGAATTATCTTGCGCTTGGGGAACAGCTTGGGTTGCCGCTTGAGAATATGGTCAAATCAAAACAACGTCATACCGCTGTTGTAAAAAATGTTACGCGTCAAAATGGTGGCGACGGTATTCTGAGGCCATTGGATGAAAACGCTCCTTACGACGGACTTATCACAAATGAAAAAAATCTTCTTTTATGCACGGTAGAGGCAGATTGTGTTCCGGTGTATTTTTATGATCCGGTAAAAGAAGTTATAGCAATGGTCCACAGCGGATGGAAAGGAACAGTACAAAAAATCTCGGAAGTGGCGATTAAAAAAATGCACGAGGAGTTTGGATGCAAGCCAGAAAATATGATGGTTGCAATTGGTCCGCACATTTGTAAAGACTGTTATGAAGTAGGGCAGGATGTTTTTGAAGAGTTTGCCCAGAGTTTTGACGAAAGCGAAATGCAAAAAATCTTCAGCAGAAAAAATGAAGAAAAATATCTGTTGAATCTGCAACAAGCAGTGAAACTAACTGTCATAAAAAATGGCGTTCTGGAAAACAATTTCTTTTCAACGAATATATGCACTTATCATTCGCAAATTGAAGGTCACAGTTTATGTTCCTATAGAAGAACTAAGTCTCCTAATCAGCGAATGCTCACGGCAATTATGATGTATACAGTTCACCCATAAAGTACTGCTCTTGAAAACTTATTTTTTCCAGGATTTCTTCGTCGGTATGTGGGCTGTCATCGAGTGCGACTATCCATTTGTCTTCGCAATCATTCAGCCGGTGATATACGGCGATAACTTTGCCTTCGTATTCATGAATTGGCTGATCGGTTCCAAAAACATAAACATCCTGTTCGGCTCCGTCGCCTGCAAAAACATTAGAAACATAGCCGTAATTTATGGGATAAATCATTTCGGGGTGACGAGGATGTGAAGTTCCTAAAGGGCGGTCAATTTTACCTTTTACAGTTTGCCTGATGATGGAGGAATAATCTTTGTGTTCGATTGCAAGCTTGTAGATGAGAGAATCTTCGCCGTGGATATCTTTTAATGAACAGGCATAGGTGGCACCAAATTTTTCATAAAGCCCTTGCTGATCTGTCGAAATGTAGAGTGCGTTGTGCCCTTCTTTTTTTGCAAGACGATAAATGTACTCAATCAGTTTGCCGATTCTTCGTTTGCCACGAAATTGCGGGAAGGTATAAACAAAGCCAATCCAGGGAGTAAGCTCGGTGTTAGGAATGTCGTCTTTTTGGGCATAGGTGCAAAATGAAATTAAATCTGTATTGTCCGTTAGAAGAAAGACTTTTGAAGAACTGCCACAGAGGTTGTAGAACTCATTTGTTTCCAGCAACTGCGCCAGATATTTTGCTGCGCTCCAGTCTGCTTCTTTGATTTTTGAAATCCAAAATGGTTTGTTTTCGAGCTCTGAGAGTTCTTTTATTTCCATTATTAATCCTCCTCGTAAACCAGTTCGCTTACCGTAATGCTTGCATCTTGCCTTTGTTTTTTTACGGCAATCTGAAAATCATCTTCATAAACAACTTCGCCTGGCAGTTTCTTCTTCTGGGAGAATCTTTGCCTCTACCAGTTTCCATATTGCTGTAAAAATGCCTCGCGGCTGCTGAGTAATGTAAGCAATGTCTGCGGTATGAATTCTGTAATATGTCATTCTGTTACACCCATATAGCGTCACTTAAATTTTTTGAAGCTTTG
>JAFZWX010000023.1 GCA_017617145.1 Treponema sp. | reverse complement strand
TGCTCGCAAGCTTTCTTGATTCCAATGTCGTCCGAGAGCTTCAAAGCCTCGTCCTTGAAATTTTGATCGTACCTTTTCATTGCCATTCTCCTTAGATTTTCGGCAATTTAGGCACTGCACTTTTATTGTATCACTCCAGATTATTCTTATAATGAAAAAATACATAAAGATGAATGGGCATTTAATTATTGGATTCTGGATAAACTATTTAATGAGGATCCTGATTTAATAGAATCAAAAATTATTGATTATCATGACATGGGTGTTGATTGTTATGAGATATTTGAAGAATCAGAAGATATTTATATTATTCAAAATAAGTTTTATTCCGATTCGACTCCGTTAAGCAAAGATTATGTTGAAAATGATTTTTTGCTTCGACCAATAAATGCATTAAGGCAAGGGACATATAAAAAATCCCAAGAACTACAAGATGCTTATAATAAATATAAAGATCGCCAGAATTTTAAAGTACATTTGCATTTATATGTTACTAATAATATAAAGGTAAATGGTATTGATGAGTTTATAAAGAAATTTAATACTGAGAATCAAGAATGCATAGCAAAGATATTTTATCTTGATGATATACAGGAACAATATTTTGGCGAAATGTTTAAAGAGGAAAAACATTATAAATCTATTATTCATACAAAAAATAGTGGAACAGTATTAAATGTTCTTCCAAAAGAATATAAATTAAATATCCCATTACCTGCAAAATATGTTTTTACACCAGTTGTATCAGTTTTCAAAATGTACCAAGGTGCGAAAGATAAGGATTATCCAATCTTTGATATGAATATTCGTGAATTTTTGGGAAAAACAGGTGTCAATAAAAAAATTTATGATACCCTATTAAATCCAAATGAGAGAAGTAATTTTTTCTATTATAACAACGGAGTTACAATTATTTGTGACAAGATTGGAACTATTGAAACACAAGACACAGGTATGCCAAATGCAGATGCAATGATCGAAATAATTGATCCTCAAATTGTTAATGGTTGTCAAACAGTGAATTCAATATATGAAGCTTTACGAAACATAGACCCAGATAAATTAAACTCAGAATTTGCTAATACTTTTGTTATGCTTAAAATTCTCGAAATTGATAAAAATAATGAGGAAGAAAAGAACTTATATACAAATATTGTAAGATATACTAATTCCCAAAATTCAATTGATGAAAAAACTTTTGCTGCAAATAATGATATTTTCAAACGTTTACAAAAAGATTTTGAGGATAGAGGTTTCTTATTATTAATTAAACAGAGTGATAAGAATACTTATAAACAAAAGTATAAAGTTATTACATCTTTAAAAGAAAAGAATTCTGATCGATTAGCAAAATTTGGTTTACCAAACATGAAAAAAGCAGATGATGTTTTCATTGCACTCGATAAAATATTACAAGTTTTTATTGCATTTGCAAATGGAGGTCAAGATGCTTTTGTTAAGAAGAACAAAATATTGCAACCAAACACTCCATTATTTGAGACAGCGACAAATTTCTGCAAATCATTAACAACAGACACACTTTTAGATTTATACCTTCTTTATAAAAAGGCCGAAATTGATAAAAAAGCAAGTGGAGATAAAAGAACTCCTATCCCATATTACTTAATAGATGCTTTTGCTAAATATGAATGTCAAGAAAGGAAAAAAGATTTGATATCTCAAGAGCTTTCAGATTCTGCAAAAGTGACAAAGATAATTAAGCTTTATACCATGGTTTGTTCAATGTATTCAAAACAGAACGGTTCCGATTATAATAATATGATTAAACGAGAGATTGATTACAAGATGTTAGAAAGTGTAAGAGATACTTGTAGTACGGTCTTGTAGAAATTCTTATTCTAAACATTATAAAAGCTATGATAACTATAAAGAATGAACTAAAAACAATAGATGATTGGTTTAAAGCTTATCCACCGGCAGGGGGTGAAAAGCAATGGAAGGAAGGGTTTAGTGCCTATGAATTTGCAAAGGCTGTTCTTAGTGAAGATTTTGAAGATGAATTAAGAAAAACCTTAGGAACGATTAGCTTAAAAAATGCAAGCTTTTATCCAGAACGACTAACTTATTTTGATGATATTTCTTCTGGACCAAGACATCATGATTTGGCATGTGTTTGTTCTCTTGGTAAAGAGAAAGTTGCTTTATGTTTTGAAGCAAAAGTTAAAGAATCTTTAGATGCAAAATTGTCTAAAGCAATAATTGATAATTCCAAATCTGGAAAATCTCAAAAACCAAAAAGAGTAAGAGATTTATGTCAAAAATTGTTTGGGAAAAAATATGATTCAGAAACAATGTCAGACATATATTATCAAATGTTATCTGGGGCAATGGGAACTCTTGCCTTTGCTTATGAACAAAATGTAACAAAAGCTTTTTTTGTAATATATCAACTTGTTCCTAAAAAGGATAAAGACAAATTTAAGAATACAATAAATAAACATAAGAAGGCCATTAATGGTTTTGTTCAAATGATTGATCCTGCTTATGATATAAATAAATCTTCAGTAATCAAGTTGAAATCATATAAAATCGAGCAAAAACTTATAGAATTAAATATTGTCTATATGGAACATAATTTCTAAGAAAATAAATCGAAAAAATCAGGAGGAGCACTATGCCAATGATTGAAGCCAAGGTAACCATGAAGTTACCAGCAGAAAAAAGAGATATTTTGAAGGCCGAGTTCGGAAAAGCCATAAGCATTATGGGAAAGCCGGAGTCTTACTTAATGATTAATCTTGTAGATAATCAGGATTTGTACTTTGGC
>JAFZWX010000141.1 GCA_017617145.1 Treponema sp. | reverse complement strand
GCTCACCACCTGAACGTAAATGTATTCGGCGTTGAAAAGCTCAAGGACTGCCAGGCTCACCCTGAAAAACCTGAATATGCTAACTTCACAGTTCGTGTATCTGGTTATGCAGTACGCTTCATCAACCTTACAAAGGAACAGCAGGACGACGTTATTGCTCGTACTTGTCACGCAAGCTTGTAATAGCATAAGGGGAAAAGTGCTCCCATAGAAAAAGCCCCCTGGCAGCTGAAGGAACCTGCCAGGGGGCTTTTTCTATTCCGCGCTTTTCCCAACGTTTACAAATTGTAATGTACGATTCTTAAAACGTCGTCTTAACCGGATTATACTTCGTTGTTGTAGTTATTCTTTTCAATATCCTTAAAATATTTTACAGTTCCAACTTTAAGTTCGTCGGTGGCGTCGTCGTCGCAGACAATTACTGCATTTTCGTGCATCTGCAGTGCGCTAACTGTCCACATCTGGCTTATTCCTTCTTCTACAGCGTGCTTGAGGGCAACTGCCTTGTTGTGGCCTGTAATCAAAATCATAACTTCGTCTGAATCGCAAACGGTACCAACACCAACTGTAAGGGCTGTCTTTGGAACCTTGTTTACATCGTGGTCAAAGAAGCGGCTGTTTACAATGATTGTATCCTGTGTAAGTGCCATTTCGCGGGTGCGGCTTGCAAGTGAAGAACCTGGTTCGTTGAATGCAATGTGTCCATCGCAGCCAACGCCACCCATAAACAGGCGGATTCCACCGGCAGCCTTGATAGCAGCTTCGTAATTTTCGCATTCCTTTTTAAGGTCTGGGGCGTTTCCGTTTAAGATGTGAACGTTTTCTTTTTTGATATTTATGTGGCTGAAGAAGTTGTCCCACATAAAGCGGTGATAGCTTTCTGGGTGATCTTCTGAAATGCCAACATATTCATCCATATTAAAGGTAACAACATTTTCAAAAGAGATTTTGCCAGCCTTGTAAAGATTGATAAGCTCCTTGTAAGTTCCAAGCGGAGTAGAACCTGTAGGAAGTCCAATTACAAATGGCTTGTCTGCAGTTGGCTTAAAATCGATGATTTTTTGTGCAATATGATTTGCTGCCCATTTAGAAACAGTATCATAGTCGGGTCGTATAATTACGCGCATGATAAATACCTCATTTTTATAGAATAAATTCATTATATGGAAAAAAAAGGGAATCTGCAAGAAAAAAAATCTGCCGCATAAATGTCAATTATTAGTGAAAAATCAGGCCTCTCCCGTGGAAAAAATCTTCGGTCAACAGAGGAAGTTGTCCTCAGCTTTTTTCCACTCCGAGTCCTGATTTTTCAGTACTATTTCTTGATACGAGACAGATTTTTTAAATGCAATTATCTGTTTTATTTATTCTAATAAAGTTGTATATTTATACCCATGGTCCAGATTGAGATTTTATATATTGACCAGTATCTCGCAGTCGTAAATAAGGCGCCGGGACTTTTGAGTGTACCTTTTCCGGGGTTTAAGGGGAAAACTGCGCAGAGTGTTTTAGAAGATGTATTACGCAAGCAGGGAAGAGCTAATTCAAAGCATCATCCTTTTGCAGTGCACAGGCTTGACCGCGATACCAGTGGTGTTATGATGTTTGCACTTACAGCACAGGCTCAAAAGGTAATTATGGATAACTGGCACAAAATGGTGACGGGGCGTATTTATCACGCGCTTGCAGAAGTGCCGCGAAATCCTGAAAAATTTCCGCAATTACCAGACCTTACAGAAGGGTGGATAAAAGATGACCTTTCGTTTAATGCGCATCATGTGGGGTATGTGAAGAGGGATGGTAAAGGTGGCCCTTCGAGTGCCTCAGGAACCTCGACTCGAAGCTCAGAGACCGTGCCGGCACGAACGCATTATAAGATTTTGAAAAAGGGGAGCCGCTACGCATTGTTCGAACTGGAACTGGATACCGGCAAGAAAAATCAAATCCGCGCGCATCTGGCAGCATATGGATATCCTTTGGCCGGAGACAAAGAACACCGCGCTCAAACCAACCCCTTAAACAGATTGTGCTTACATGCCTGCACATTGGAATTTAAACATCCCTTTACTCATGAACAAATGAAGTTTGAAGTCTTAGAACCTCAAGAATGGAGTTTGAGGGTCTAATTACGTGCACAGCTTTACATATTTAGAGAGTTGCACGTAGCCAGAAAATGTGTTTTGTGTAGGTTACGTGCATTTTTACGAAAAACTATACTTTTGCAGGTAACAAAAAGGCCTCCAATTTCTTCAATTACGTGCAATATGGTATTAATTAGAGGTTTTGCACGTAAGAAAAAACTGATTTTTTTATCGTTTACGTGCATTTTGCCTGAAATTCCTGTTTTTGCACGTAATTACTTGACCCTTTTACTGGTCAAGTCCAAATTCTGGTGTAAATTCCAATCCTAATATAATGTCAAACTTCTACGCAGCCTCAAGCGATTGCCTTTGAGCAAGAGCTATAGACTGCAGTTTTATTTTCATTTCTAAAGTAATCATTTCCGGTACTTTTC
>JAFZWX010000140.1 GCA_017617145.1 Treponema sp. | reverse complement strand
GAAAAGTACCGGAAATGATTACTTTAGAAATGAAAATAAAACTGCAGTCTATAGCTCTTGCTCAAAGGCAATCGCTTGAGGCTGCGTAGAAGTTTGACATTATATTAGGATTGGAATTTACACCAGAATTTGGACTTGACCGCGCCCCACAGACATTTTACACGCGAAGAAAGTGTTTAGTATTATTCCGCGTGTCTTTGAAAACGAAACAAAGCAATCATTACACGCAATCTTGTTTGAAAAATGAAAAGCGCGTGTAATTTTGAAAACTCTTACAAAGGTGCGACACGCGAAATCGTTTTTAATCCTTATTCTGCGTGTAAAAGGATTGCTAAGCATTATTGATTTACACGCGGGATGATATTTTGTGCTCATTACGCGTGTATTTCGTGCCCCTCGATCCTTCGATACGTTCGGGATGACGTTACTTTTTCAACAACGCTGCAAACGGATTGTATGTTTCGCCGTCATCGTCGCCCTGGCTGCTCATGTATTTGGCGGCGGCGGTGTCTTGTTCTACGGAACTGGCTGGCTTCAAAGACAAACGCTTTTCCATTGCATTAATCTTTTCTACAACAACGCTCATTTCCTGGCCTACCTTGTAAACCTTGCGAAGATTTGTGTTGGCACTTACATTTTCGAGGTCGCTTATGTGAACAAGGCCGTCAATTCCTGGAGCGATATTTACAAAAACTCCGAACTCGGCAATGCGGCTGATTTTTCCTGTCTGTTTTGAACCAACCGGGAACCTTGCCCCTGCACCTTCCCATGGATTTGCCATTAATGCTTTAAGGCTTACACTTACGCGTTCGTTTTTCCAGTCGGTGTGGATTACTTTTACTTTAAGCTCCTGCCCTACTTCTACAACTTCTGCTGGGTCGGTTACGCGGTCAAGTGACATTTCGCTTATTGGAAGAAGAGCGCGGAATCCCATAATATCTACAAAGGCACCAAACTTTTCTATGCTTTCTACAACCGCTTCTACTACAGCGCCTTCTGTAATTTGTGTGGCAAGTTTGCCGAGTTTGTTGGCATATTCACTTTCGCCGATTTTGCGGTTGCTTACTAAAATGTCGCGGCCATCGTTTTTGTATTCTGTGATGATAAAGCTGAGCGTACGGCCAATGTATGCGGCAGGTTCTTTTTTATCTTTAAAGCCCATCTGTGAGTAAGGACAAAAGGCACGCTTACCGCCAAGTTTGATTTCGTAGCCACCTTTGATTTCGGCTTCTACATGGCCTTCTACCGGGATTCCACCTTTCCAGGCATTTTCTATCATTGTGTCGTCGGCATCGGTTCCACCAATTTTTGTTGTAAAACGCATTTCGCCATGACGTTCACCGGTAAAATATACCTTGAGTTTGTCGCCTTCTTTTACGCTTACGTTTCCTTCTTCGTCTTTAAATTCTGCTACGTCGATTACACCTTCGCTTTTGGCACTAAGATCCACGAAAACTGTGGTGTCGGTAACAGCTACGACTGTTGTTTCAAAACTGTCGCCTATATTAAATCGGTTCATTACTTACTCCTTAACAGGGATTCCGCAGTCCTTGTGGTCTTGTTCCCAGTTTTGTGCAAGGCGCAGGATTTTTGATTCGCTGAACATAGCTCCTGCAAACTGCATACCTATTGGCATGTTGTCTTGCGAAGTGCGTCCGGCTGGAACATTTACAGAAGGTATGCGTGCAAGGTTTACAAAGGTTGTGTATAAATCCGAAAGATACATTTCAAGAGGATTGTCTACCTTTGAACCAAGACGGAAGGCAGCTGTCGGACAAGTCGGGCACAAGATGATGTCGAACTTTTCAAAAACTGCGGCAACTTCTTTTTGAATACGGGCGCGAACTGTCATTCCCTTTTTATATGTGTCACCGGAGAACTGTTCAGAAAGAACGTAGTTTCCGATTATGATTCGGCGTTTTACTTCAGGACCAAAGCCTTCAGAACGGGTGTCTACATAAAGCTCGTCGTAACCCTTCTGGTTGTCAACGCGGCGGCCATAGCGGATTCCGTCAAAGCGACTGAGGTTGCTGGCTGCTTCTGAAAGTGCAATTACATAGTAAGCGGCAATTGAAGCATCAAGAATCGGGAGGTCTACTTCTTCTACTGTAGCACCTTTACTTGTAAACCAGGCGCGGGTGTCGGCAAAGCATTTTACTACATCCGGGTCGGCACCGTCTGTTTTAAGGAACTGCTTTGGAATTGCTATTTTTAATGTCTTGAACTCATCGTCAGACAAGGCTGTAAGATTTTTGAGCTGGTCTGCATTTGGCAGGTCGGCAGATGTGTCATCGTAAAAATCTGTTCCACACATGAGGCTGAGAGGTTCTGCAATATCTTTTGGTGTATGACCAAGAATACCAACCTGATCCAGTGATGAACCGTAAGCAACAACGCCCCAGCGTGAAAGAACTCCGTAGGTTGTTTTAAGTCCGTAGATTCCGCAGTAGCTGGCAGGAAGTCGTACTGAACCACCTGTTTCTGTTCCAAGTCCGAACAAGGCCTGATTTGCGGCTACTGCAGCAGCGGAACCACCAGAAGATCCTCCAGATACAAACTCTCGGTTTATTGGGTTACGGGTTGGGCCGTAGCAGGAATATTCTGTTGAAGAACCCATTGCAAATTCATCCTGATTACAGCGACCAAGAGGAATTGCACCTGCTTTTTCCAGACGGTCGATTACTGTAGCATTGTATGGAGCAACATAGCCTTCCAGGATTTTTGAAGCACAGGTAAGGCGATGGCCCTTTGAGTTGATATTGTCTTTGTTTGCAAAAGGAATGCCGAGGAGCGGTTTTTTGGTGAAGAGTTCGTCCAGTGCGGCAGGGCCTTGTGCGCGGGCAGCAGCAATTTCTTTGTCGGCAACGGCGGCTTTTTCTGCAGAATCCTCGTACATTTCGATAAATGCATTTAATGGAATTGGAGCAGACGCATCTTTCTTAAAAGTTTCGATTGAATTTTGAACCAGCTGCGTACTTGTTATTTTTCCTTCTTTTAATGCATTTCTTGTTTCTTCTATTGTATATAACATAATTGTATCCTCAAACATATTCGTCATGCTGAACTTGTTTCAGCATCTATTATGCATAGATCCCCGGGTCAAGCCCGAGGATGACCTTATACCTTATTGTCATTGTCGGGCTTGACCCGACAATCTTTATATGACAGGAAATCAGGCACCCTCGCCTAACACTTTAGGTACTTGGAAATATCCGTCCATAAAATCTTTGCTGACTTTTTTTACATCAGGCATATCAAGACCTTCGACAATGGTGTCTCCGCGAAGTGCATCGGCGGTTGTAGTTGGATATGCATCATATGGATTTTCGCTGTCGTCATATTTAGAGAGAATGTCAAAGTATCCTACGATATCGTCTACCTGTTTTTTGAGGGTCTCCATGTTTGTACTTTCAGGAGACAAACGACTAAGATAAAGCAGATTTTCTAGTGTCTGCGCATCAATTTGTTTATGTTGTGTTGCCATGCGTTTATTATAGTAAAAAGTTTCGTTTTAGGAAAGATTCCTTGTTGATTTTGTGCAGGGTGATTTGGTTGGTGGGTTGTTGTGCGGGAGTGTTGTTTTGTTATGGAATCTGTCTTTGAGTTGCATGCGTATTGCTTTAGATGTGAAAAAATGTGCTTGAATGCCGGGATGCTTTTCTGATGTAAAAATCACTGTTTAAGTGCCGCTTTTTGAAGTTTTTTTAATAAAAATGAATTTTTTCCTGATTTTTTTGTAAGAAGTGCACTTTTTTTTTAATACTATATATAGAAAATTTTTTTTTAAATATTCTGCGTGCAATTAAGGTTACTTTTATTTGCGCGTGGATGATGGTGGTGGTGTGCGGGTGGGTGGGGATCAAGGGGATTACGTGCATTTTGCCTGTTCCTGTGTTCTTTTGCACGTAACAGTCTCCAAGCTGGGAAGCGCACTACGTGCATTTGTTCTGTCCGCAAGCAATTTGCACGTAACCTAAAAAACAGTTTTTCAGGAATTACGTGCATTTGAATAAAATCTCGGGCATCTGCACGTAACCTAAAAAAATATAATTCGGGGATTACGTGCATTTTGCCTGTATCTGAGTCATTTGCACGTAACCATCGCAACACAAGGGTCAAGTCCAAATTCTGGTGTAAATTCCAATCCTAATATAATGTCAAACTTCTACGCAGCCTCAAGCGATTGCCTTTGAGCAAGAGCTATAGACTGCAGTTTTATTTTCATTTCTAAAGTAATCATTTCCGGTACTTTTC
>JAFZWX010000022.1 GCA_017617145.1 Treponema sp. | reverse complement strand
CGTTTTGTTCCGGAACAGATTATCGACAGCCTTGTAACGCAGGCAGATAAATCAGATGAAAAAATTGCTGTTGGCGAAACCCGTGCAGTTGCAATTTTGTTCAGCGATATCCGTTCGTTTACAAACATCAGTGAAAAAAACAGAGCCGATGTTCTTGTAGCATTCTTGAACAGATACTTTTCAACGATGGTCGAAATTATAAAAAAGCATGGCGGTACAATAGATAAATTTATTGGCGATGCAATTATGGCAGAATTTGGAACGCCTGTAAGTTATGAAGACAACTGTCGTCGAGCCGTTATGGCCGCTTACGAAATGCGCGATGCGCTTGAAGCTGTAGAAATGGGCGACCTTGTAATGCCGGATGGAATGAAATTCAATATAGGAATTGGGATTCATTATGGTGATGTAATTGTTGGTTCAATCGGTTCAAAAGATAAAACAGACTATTCTGTAATTGGAGACAACGTAAACCTTGCTTCTCGTCTGGAAGGACTAACAAAAACTTACGGTGTACAGATTCTTGTTAGTGAAACTGTCCGTGCCGACGCCGGTGAAGATTCCTTCTGTTTCCGACACCTTGATGATGTTCGTGTAAAGGGAAAGAAAAACGCAGTTCCAATTTATGCCGTTGACCGAAGCCCAGAAGAATTTTCTGCAGAATATAAAGATGCCTATATAAAGGGCATGGAATTATATAAACAGGGAATCTGGAATCTTGCAAAAGATTATTTTTCAAAAGCACTTAACGCAGCACAAGGCGATAAAGCCGCAAAGCTTATGCTTGAACGCTGTGAAGAATTTATAAAAGATCCGCCGGAAAACTGGGATGGCGCGATTGCATATACGACTAAATAGAGTTTTTCAGGAGGTATGAAATGAAAACTTTTAAACGATACTTTTGGACAATCTGTGCAACAACTTACGCAGGTGTATTTTTCCTTAGAATCTTTCATTATGGATTTATCTATGAAAAGCCAATAGAAATTATTACAGGGTGTGTACCTACTGTTATAATCACTTTTTTCCTGATTATATTCTTCTCCATTTTTCAGTGGCCGCTGTTAAGAGGCTTTGATAAAATAATTGAGAAGGGCAAAAAAGATCAAAATAGTCTTACAAAAAAAGACATTGCCAAATTATTGAAGGCCTATAAAAAATATGACATTATCATAATAATTGCTAATGCTGTAGGCTTTCTTTTAGGTGCAGGTTCTACAGCAATCATTTCTTCTCTAAAAGGTCTTGCTCCGTTTAATCCTATTACATTTACTTTAATAGAAATTCAATCTGTTGCCACCGGCTTTATGTGTTACACAGTAAATTACGTTCTTGTAAAAAGAATCTATATGGCTGGAGAAATGAGATCGGTTGGAGTTAAACTAAGTGAAAATCTTTCGCGCGTACAAAATGTTGCAATGTGGGCTTCTATCGATGCATCAATTATTAATATGATGACTGTTCCTTATGGCATTATTTTAAACTCAACTGCAAACGGTTATAAGCACTTCATTGTTTATTGTTTGATTGGCTGGGTAACAAGTCTTTTTGAATTCTTTATTGTATTCAGAGTTATTACAAAGACAATTCAGAAATCAGAAAAATCAATAAGCTCTAATCTTCTTGCAGAAACAATTACACTTGCCGAAGCAACAAAACAGAGCGCCGAAACCAGCCAGAACCAGACTGCTGCTGTAAAAGAAATTGTTGCTACCATGCACGATTCAACAGAGCTTGCAAATGATATTGGCGCAAAAATTAAAGAAGTAACTTCTTTGGCAGAACAATCGCGCGATGCTGTAATTTCCGGTAACCAGGCTCTGCAGAAAAATGTTGATGAGCTTTTAAATATCAAAAATACAAATATGCTCACAATTGACGGAATCAAAGAACTGAACGCAAAGATTAACGGAATCTGGGATATTATTAGTATCATTAATAATGTTGCAGATAAAACAAAAATCATTGCCTTTAATGCCGAGCTCGAAGCTTCCAATTCTGGCGAAGCAGGAAAGAACTTTCATGTTGTTGCTACAGAAATCCGCCGCCTTTCAGATAACATCATTGACAGCATCAAAGAAATTCGTGATATCATTACCGAAATTCAAAAAGCTTCTGATACTCTGATTCAGGACAGTGAAAAAGGAACTGCACAAATTGACAGTGGCTGCGAAAGCGCACATGATCTTGAAAACAAATTCGAAAGCATTATGCAGTCTTCTATTACAACCGCCGACAGCTCTAGCAAGATTTTAAGCAATGTTGAACAGCTTACCGGCGCCAGCGAACAGATTTTCATTACCCTGCAGGAAATTGCAAAAGGAATAGAAAGCTTCTCTCAGAATACAGCAAGCATTTCTTCTTCGTCTGAAACTGTAAAGGAAATTGCAAGCAGGCTTTAATTATAGTAAAATAGAGATTCAAGGAAATTTGCTTAATGGAATTCTTAAGAAATCATCAGCTCAATATTATGCTCTTTTTAAGTGGTGTTTGTGCTGTTCTTGCACTTCTTGCTTTCTGCACAAAAGCTCTTTCCAGTAAGCAAAGACGTACTATAGGATGGCTTGAACTTCTTTCATCTCTACTTTTGATTTTTGACAGATTTGCATATATCTATCGCGGAGACACTTCTTCTCTTGGCTGGTGGATGGTCCGCATTTCTAATTTTCTGGTTTTCTTTTTGAGTCTGTTTAACATTCTTATTTTTAATCAATATATAAAGGAATTACTTTATAAAAAAGGCGGCATTAAAAATCAATTGATTCGTCTGCAATGTGTAGATGTTTTGTGTGGAGTTGGATTATTTTATATTGTATTTTCACAATTCACTGGTCTTTATTATACATTTGATGAAATGAATCGTTATCAAAGATCTCCTGGTTTTTTGCTTTGTTATTTATTTCCTGTACTAAGCCTTTTTATAATTACTTCCGTTACAATCCAATATTCCAGAAAATTTTCAAAACTCATAAGATATCCTCTGCAGCTTTTTTCTATTCTGCCAATTATTGCAACTGTTGTTCAGGTTTTTGCTTATGG
>JAFZWX010000139.1 GCA_017617145.1 Treponema sp. | reverse complement strand
TTCTTCGATTCTGTAATTTACAATATGATTAAAAAGCTGACGTGCAGCAACACAAACAACCTTGTCTGAGTTAGCAGCAATTTCAGGATCATTTACCTTTGCCAACTGATAAGCACGGCGGCTTGCGGCAACTGTAATTTCATAAATATTATCATCGAATTGAACAAGCTGTTCCAAAGGAAAAATCATTATTATACCTCTTATAAATAATACATTTTAACAAGATATGATTTTTAGGTCAATATATATTTGTTTAAATGGACTTTGTTCCCTCTCGTGGAAAATGTCTTCGGCCAACAGAGGAAGTTGTCCTCAGCCATTTTTCACTACGGTCACAAAGTCAAATTGTATCAAGTATTCCCTCTTTAAATCTTTCTCAAATTATTATATCGAACTATAAATAATGTTTTTTACTTTGCGGGTTAAATCCCAGGTGCCGGCGTCGACTTTTTGCATGGTCATTACTAAAATAAGGTTGTTTGCGGGGTCTATGCCAAGGTAGGGGCCAAGCCAGCCGTCCCAGCCGTATTCGCCTTTTGTAGTAAGGGCTTTGCTTTTTTCTGGTTCTTTGGCTATGCGTAAAAGATTGCAATAGGTATAGCCGCTTAAGTGTTCCATTTTCTGGTTGAATTTTTGCTGAATGTCGTCACGGAGTGTTGCGTTTGTCATAAAATCTACGGTTGCGGGGTGTAAAATGTTGGCTCCGTCAAGATTTCCCTTGTTCAAAAGCATAAGGCCAAACTTCATGTAGTCGTCAACTGTAGAACAAAGACCAGCTCCTCCACTTTCAAAAGCAGGAGGATTTTCCATTTTGTAGCCTACTCCCAAATTACAGCCTGTAAATTCTTCATGTCCTGTGCGATATATTTTTGAAAGACGAGATTGTTTTGGCTGTGGAACATAAAAGGCGGTGTCTTGCATGCCGACAGGGTCAAAAATGTTTTGTTTAAGAAAATCACTGAATTTCTGGCCGCTCACTTTTTCTATAACCGCACCAAGAATATCTGCAGAATATCCGTACTGATAATCTGTCCCTGGTTCAAAATTAAGCGGGATTTTTGCAATGCGACTGGCAAATTCCCGTGTTGTGATTTTATTCGGACCTGCAACATCGGCATTCAGTTCATCTATGAGCTTTGAAGTTTCATGTTCACCGTAAGTACTTCCTTCCCAATAAGCACCGTAGCCGTAACCGCTTGTCATATTCAAAAGGTCTTGAATGAGAATTGGTTTTGCAGCAGGATGAGGTGTGCCTGTGCGTCCGGTATCAGTACATACTGTAACTTCAGCAAAATCCGGCAAAATATCCTTAAGCTGCTGTCCAAGGTCAAGTTTTCCCTGTTCAATCAATTTATATGCAGCCACCGCAGTAACAGTCTTACTCATCGAATACATGCGGCAGATTGTGTCGCGGGAATATTTTTTTCCGGCGGCAATGTCTGCATAGCCCGACTGCCAGTAGCCAAGCTCTTTATTATCTTTGTATAGGAGTACATTTACTCCGGCAACGTATTTTTTCTGTGTATATTCGTCCAAAAGCGGCTGTATATTCTGTAAATTATTTGTATTCATAATTTTATTATGTATTGATTTATTTATAGTTGTCAATTATTGAGCAGGCAAAATATAGGTTTAATCAATTTTCTCATAGATATTTAACTGCTTATATGATATATTCTGCTCATGAAAAAAAAAAAACATCACTTAAAATAATTTTTATTACACTTTTAATGGCGCTACTTTTTGCAAGCTGTAAACACGATGCCGGTAAAGGACACCTCTTGCGTGTTATAGTTTATTATCCTTGTCCCGGTTATTTCAGCAACATGATGTATCCAGGTGCACCTCAAAAAGAGGATTACGGCATTTACCAGGTTCTGGTTAAGATTAAAAATGACACCCTTACAACCGAAATGCTTGATGATATGAACAGCCGAGTTGCAGCCTGCGGTATTAAAGGCTTTTCAGGCAAATGGTATGTCGATTCAGATTTTCAAACACAGCTTAGTGCCGGAAAGCTAACCTCCCGCTGGGAAGATAATTATTACAATTACATGGTCTATACACAGATTGATGAAGATTTAACCCCAAGATTTACAGAATACACAGTTCGTGACTCAAACAATATTTACAGGTTCAACAGCACTCATAAAGATATTTTTCCTGTTGATACTTCTTCTTTCAGCTTTAGCGATGAGCTTAAAAACAACAGCTATAGTCCATACGAAGTAAGCAAGGTTTATTATGTGAATAAAACTACCGGCTTAAAGCAAAGTGAATGGCAGCCCGGACAAACTTTACAGGGTAAAAAACTTTTTGTAGATTTAAAATCACAATGGTCACAACAGAAAAACATTAAATTTGTAAATTCCGTAAAAAAGCTTTATTCTGAACAAGGTCCTTCTTATTCTTGTGATTATGTTTCAGGATCCGGCAAAATCAGGGACGTATATTCCAGTATTTTTGCTGAAACACCTTCATATCTGAAAATTTACAAGGGTTCCTTTTTGCCTAGCGGTGAGCTCGAATGGAATAAAAACAAAACTTATACGGCTGATGATTCGGTTAATCTTTATGAGCTTATAAGGATTGATACCTGTATTACAGAACTCAAGATTTATATTATTGATGCAAATGGAACTACCGAGAACGTTACATTTTTGCATGATATAGCATTTGAAACTGAAGAAGATACTATATCAGAGTATGATTTGGGTGAAATTGCCAATGATGTTTTTGATGAAGGATATTTCCCTGAATATATTGAAAATTCAACATGGATACCAAAAGCTTACTATAGAATAAAAACTTCAGAGGCAGCTGATTTGACCGGTGTAGAAGTATGGACACCAATTCAAGATTCCGGTTATTCTTATATTCAGATTAATAAAGGTTGTAAAATAGAAAAACTTAACAACGCTATCTATATCAAAGTGGAAGGAACACTTTAAGGAGAGAAAATATGAAAAACTTATTAACAAAATTGGTCTGCATTTTTGCAATTGCGGTTCTTTTTACCGGTTGTCCAAAATCAACAGGTGCAAATGAAGTAACCGACGGTTCTTTAACAGAAAGAATTGACGCTGCTCAAACTTCAATTGATTTTGAAGGCGCAGAAATTGCAGAGAATGCTGTAGTTGCAAAAAAGATTACAGTAAAGAATCTTAAGCTTGGCGGCAAAACCCTTACAATCGAAGCAAGCGGTACCGAACTGCAAAATGTTTCAAATGCAGTCATTGTAATCGACCAGAAGGTAGGCGACGGAGACGTTACCCTGACCGGCTGCACCAACATCAATAAGCTTGTTGTAAACGGCGGTGGTTCCAACAGTATTCACATCAAAAACTCCAAGGTTGCCAACGTAGAAGTAAAAAAAGACGCAGTTCGCGTGGCAATGGAAGGAACTTCGGAGGTAGAAGCTCTTGTAGTAGATGCTGCAGCCACAAAGATTGAATCCGAAGAAAGCATCGTAATTAAAGCCATCACAGTAAATGAAAATGTTGATAAGGTTACCGTTAAAGGCGGAACTGTAGAAAAGATTGAAGTTGCTGCACCTCAAGGCTCCCAGACTGCTGCCCAGATTGTAGTTGACGGCAAAGCTGATATTCAGAGTATTGAAGGGACTAAGGATGTTCAATTAACAAAAGAAGCAATTCAAAGCGGTTCAAATGTTGTTGTTAAAGCACCGGTGCCTGTTGTTACTTATTATGATAACACTATTGTATTTTTATCAAACGGGGACTTAACAGGAACAGAATTCGAAAATGAAGATGTTTTTTACGAATATGTTTTTAATTTTGAAACTGATAATCAAGAAATGCAGGCTCTTGGTGCAAAGTTAAAACTGTACAAACTGGAAAATAGCATAGAATTATATTTATATACAGCTCAGACACATCCTCAATTTCCAGATATACATTCACAAAAATATTCTGAATCAAACACAAATTCTATAGCTATTGAAGATCTTTATGACTCAACCTTAGTTCTTTCATCTGCCGGAATCGTTAAGGGAGAATTTTCTGCAGCAATAGCGGATAGTCCAACTGCTTCATATTCTCAGAAATTTGATATCAGCAGCTGTGGAATGCCGGCCATAATAGTTCTGCCGGAAGATCCAGCCAAGCCTCTTGTAACTGTAACAGCAACTGAACAGGGTAACAAAATTCATGTAAGTAATTCACATCGTTTTTATGGCAGAATTGAAATTTTTGCTGCAGAAAAAGATGAAAATAATGAATGGAAGCCTTCTAAAACAAAAGTATTTGCATTAGATGGATACAATTACGAAAACCCTCCTGCTTATACATCATTGGACTTTCTTGATTCCTATGTAAATGACGGAAAAGAATATGCTTATTATGTTGACACATCTGATTACAGAGAAACAAATAAATATGAATATTCAAACACAAATCTTTACCATGCAGTAACTGCAACAGGTGGCAAAGGAGAAATTGTTATACAGGCAGAAGCTACAGATCAAGGTATTAAGATTACAGTTCCGGAAATTGAGACAACCGATAAGTTTTCTTTCTTTGATACTCTTTTGCGTGGAAATTATAACAGTGATTATACCTCAATTAATAATCTCAACAAATTGAAGGGTGAGCCTGTTATTGATTATTTTGTAAAAGCCGGAACAGAATACACATATACACTTGAAAGCCATTTTTATTATTTTGCTGAACAATATACCTATTACCCTCACTCAAACAAGTGTACAGTTGCAGCAACCGGAGGCTTGGGAGAAGCAGTAATTACAAATTCTCCTGCGGCTGTTCAAAATGGTCAGGCTGTCAATTTTACTACTCCACCTGTACTAGGAATAAGTTCTATTTCTGATGATTTTGAGATTCAAATTTCATTTTCTTATTCTGTGCAAACAGGCGAAAATTCTTCTTCCGGCCAGTCTTTTTGCATTGACTACGACTACGCTCCAACATCCACAACTGTTAAAGGAAACTTAAACTCATGGTTTAATCAAGGTCCATACGGAACATATAATTCTAACAATTCTTATGAAGTATATATTAAATATCCATATGAATCAGATGATCCATTTGATACAACCGGTATAACATACCAGAACTTTGTTCATAATACAAACTTTTCTAGTATGCCTTCATCAATAACTATAACGCAGGAATAATAAGGACGAGTCTACAGTTTTTTCACATAGAATTGAGATTTTTCAATTTCTATGTGAAAACAAACAGAAAGATCCATTTGACACGCGGAGTTGACTTCTGTTGGGATTCGCGTGTAACGTAGCAGCCTGCGAAAGTAAAATTACACGCGATGATAAAGGGAAAAGCCATTTCGCGTGTAACATGGCGGCCTGCGAAAGTAAAATTACACGCGATAGCAAAGAGGAAACTTGTTTCGCGTGTAACAAAGCAACCTGTGAAGGTCAAGTCCAAATTCTGGTGTAAATTCCAATCCTAATATAATGTCAAACTTCTACGCAGCCTCAAGCGATTGCCTTTGAGCAAGAGCTATAGACTGCAGTTTTATTTTCATTTCTAAAGTAATCATTTCCGGTACTTTTC
>JAFZWX010000138.1 GCA_017617145.1 Treponema sp. | reverse complement strand
TCTGAACGTGAAAAAAGAATTCAACAAGGAGAAGCCCCTCTTCTTAAAAAAGAAATGGAACTTTCCGATAGAGAGGATTCTATCACTCAGAGAGAGCTTTCTTTACAGATAGATGAAAACAAAATTAAAAATCGTGAAAAACTTGCTGATGAAAAGCTTGAATCTGCTAATAAAAAAGAAACTCATGCAGTTGAAACTTTGAATCAGGCACAGAAAGAAAAAAGTGATGCCGTTAATGCTCAGAATCAAATGCAACAACTCTTAGATGAGAACCAGAAACAAATAGATATTTTCAATTTAGAAAACCGTTCAAAAATAACTGAAATTGAAAACTGGAAGGAAGCATCTGAACAAATCAAAGATAGTGATTCCTGGATTAAAACTTCATTTGAAGAGTACAACTCTAATCGTCATAAACCAAATGCTATAGTAGAGTTATATAATAAAGTCAAAAAAGGAATTACCGCTGTAATTACAAAAGTTAAACAAGCATATGATAAGAAACTTGATGAATTAAATGAAAGACTTTTTGGGCATAAACGCTTTTATTCTGAAGGAAGAAACATCGTTTGTGAATACAATTATGGCGAAAGTGATTTTGCAGATATGCTTAGAGATACTCCAGTTGATAATATTCAAAAAGCCATAGACGAAACCAAGAAGCTGGGTAAAAAAACTTTTTCCGAAGTTGCAAATACAAAAGAAAACAAGTTCGAGTTTTATGAACGATATTTTGATAAAGCTAAAACACTTACAAGAGAACGTATGTTAGAACTCGAACGTAGAAGAGAACGAGCAATAACAAGATAACAAAATCCATCGGAGGGAGTTTGGAAGCTTTTTACATGCTCGTTCTGAAGGGGTGAAAAAAATGCATAAATTGTACTGCCATTTTGTCCGCCTTTTGAGGCGTGACTGGCAGTGCAACGTTGCATTTTTTGAGGGGGCAACCAAAATGCCCCCTCTAGGAAAGTCCAGAAAACGTAGTTTTTTGCCCGAACGCAGTGAGGGTCGAGCGAATGCGAAGAGCGCCAAAACGACACTGATAAAAGGCTTGCACTTTTGTCGGTGTCAGTGTGGCGTACACTGAGATTGGCAAAGACAATCTCCAATACTACTCGCTTCGCTCGAATAAGAGTGCAAAGTTGCACTTTTACAACGATAATAAGAAAATGTTCTTTCTCAGAAGATAGAAATACCGTTGTTGCGGTGGGCGTCGCTCCCACAATACAGACACTTAGAATAAGTGCCTCCTCTACTACGTTGAGGGCATCGTCAACAACGGTTAATCAAAGTATAGTACAAAATACGGAAAAATCAAGTTCTTCTGAAATAATTGAACGTAAAAAATTTCGAATAAAAAGAACAATCAAATGAACACTATGCAGAAACTAAAGAAGAAATCAAACAGAATTACATTCTTGATAAACTTGCTGCAGCTGGAATTGAAGTGATTTCTAACAAAAAAGAATATCAATGGATGAAAGAGCAGATTGATGAAATTAACATTACTTTTACTCCACTAAAGTGCACATTATATGAACTTTTATGATTTTAAGAGCTTACACAGTTTTGCGATTAAGTGCGCATTTTACTCAAGAAGCTCACTAGGGGGCACGGGGGAATTAAAGCTGAAATAGTTCATAAATATTTAAACTATAACAATCTGTATAAAATTCTATCAAAATCAATTATTCTGTGGTATTATAAGTAGATAAGTATCTATATAAATATTTTATACTGATACTTTTTGTCAGGATAAAATTCTTATATAGGATACATATAATTAATGTTATGCCTATCTGGGCTCCTTGATTTTTAAATTTATGGTTTCCTGTATGGGAAAGCCTTCTGTGCGCCTGGGCGGCGCTAATTATGCTTTATTTTACGGGAAATTATTGTATAATCTTTTGTAAGGGTTATTGCTTTGTGCGCTTTCGCGCAATTGTAGCGTTCCTGGTATGTGCTATATGTACGCGCCTTTACGGCGCTAAAAGCAATATTTTTGTAGTAAGAATATAAGGCTTTCCACGCCTTTACGGCGTGAAGGTAGCTTTACTGTATGTGCAGGTCATAACATGCGCTTCAAATCGGATTTTGCGGTCAAGCCGCAAAACCGTTTAAGCGCGTAGTTATGTGGACGCCCGCACTGGGGCGCTTAAGAGGAAAAATATGAAAAAGATATTATTACTAGCATTGGCTTCTTGTCTGCTTTTTACATCTTGCAGTAAGAAAGCGAGAAATCTGTCAGAAAGCGAAAAATTTTCTGAAGAGACTGGTGAAGTAATAAGTTCAGGAGAAGAAACAATCGAGGCTACAAGTTCTGAAGAAGAGGATACTGAAGAAGGATTTATTCCGGCTGAAATACCAGAGCTTATCGCATTTCCGGAAAGAGTAAGCCTTGAGTTAGGACAGGAAACCGAACTCTTAAAAACAGAAGAATTTAATGGTCTTGAATCTGAAAATTCGTTATTTACAGATATAGAAATTGTTGAATATCCTAAGGAAGTAAACGTTTCTATAAATGAAGAAGTTCTGATATATAGATGCAGTGAGTTTACTTTATATATGTTATTAAAGGGAGACGTGAAAGAAGATAGAGCTTTTGGTGCTTTCTATAGTTATGATATAATATTAGCAGATTCAAATAATAAAAAAGTAATCTTCTCAGGCGGATATTCTGTTTATGAATTAGAAAAAAACAAAGAAAATCCACTCATAATATATGATTTTTTAAGTACAAAAGTTCCAGTTGTAAAAGGTGATATTGATAATGATGGAATAGACGAATATCTTTTTGTAATAAGAGAAATGTTTGGTAAAGATATGCTTGCAATTCGTTTGAATGATGTTGGATATGAAAATATTCTTGAGTGTCAAGTTCATATGAAAGGCGGTCCTGAAGAAGATGCTTTTGCTGAAAATATTATTTTTGATAATAGCAATAAAGAAATTACAATAGATTATCGTCCATATAATCACCGACATGTTTTCTCTTATGATGAAGAAAAAAAATCCTATAATGAAAAAGAATATCAATATAACTCAAAGATGGAATTTTATAAACCAAATCAAAAAGGTATTATAAAAACTTTTGGTAATCGGGAACTTTTAGTTTTGGATAACGAAGATAGGATTTACTTAAAAGATAATTCAAAATTTTATAAGGTATACTTTGAAGGTGATAAAGAATCTCGGTGGGGTTATAAATTACTACACGATTCTATAAAAGTAATTGATATTAATGAAAATGATTTTCTAGTAACCATGGAATATGTAAACAAGGATTATGGAACTTCAGTACCATTATATAAAGAACAAATTTTCTATATCTGGAAAGAAAATGATGTATTTAATATGGTGACATGTTTCAATAATGAAGAGTATGGATATTCTAAAAATGAAAATGAAGAAATAAAACTAACTAAAATAACTAATGAAAATGATGAACAAAAGCTTTTCTTTGATATAGTAAATAAAGAAACATCAGAAATAGTAAAATCAGATTCTATTTTAATAAACAAACTAGAATATTAGAAATTTCGTATAACACAGTTTTAAAAGCCGACAGGCAGTCAAGCTGCCTGCGGTTTAAAATATTGTTATGTGGACGCCCGCACTGGGGCGCTTGGGAGAAAAATGAAAAGAAAGAGTTTTATATTTTTAATCTTAATTGCAATTGGTAGTTTTTGCTTTGCACAAGGACATTCAACACCTTGTAATTTGATTTACCCTGATGATTTGTGTAAAGACTCTTTTATTCTTCAAAAGAAAACTATAAATATTTCTCAAGGAAGCAAAGAGGATTTCAAAAGTGAAGTAATCCTTGATGTAGTAAATGTGAAAGAATCTACAGTATGTACTTTTGTATATATAAACTTTTATGATTCAACATCATGGAAGTTAGAAGAAGATTGTATTTCTGTCTATATTAATGATAAGCCTGTAAAAACTGTTAAAGATATTTATCAAGATGGTGATAAATATTTATTTGAGATGACAGTTCCTTCAGGATATTTTAAAATAAAATACGTTATAGAACATAGTGGCCGTGAAATTTCTGGACAACATTATTGTGAGATATCGAATTATTTTATAAAAAATTGGAATGTATCTGACAGTTATTCAGAAGAAATGTTTATTTCTCTTTATAATGATATTATTTCATTTGATG
>JAFZWX010000137.1 GCA_017617145.1 Treponema sp. | reverse complement strand
GCTGCCGCACGTGGACTTTTTGAAGGTGGCTGCGAATTTATTTCGAGTTATCCGGGAACTCCTAGTACAGAAATTACAGAGGAAGCTGCCCGCTTTAAGGAAATTTATTGTGAATGGGCACCGAACGAAAAGGTTGCTCTTGAATCTGCTTTTGGTGCTTGTCTTGCAGGACGCCGTGCTTTTTGCGGAATGAAGCATGTTGGTCTGAACGTTGCTGCCGACCCTCTTTATACAATGAGCTACACCGGTGTAAATGCAGGTCTTGTAATTGGTGTTGCCGATGACCCTGCAATGCATTCTTCTCAAAACGAACAGGACAGCCGCCATCACGCAATTGCTTCTAAGGTTCCTATGCTTGAACCTGCCGATGCCGACGAAGCCCGCGAGTTTGCAAAGCTTGCTTTTGAAATCAGTGAAAAATTTGATACTCCTGTTTTGTATAAAATGTGTACAAGAATTGCCCATAGCCAGAGTATTACAGAACCTGGTGAGCGAGTTGCCATTGAACACAAGCCATACGCAAAGGATATTACAAAATATGTTATGGCTCCTGCAAATGCAATCAAGCGCCATCCTTTTGTTGAACAGAGAATGAAGGATCTGGAGAAGTGGAGTGAGACTAGCGGAGTGAACAGAATTGAAAATGCCAGCCCTTCGACAGGCTCAGGGACCGCGGAGACCGCAGCTCTCGGCATCATCACCTCTTCAACCTCTTATCAATATGTAAAAGAAATTCTTGGCGACAGCGTGAACATCTTAAAGCTTGGAATGGTAAATCCGCTGCCGGCAAATATGATTCGTAAGTTTGCACAAGGCCTTGAAAAACTTATCATCGTAGAAGAGCTTGACCCTGTTATCGAAACTTTTGTTCGCGGACTTGGACTTCCTGCAAATATCGAAATCCACGGAAAAGACATGTTCCCGATCTGCGGAGAATTCAGTCAGAATCTTGTTGCATCTGCCTTTGGCAAAGAAGTTCCACAGGGCAAAAAACTTGATGCTGCAATTCCGGTACGCCCACCGATTATGTGTGCAGGCTGCCCTCACCGCGGAATGTTCTATGCTTTGAACAAGCTTAAGGTTACTGTTTTTGGAGATATCGGCTGCTACACTTTGGGTTCAGTTGCTCCGCTTAGTGCAATGGATGTTACTCTTTGTATGGGTGCTTCCTTCAGCGGCCTTCACGGCTGGAACAAAGCAGGTGGCCCAGAAAACGAAAAGAAATCTGTTGCTGTAATAGGCGATTCAACTTTTATGCATTCTGGAATGACAGGTCTTGCAACAATTGCCTACAATCAGTCTAACTCAACAGTAATTGTTCTTGATAACTCAATCACAGGAATGACAGGCCACCAGCAGAATCCTACAACAGGAAAAAACCTGTACGGAGACCCTGCAGGCCGCGTAGACCTTGAAGCACTTGCCCGCGCCATGGGAATCAACCGTGTTCGCGTAGTAGACCCATACAATATTGCAGAATGTGAAGCTGCCGTGCGCGAGGAACTTGAAGTTGAAGAACCAAGCCTTATCATAAGCCGCAGACCTTGTGCACTTTTGAAGGAAGTAAAACCACAGCCACCGCTTAAAGTTGACACCGAAAAATGTAAGGGCTGCAAAATGTGTATGAAGATTGGCTGCCCTGCCATTGCAATGAAAGACGGAAAGGCAAAGGTTGATGTAACCTTGTGTGTAGGCTGTGGAGTTTGCAGTCAGATGTGTAAGTTTGGAGCGCTCGGAGAATAACTATGGTTAAGAATATAATGATTGTCGGAGTTGGCGGCCAGGGTGCGCTGCTTGCTTCTAAAACACTTGGACAGGTTCTGCTTGATGCAGGCTACGATGTAAAGGTCAGCGAAGTTCACGGAATGAGTCAGCGCGGCGGTTCTGTTGTAACTTATGTACGCTACGGCGACAAAGTTTACTCCCCTATTGTAGACAAGGGCCAGGCCGATTTTATAGTTTCATTCGAACTACTCGAAGCAGCCCGCTACACGGAATACTTGAGTCCAACAGGACAGATCGTTGTAAACACTCAGAAGATTGACCCAATGCCAGTTATCACAGGTGCCGCAGAATATCCTGCCGACTTGGTTGGAACAATGACAGCCGCAGGCCTTAAAGTAGACGCGCTCGACTGCCTTACTCTTGCCGAACAAGCCGGAACTGCAAAATCTGTAAACATAGTTTTAATGGGCCGACTGAGCCGCTACATGGACTTCCCCGAAGAAGCATGGCTTACTGCAATAGAAAAACTGGTTAAGCCACAGTTCCTCGAAATGAATAAAAAGGCATTTAAGCTGGGCCGCGGAGAATAAATTATTGCCTGAAAATCGCAGAATAGAAAAATCATTTTTAGTTTTTCTTATGATGCTTTTTGCAACCTCCTTTGCACACGCACAGGAACCGGTGCTTACAAAAATCGGAACTTATAAATGCGGTCGACAACCCAAGCAGGTTTTGTTTTCGCCCGACAGTAAATATGTTATTATGCCGCTTCTTGATGACAATGGTTTTGATGTATTCAGTGTGCAGGAGAAAAAAATCATAAAAAGAATAAATCCGCCGAATGCCGCAAAGGTTGGATTTGCAGAAGGACTTTTTCTTCCAGAAAAAAATACCTTCCTTGTTTCGCAGATGACAACCGCAAATGTTTACGAATATTCCTACCCCGATTTTGAATTAATACGCACAATTCCAACAACAGGCGACTGGTCTAAGTTCATTGCCTTCAGCAGCGAAAAACAACTGCTGGCGGTTTCAAATTGGATTTCGAATGATGTTTCAATAATTGATTACAAGACGGGAGCTTGCCTTAGAAAAATCAAAACGGGTGCGGCACCACGAGGACTTTACTTTATTGAAGGCGGAAAAACAATCATAAGTCTTTCGTTTGATGACGGACTTATAGAAAAGCTTGATGTAGAAACAGGTAAGCAGCTTGCGGTTATAAAGGTTACCAATGGAGCAATGCGTCATATTGTTTTGAATGATGACAGCACAAAGGCTTATGTTTCGGACATGTATCACAGGCTTGTTTATGAAGTAAATCTTACAACTTTTAAAATCACAGAAAAAACGCAGGTCTTTAATAATCCAAACACAATCAAACTGTATAAAAACAGATGGCTTTTTGTTTCTTCGCGCGGTCCAAACAACAAGGAAGACTACACAAAACGAAGCCCCGAAAACGGAAAAATTCAGATTATAGATACACAAACCATGAAGGTTGTTCTGGCTTTTGAAGGCGGTAATCAACCGACCGGACTAGACATAAGCCCGGACGGAAAATATCTTTGCTTTTCAAATTTTCAGGACGAAAATATTGAACTTTACGAAATCAAATAATCGCTAAAAGAATCCTAAACTTCCAGCAGATTTTTCAAGTCCCCATAAAAATCAGGGTAAACTTTTTCTGTAAACACAGGCTTGCCGTTCAAATCCAAAAAGCAGTGGGTGCTTGTGGCGGTAAAAACAACTTCTCCGGCGCAGATGAACTCATAGGCAAGAGTGAGTTTTAAGGCAGAAAGTTTTGCAACTTTTACCATGCATTCAATTTTATCTGCAAACTTTGTAGATTTTTTAAAAGCACATTCAATCGAAAGCACCGGCGAAACAAGGCCCTTTGCTTCAAGCTTATCAAAACTCCAGCCAATCTGGTCCAGAAAATCAACGCGGGCCTCTTCCATAAAACGCACGTAATTTGAATGATGCGTAATTCCCATTTTGTCTGTTTCGTAATAATTTACTTTATGAATATATGGTTTCATGTTTGACATTATTAAAGGGTTTTGTCATTTTTGTCAATGCATAGATTTTTCTTGCATAATGTTGTATTTATATAACATGACCACAAAACAAAAGGTATTTGAACTTCTTACAAAAAACAAAGGTTCTCACATTTCCGGCGAAAAGCTGGCTCAGGAATGCGGGGTTAGCCGTACTGCAATATGGAAGACTGTAAAAGCAATCCGCGAAGATGGTTTTGTGGTAGAAGGAACTAACAACAACGGATACACGCTTTCTGCAGATTCCGGGACTGATGTTTTGTCGAAGGCAGTACTGGAATATGAGTTGAAGCAGGCTTTCCCGGAGTTTGCTGGCAGCCACATAGAGTGTTTTGAGTCAATTGATTCCACAAATACTTATGCAAAAAAACTTGCAGCACAGGATCCTACTAAATATCATCATGCAATAATAACGGCAGAAACTCAGACTTCAGGACGCGGACGAATTGGACGAACCTTTGAATCTCCGGCGGGAACAGGCGTTTACCTTTCGCTCATAATCACTCCACAAAGCGGCATTACTCAACCGGCAGTTATTACAGCTTCTGCTGCAGTTGCAGTTTGCAGGGCAATCAAAAAACTTTATGGCGTGCAACCGGCAATTAAATGGATTAATGATATTTATGTTCAAAACGACGGCGTACTTAAAAAAGCTGTTGGGATTCTTACAGAAGGAATTACTAATTTTGAAACTGGTCTTATTGAATCAGCGGTGATTGGAATTGGTGTAAATATTAAGCCAAGTGATAAAATAAAAAAGAGTGCTGCAAAAGATATTGCAGGATTTGTTACACTTGCACCACAAATTGATGACAACCAACAGCCCACCCCTACTCCAACCCGCGCCCGTTTTATTGCCCAAATCGCAGGTGAAGTTTTTAAGATTCTTGACGAGCCACTGAAAAACATAATTTCAGAATACAAAAGCCTGATGTTTATGTTAGGACAGACACTTCAAGTTCATCCGTTGATTGGAGATGACTCAACAACCTACACTGCCAAAGCAATTGATATTGATGAAAATGCAGGACTTGTTGTTGAGCTGAAGGATGGTACTACAAAGACGCTTAGTTCTGGGGAAGTGACGCTTCACGCGCAGTAATTGCTCTTGCCGTTAAATATGCCTGTTTCATTCCTACCGAAAAAAACACAGGCAGCAGCACAACATACATTTTTATAAAATTCTTTCCACCACGTGCTTTCCAGGCTAATTTACATTGATTCCAGTTTTTTGAAACAAGCGGAATAAAGCATACAAAAAGAGAAAGTGCATTTGCAACTGTGGTTCGCTTTTTAAGATGAAAAACGTTTCTTACTGCAAGTTCAATTTTTCCAAAACCTTCCCTAAGCTGCAGACTGGTAGAAGTTTTAAAAATCAGTGATGCCAGCTGTATCATACAAAAAAGCCGTAACAGCATAGGAACAACTTCTTTCCCGCGGAAAAATATCAGTATGGCAGCGTAATATAAAACAAACCTTGTATCACCAAACATTTCACGCAGCGTAAACTTAAGTGCAAACTCAACTGCAAAAATCATTCCTAACATCACAACAGAAACAACAAGAGGCGCATTAAAAAACACAACGCTTACAACCGGCACAATAAGAATTTTTATCCAGGCCGGGCAGCGATGAATTATTGATGTTTTTTTCACCAGACTAAATCTCCCACACTATTATAAGTAGTCAGCGGATTACGAATATTCCATTCTTCAAGATTTTGTTTAAGACCGTCGGCAGGTGTTCCGTCAAAAACTTTTCTACCGCGGAATAGCACAACAAAATGATCTGCAAGCGCAAGACACTTTTCCAATTCATGTGTAAGGATGATTACCGTTTTACCGTCTGCCTTTAGACTGCGTACAAGCTCGTTTACCTGCTTTACTCCGCTGTAATCAAGATTTGCATAAGGCTCATCAAGAATAATTATTGGCAGTTTCATTGAAAGCATACACGCAACTGCAAGTCGTCTCTTTTCTCCGCCAGACAAAAATCGCGCAGGAAAATCTGATTTTTCCGAAAGGCCAACCTGCTCCAAAGCTTCTTGTACAGCGGCGGAGACCTCTTCTTTTTTCCAGCCAAGATTTTTTGGTCCAAAGGCAATATCTTCTACAGGAGTTTCTCCAAGAATCTGAGTTTCTGCTTCCTGAAAAACAAGACCTGGACGAGATGTACATTCAACCTTCCCCGAATCACATTTCATAAGACCGGCAGCAATTGACATGAGAACACTTTTTCCAGAACCGTTTTCACCGGCAATTACAGTGCAGGAACCTGCTTGTAAGGTAAGACTAACATCGTCAAGAGCAACTTTTTTACCAGATGGAATGCGAAAGGATTTGGTGATGTTTGTTAATGATAAAACTGAATCTGACATAATGGATTGCTTCGCTCGCAATGATAGGCTATTCACTCTCCTCACTGTAAAGATATTGCGCTGCAACCGGTCTGAGTTTTAGAGCAACAGGCACTGCGATAACTGTTTTAATAATATCACCAGGAATAAACGGAAGCACGCAGGCGGCAATTGCATAACTAGACGCAGTCTTATCCATAGGAACCCTTCCAGCTCCTGTTGCCCAGTATGCAAAACGAATCACCCCGGGAATATACAAAATTACCATTCCGGCTACAATAGCAACGGTAAGCCTGACTACTCTAAGCGCAGTCACTTTCTTTTCTTCAACACTTGGCCTTCCTGCAATCAAACCAGCAGCAAGCGCGCCTAATAAATATCCAGGCAAAAATCCGCCTGTAGGTCCAAGCCAAACTGCAATACCACCGGTTCCGCCGGAATAAACAGGAAGTCCTACCAGCCCTGCAAGTAAAAACAAAGCCGTAGGTGCCACGCTCCAAAAACCACCAAGCAGCACGGCACACAAAATGCATAAAACATTCTGCAAAACAACAGGAATAACACCAAGAGGGATTTTTATAAAACAACCCACGCAAATAATAGCGGTAAAAAGAGCAATAAATGCTGTAAAAAGTACTTTGTTTTTCATGAAAACAAATATATCATTTGAAAGATAAATTGTAAACCACACAGTGTATTACAGGTTTACAATAACACACCATAGGTTTTAATTAAAAAAAATATAAATTTTTCAAAAACCTATTTACAAATGTTTCTTTATATAGTAATATGCACCATATGTTAAGAACTACAGGCTTGCTTAAGAGCCGTCACTTTGTCTTTACATTCTTTTTCGCCTAAGGGCGAACTTCTCATATCTTTTTGTGCAATGCGCACCAGGTGCCGTGCACGGTAACTAAATCAATTGCAAATAATAAATAATTAAGAGATTGTCGGGTCGAGCCCGACAATGACACTATTATTGGCCCTTCGACACGGTTACTGAGCCTGTCGAAGTACAGGGACCCCATGTCATTGCCGTGCTTGACACGGCAATCTATTACAAGGAGAAACTTATGAACCTAAAATACTATCAAAAAGAATACGAATGCATGCCGCTGGACGAACTTAAAAAGCTTCAGGGCAAAAGGTTGGCTGAAAATTTCCGCCATGTATATGAAAATGTTGAATACTACCGTAAGCGCTGCCAGGAAGCAGGCGTTACACCAGATGACATCAAAGGCCTTGAAGACCTTGATAAAATTCCATTCACCTGTAAGGATGACCTTCGCCAGACTTACCCGTACGGACTTTTCGCAGTTCCTATGAGCAAGGTTGTGCGCATCCACGCTTCTAGTGGAACAACTGGAAAACAGATTGTAGTTGGTTACACAAAAGAAGACCTGGACATTTGGGACGACTGTACTGCCCGCCAGCTCGTAGCAATTGGTGCCGACGAAAACGATATTGTTCAGGGTGCATACGGCTACGGACTTTTCACCGGAGGCTTTGGTCTTCATGGTGGTGCAACAAAGCTTGGCTGCGAAGTTATTCCAATTTCAAGCGGAAACACACAGCGCCAGATTACCTTCATGCAGGATCTTAAATCTACAGTTCTTTGCTGTACACCTTCTTATGCTGCATACCTTGGTGAAACACTTAAAGACATGGGCTTGTCACCGGCAGACATTCACCTTAAAGCAGGAATCTTTGGTGCCGAACCATGGACCGAAGAAATGCGCCGCGACATTGAAAAATCACTTGGAATCAAAGCCTACGATATCTACGGACTTACCGAAGTTATGGGCCCTGGTGTTGCCTACGAATGCCAGGAACAGAAAGGCATGCACGTAAACGAAGATCACTTCATCATCGAAACAATCGACCCAGAAACAGGAAAGCGCCTCCCAGACGGAGAAAAGGGCGAGCTTGTATTCACTGCAATTACAAAGAAGGCCTTCCCTCTTATGCGCTTCCGCACAAAGGATATCGGTGTATTGAACCGCGCACCTTGCAGCTGTGGACGAACTTTTGTCCGCATGAGTAAACCAATGGGACGTACAGACGACATGCTTATCATCCGTGGTGTAAACGTATTCCCAAGCCAGATTGAAGGCGTGCTTTTGCAGAACGGATATCCACCAAACTACGAAATTCATGTTGGCCGCGAAAACAACACAGACACTTTCGAAATCCTTGTAGAAATGATTCCGGAAAAGTTCAGCGACGTTGTTTCAGAAATCAGCAAGCAGGAAAAGCAGCTTGAATCTGCACTCTTGTCTGTTCTGCAGATTAAGGCTAAAGTTAAGTTGGTTGCACCAAAGTCTATCGCCAGATCTGAAGGTAAGGCTAAGCGTGTTATTGATACAAGGAAGTTACATGACTAAAACATGTCATCATCGGGCTTGACCCGATGATCTATTAAGGAGAAAACTATGACAGTAAATCAAATATCTATTTTTTTGGAAAACAAACCGGAATCACTTTCTGAGCTTACAGATGTGTTAGCTAAGAATAACATCAACATGCGCGCCCTTAGCCTTGCCGACACAAGCGACTTTGGAATTGCACGCATTATTACAGACGACTGCGCAGCCGCAGAAGAAATCCTCAAGGCCAATGACTACATCGTAAAAACAACCGGTGTAATCGCTTTGGAAATCCCGGACGAAGCCGGCAGCCTGAACAAAATCTTAAAGCTTCTTGCTTCAAACGGCCGCAACATCGAATACATGTACGGCTTTACCGGCCGCAAAACCAACAGTGCCTGTATGATTATCCGCTGCACAAACATGCAGAAGACAGAAGAAATTCTGGAATCTAACGGAATACATACAATCAGTCAGGAAGAACTGAAGAATATTTAATTTTTCCCGCCAAATGGATTGCATCGCTCGCAATGACGATTTTTTTGTCATTGCGAGAGGCAAAGCGACGAAGCAAACTACAAAGTTCCCAATATAAAAACTAATTAAATATTTATCATAATATTTTATGGATTCTTTCTGAATTTTTTTCCAGTTATCAAAAGTTCTGCGGCAATACTACTATCAGAAACATCTTTCTCAATATATTCATTATTGTCATCGTACATAAACCAATTGTCTGCATCTTCAAACACTACCGACACTAGATTAGTACAATTGTAAAAAGCAGAAAACTCTATCATTCGTACACCAGAAGGGATGGTTATATCGGTTATAGATTTACATCCTTGAAAAAAATACTCGTCTATCATTGAAATATCATTTGGAAAAACAATATTTGTAAGTAGTTGTCCATCTATATATAAATCATATACTACAGGCCAACCCACATACCATTTCTTATAAATCCATTGCTCTAAAGTTCCTTCAAAATATATTGTATTAAGATTAGAACATAGACTAAAAACTTCTGCTGCAACACCGCTTTGTAAATCTGAATCACCTAATATACTATTTGGCATAGTTACAGTTTCTAAACTAGAACATTCCGTAAATGCTGCATACCCAATATACATAACACTATCAGGAATAGTTATGCTCTCGAGTCCAGAACACTCTGCGAAAGTATATCGTCCAATACTCCTAATACCGTTAGAAAAAGTTATACTCTCGAGCCCAGAACACAACCGAAAAGCAAAATCTTCAATAGTCGTAACACTGTTCGGAATGTTTATACTCTTAAGTCCAGAACACTTTTCGAAGGCAAATGATTCGATAGTCGTAACACTATTAGGAATAATTATGCTCTCAAGTCCAGAACAACTATTAAAAGCACTACTTCCAATAGTAGTAACACCATTAGGAATGGTAATACTCTTTAAATTGTTACAATTCTGAAAAACATCATGTTGGATTTTACCTCCAGTAACAATTACTTTTTCCAATTTTTTTGGTATGGTAAATCTAAAGGAGGCTTGAGTTACAGAATTATAGTCCTGACTACTTCCTTTGTCATTTCCGAAAATATATCCAAAAAATTTCAAATTCGTAGAATTTCCTATTGCATTAATATTTCTTCCCACAAATGGAATCGTTATTTCTTCAAGATTTTTACAACTTGAAAAAGCCCCGTATCCTATTTCTGCCACGGTATTTGGTATAGTCATATTGGTAATAGATTTACATCCTTTAAAAGCATAGTTTTCAATAATCGTGACACTAGACGGGATAATTGCATTTGTAAGGAGCTGTTCCCCTATATATAAATCATAATTCGAATAAAAGTTTTCTAAACTCCATTGCTTAAAACACCATTGCTCAAGAGAACCATTAAAGTTTATTGTATTAATCTTATAACAACGATCAAACGCCTCTGTACTTATATTCTCAAAACTGTCTGGAAGCGTTATGCTATTTAGCCCTGAACAATCTTTGAATGCATAGTCTCCGATAGTCATACCATTGTTTGAAATAGTTATACTAGTAATAGATTTGCAATTATTAAATGCATATTCACCAATGGTCACAACACTGTTTGGTATCGTTATATCTGATAGTCCGCTACAACCACTAAAAGCATAATCTCCAATAGTAGTAATTGTATTCGGTATCACTACGCTAGCAAGATATTCACATCCATAAAAAGCTCGAGAAGGTATACTATGAACACTTTCGGGAATAGATATAGTTCGTAATCTATAACAACCTTCAAAAGCAGATTCTCCTATACTGACAACACTTTCGGGAATAGATATAGTTCGTAATCCATAACAACCTTCAAAAGCAGATTCACCTATATTGACAACGCTGGCAGGAATCTCTACAGATGTTATTTTCGAACAGTTCTTAAAAGCTTCATTGCCAATTTTTGTTACTCCTTCAAGGAGAATTATTTTTGTTATTTTTGACCAACCAGCAAATGCTTCATCAGAAATTTCTCCACCTGTAACTGTTATTTCTAATGAATATACGTAATCTGGTAATGCATTAAATATATTATCCAAAATAGATGCAGTTGGAGAAACGAGAGGTAATGATATATCAATCAAATTAGAACAATTCCAAAAGGCATTACTTCCAATATTTGAAACGCTGATTGGTATACTTATACCACTAAAGCGACATCCCTCGAAAGCACGCCCCTCTATACTTGTAACCCCTTCTGGAATTTCAGGTCCTCTAAGAGATACACACCCTGCAAAAGCAGAATAACCGATAGTCTTAACACTACTTGGAATAGTTATTTCTTCAAGATTTTTACAACCTTCAAAAGCACTCCGACAAATTTGAATTACACCATCTGGAATTGTTATCCATCCAAGAGATATACACCCTGCAAAAGCATAATCATTTATACTTGTAATACCATCTAATTCCACAGAACGGATCAGTTCAGTCGCACGACCATTTATATATAAAGTATATGCCGATGAAATACTTGTGGGATTCCATGTTTTTTTACACCATTGTTCATAATTTCCTATAAAATTAATAAATCTGACATTTGTATTCCCGAATGCTTGGCTGCCAATATTCGTTATAGTATAAGGAATTGATATAGCTACACTATCAGAAACCGCTCCGTTATAAAAAGCTTTATTTCCTATACTCGTACAACCTTCAGGTATATCTATTTCGACTAGTTTTTTACACCCCTCAAATGCAGAATCACCAATACCAAGTATTGTGTCAGGGAACAATACTCTGGTTATAGATGAACAGTCCTTAAATGCATTTTCTGGTATAGTTCTAACACCAGTAACCCCTAACATATTCAACATAATTTTACCAGAATAATTCTTTATAACATTACATAATTTTGTAAATTTGTTACCAGAAAAGTTTCCTACAGCAAAAACTTCAAGATCGCCAAACTCAGTTGACAAAAAATCCTCATATTCAACATCTTCTGGCGTTATGATTATTCCTTCGTCCCAGCGAGCATATAACATAATATCGTCGTTAAGATTATTTACAGATGTTACCAAAATTCCATCAGGATTCTTAGAATTAAACCATCCGGCAAAACAGTAGCCATCTTTTTTTACATTCATAGAGCTTGGAAGCTGTATACTAGAAAAACCAGAAAATATTTTTGGAGGTTCGTATCCTTTAACAAATTCGCCACCATCCAATAAATAATCTATTCTATGTTCTCTTCCTAATACCTCTACATCAATAACCTCTTGTGAAGTATTTCCCGCAACAATTATTACAACAGATTCATATATATTCAAACATGCAGTACAAGCTTCATCTGAATAAAAATATGTCTTTAATAAATATTCACCAGGAGGTACCGTTGTTTTTTCATATTTGGCTATAACTGCATATATATTGTATTCTTGAAAAAAATCCTGATAGTTAACGGCTAGATTAAGGGTTTCACTGTAAAAATCATCAATAGGCTCCTCGCTTTCAACATTATAAAGGCCCGCTTTAATTCCCTTAATTAATGTATCTTGATACATTTTAAAAGTCACATCTAATATTCCATATTCAGCAGTAGTTCTTTCCATATCAACTTTAAGAACAAATTCTAAGGTTGTTGTTGAGCCTTGTTCCAAAAGTTTATTTATTGTATCGGAAAGTATAGTTTCTTCTTCTTTTGCAGTTAAAGTAAATGTCCATTTTCCTGCCTCTATTGGAAAAATTTCTCCTGAAAGTTGATATTTACTATCATATATAATTATTTCATCAGTTGTACCTTCTTTTATCCCAGTCAGCACCCAATTTGACACAGCTGAATCTCCAAAATAAAACGATTTTTTATATCTCGGATAGATTGTTCGTGCGGAATTGCAATCGATTTTTATATAGGCCATATTCGTGTTATTATTTGTTTCTACTTCATTCACAATATTATTACAAGATGAAAACACCAGCAGTATTGTAAAAAAAACAATTATGATTTTTCTTATTTGTTTCATATCTTTCATTATTGAACTCCCATTTTAATTTTGATACATTTATATTCCGTACCGGATTCCGCCGTCCAATGATACTACAAAACTCTTTATTGCAGATTTATAGTTTTCACCTTCTTTTACCTTAACAGATATAATATAAGTTCCATTTGTTAGTGTTGATCTTTCGATAGATAAAATATTTGATTCTTCAGATTGAACCACTCCATTTATTTTCCATTTATACGAATCGTAACCAGAATCTGTAATTATCATAATAAGTTGATTTTCAAATTCTAGTGTCATTGAAATATCAGAATAAGGTTCATCTGTTACTGAGACTTCAAAAGTATTTTCAGGTACTAATTCTGCATAAATCATTCCATTCTTTGTAATTGGTGTTGTAAAATCAAAAGAAATCTTATTATGCTGATCATCATATGTATACCATCCTTTAAAGATGTAACCCTCTACAAATGGATCTTCTGGGTTTGACACAAGATCACCCTCAACAACATTTTGTGTCGTATCAATAATTATATTTTGATAATCTTTTACATCCTGATACTGAATACGGAAATATACAGAATAAAAGGTTTTTGCTATCCATTTAGCATAAAGATAAATATCATTTGAAGTAATTGGAATTGAAAAATCAAAAGGAATTGTTAAATCTATATCTGAATACCAACCATCAAAAAAATACCCGTAGTCAATTGGATCTTCCGGTTCACTTATTGTCTCACCATCTAAAACTTTATAGTAATTATACATATTAGGAAAAGCTTCTGTTTTACGCCATGAATAAAAGCACACTTTACGATAAGGTTTAAACTTGGGATATAAGTTAGTATTCTTAGTAATCGGTGTTGTAAAATCAAAAGGAATATTTCCATCATAGGAATTAATATACCAATACATTAATTCTCCATAATCATCATCAATAAAATCCTCTGGTCTACTTGCTAAATCACCTTCCCTAACTCTCTGTGAAAGTTCTGGATACCCGTAAAACTCCACTAAATAACACGGAATCCATTTAGCATAAACAGTAATATCACATGTTACTTCTGTATCTGCTGTAAACTCGGTTCCATTTCCGTTGGGCTCAGTATACCAGCCCGCAAAATCATAACCTTTATGTACAGGAGGTTCCGGTAACTGCTGAACAGTAGTTGCGGGTTTCTTGACATAGAGATATTGAGGGATAGGATACTTATCATCACTAGAATAAGAATTAAAACAATCATCAAAATAGACTCTATATTTAGAATCATTTTGGATTCCAATTGCAGATTCCTCTTCCTTAGTAGAATCAGAATTATTATCACCTGGCTCAGTTTTTACAGCATTTGAACACCCTGCATTAAAAAATATCACAATCGTCATTAAGACGACCGCCCAAATGTACCAAAACTTTTTCATCAGTTTGCCTCCTGCGTAATACAGTAATTTGGTAAAAACTTTACTAAGAAAGATTTCTATACAATATTACTTAGAAGGATGAAGACTGATGTGAAATGCTTAAAGACGAATAAAACTGATACTTGCGAGAAGAGAAACTTTTACCAAGTAGTTATTGTACTTTTTAATCATATCCCAATTCCGATAGAACAATTATAACATGGGAATTTGAAAACACAAAATGTTTTTTTTGTTATTTTGGATATGTTGAACAAAAAACTTTTCTGTTGAAGAATATATAATCCGATATTCCTTGACTTATACTACAAAACATCTTATATTTATAGATGTCGATGAGATGTGCATTGTTTTAGGTATGATGTACATTGAGACACTATCGCAGGTTGGTTCGCCTTGCCCTAAATAGGAGAAATCCGAAAAGAAATGAACCATTACACGCCCCTTTGCTGGGGCGTTTTTTGTTTGGAGAAAGTCTTGCCGGGCCTAAAAGCAAAATACAATGATTTCCTGAAAATTCTCGACTGCAAAATGCATTATGAATTCTACAATGGATTCTTACTCGAATTTCAATTTAAAAAAACAAATTTTCCGCATATGGCAGGACTTCATAAATTAAAAGACATTCCTATTATTCAGACATATTTAGGGAAACCTGGCTTCGCGAATCAAATACTTTCAAAAATCAAAAAAGGAACTCTTACCGAATCAGATATAAAAGCAAGCAAGTATTTTCCTTTGATTCAAAAAAGATATGATGAATTTACTCTTGAGAATCTATTCAGTCTTTCTTACAGTGATGTAATAATTGATTTTGATATAACAAAGCTTGCAAAATCAAAATTAACAAAAACAAGGTTTATTCTTTTTGAAAAAAACAACAAACAAGAAAACAGACATTTGTGTATTGCTTGCAATCAAACAACCGGCTTTTATCCAGAAACCTTCTTTTTTGAACCATCAGATTACTATGTTAAAAATCAAACACTAGAAAAAATCAAGAAATTCAAAATCATAAAAACCGATGGAAGCATTTTCTTTGAAGATAACTTCTAAATTACCACGCTTCCACCCCACGCTCACCTATTCCCCTTACTTCTATTATGCGTTTTACACAACATAACACAATTTGAAATATCGGTTGAACCCCCTTTACTCCAGGCAGTGGCGTGGTCGGCATCCATTTCGTTTTCTTTGTAGATACGGTTTTTGTTAGAGCCCTGGGCAGCTGCACACATCGGGCAATTTGAAATTCCTTTTTTAATAGCATCGCTTGTCTGCAAATTAAAAACAGTCTTTATCACAGATTTATCAAACAAGCGGATATTCAGCAAAGGCTTTTTCTCAAGCACTTCACCAGAAAGTACATATTCATAAATTCCTTTTTTATCAGTTACCTGCCAGTCACAAAGCAGCTTGTTAATCCGCTCATCAAGCTTGTTAATATCATAACTGTTTTTGTGATAAAGCTCATAAATACGCCCCCACTCCAAACCGCACATAGTCGAATCAACAGTTTTAAAAGTAGAGTTAAGCCAGTCAATTACAGAATTAAAATAAACCTTAAGCTCATTGATATTATCATCAGTTCTATGACGAGCCATATAATCAGAAATATTTCCTTTAGAAACCCAGTCCAAAGCTGTATGTAAAAAATCCTGACGCTTCACATTACCACTAATATAACATTCCCATTTTTGAATATTAGAATTCTGACTGTTCGAAAATTCCTCGCGACACATATTTACAAAAGGGCCTGAATAAACCGCATTCAAAAGCTCCTGCTCGTTCAAAGGCACCCCAACAACATTAATAGTCTGAAACCAATCCTTAATTTCTTTTTCAGTTCCTTCGCAAATGTAAATTGTAAGACTGGTCTGTAAAAGCTGCTTCTGAATATCCTTATCAAGACTATCAAAATTGCGCTCATATCCGTTTACCTTAACTGCAAACTTGTTTGTAATAAAACGTCCAATAGAAGTAATCCGTTGCTGCCCATCCAGAACCTCATACTTGTCGCCGTTTTTATTAAAATAAATAAGCCCAATCGGATACCCTCTAAGCAAAGAATTAATTACTGCTACATCTTTTTTGCCGTCATTGTAAATATAGTTACGCTGATACTCCGGTTGAATCACAAGCCGTCCGTTCAAGCCAAACAAGCCCTTCTCTTCAAATTCGTTATACACAAATCCTTCGCAAAGTTTTTCAATAGTAATGTCGGTTCTAAGTTCGGTTTTCATTTTTCTCCTCCGGGGTCACCGCTTTTGCTTCGCAAAACCGTCGGGCTTTTCGGGGTTCCGTGCTAACCGCACTCCATTGCTGCGCAACGGCTACGCCGCCCCTACAATCCCTTGCCCGTGTAAGCTCGCACGCGGGCCTATAAAATGTTTTTCTTTTTTATAAAAATTCTTTGATATACAGATTGAATTATTCTTCCCTCTTTATTTACAAAATAATTCTTCTTTCCATCATTTGTTAATACATTTGCATTCTCATTTGTCTTATTTCCAGAAGAACCTGTCTTTTTCCCATCTTGAGTCATTTCCCAATAATCATCATATTTTTTAGTATCTGGAACAGCATCATGACATCCTCGTTGTGTTGCACCTAATACTTCAAATTGTTCAGGACAATACTTATCCAAGAAACTTATTGGAACTCCCATTACTCCTTCATAATCACTAGGAATAGAATCCGTAAAAGGAACTTCAATTGCATCATAATTATCATACTTTGAATAACCAATATTCTTAATTTCTTTGTGTCTAGAAAACTTAATATTTTCTTCCATTGTCATAAGTTTTTGCGGTTTATGTCTTTTTCCATGTTCAATATTTGTAAACCAACATACATTTCTAAACTTCACTAATCCAGTTCCTTGATTAAAAACACCAGCAGCATAATCAGTTCTTGCTTTTTCTGGTAATCCAAAATATGCATTACCGGCCGAAAAACCATTTCCAAGCCACATCTTATTTTCCTTAATCAAAGGAAAAATTTCTTTATAAGTTATTGCATTCAT
>JAFZWX010000136.1 GCA_017617145.1 Treponema sp. | reverse complement strand
TGCCACAGGTTGGAATCGAACCAACGACATACGGATTTTCAGTCCGGCGCTCTACCAACTGAGCTACTGCGGCGAATGTTCTAATATATTATTGAAATATTGCGATTGTGTCAAGAGGTGCATGTTGATATTTAAATAAAATCCCACTTGTTATTTTGACATTCTACCCTTATAATGTAATTATGAACTTTTTATTGATGAGCAATGATGTTGTTTTTATTTCCAAGATGATTGAGGAAATAAAAAAAGAAGAAGAAGGTGCTTTAATTCTAACTACAGATTTTCAAGAAGAAAGCCTTCTTAATATACGACCAAGTCTTGAAAATATTTCTCTTTGTGTTATTTATTCTGACCCTACCATTTTTAAGTCTGTTGAAGAGTCTACTCTTCTTGCAAGCATTGTGGGCTATCTTTATGCAAGCAACACGCCTGTTATTACAAACGACAGGGCACTTGCGTATCATACACTTTTTACAAATGACAGCGTTCAGTTTTTAAAAGATCAGGCAAAAATAATTTCATACCTAAAAAAACAATACAGCAGCATAATTTCTAAAAATGATAAGCGCATGGCAAAAAAGGAGCTTATGGTTCGAGGTATTCCTTTTACTGCCGACTGTTTTGCTCAATACATGTCAAAAAATAAAACCGAAATCTGTAATCTTTTTCTTGAAGCCGATATTGATCCAAACTCGCGTGATGATTTTGGAACTCCTCTTTTGAATATTGCAGTTCGAAACGACAACCTTGATTTTGTAAAAAAGCTTCTGGATGCCGGCGCCAAAATAAATGAAGCAAGCGAAGACCGTGGCTACACACCAGTTATGGATGCTGTATGGCGCGGTAATTACGACATAACAAAGTTTCTTATTGAAAAAGGTGCAGAACTCAACACAATCAGCAAAGAAGGCCAGTCAAATCTTGTTCTGGCTGTAGGTGCTGACCGTACAAAAATCTGCGAGATCTTAGCTCAAAACGGAGCCGACCCGGATATTAAAGACCAGATGGGCATGAGTGCCTATGGGTATGCAACGTTATTTAAGAAGACGGAGCTGGTTGAGATTTTGAAGCCGTATCACAAGGATGTGTAAGGCCACTGGCGGCCGGTGTTCAATAGCAAAGCGTTAAAAAAAACAGTCCATCGGGACTGTTTTTTAGCTTTACCTTTAAAAAAAAAAAGCCCTCACAGATTGATGGATTATCTGCAAGGGCTAAATAATTTTCATTGTCACCCTGAACTTGTTTCAGGGTCTTTTTATATATGAGATCCCGAAACAAGTTCGGGATGACATATTACTTAGTTATTATCGTTTCAAGCTCAATACAGTTTCAAGCAATGTATCTGCTGTCTGAATTGTCTTTGCGTTAGACTGGAAACCTCTCTGGGTTACAATCATATCTGTCATCTGTTCTGACAAATCAACGTTTGACATTTCCAAAGCACCAGCCATCAAGGTACCTTTTCCTGCTACACCAGATTCGTTGATTCTTGCCATACCAGAGTTGTTTGATTCAACGAAAGTAGAATCTCCGGCTTTTTCAAGACCGCGGTCATTTGCAAATGTTGCCAAAGCAATCTGACCAATTGTTCTGTTTGTTCCGTTTGAATAAACACCTGTAATTACACCACTTGAGTCAATCTTAAAGGTATCAAGATATCCAAGTGTATATCCGTCCTGGTAGTAAGCTTTTGTTGTAGACTTAGAAGCACTCTGTGTAATTGTATTTTCAAAGCTTCCGATTGTACCAAGATTAATTGCAAATGTCTGGCGGTGTGGAGTTCCATCTGCTTCGTCGTTTGACTCAGGAACTGTAAAGCTTGTCATAAGTTCAATCTGTCCAAAGTCGTTTGATACATTCCCTGCGCTGTCTGTAACAGACTGCAATGCACCCATATTATCAAACTGAACGATGAATGTATTTTCCATACCGTCTGTAGAACCAAGACCAATGCGTGTCTGTGTAAAGTCGGCATTGTCTTCATCTACGTTTACTGTAGCCTGCCACTGGTTTGGATTTCCAGGTACTCTCTGGAATGAAACGCTGAGCAAGTGTTTGTTTCCAAAGCTGTCGTAAATTTCCTGTTCCGTTCCCCATGTTCCCTTACGGATATCTTCAAGACTTGCTCCATCTGTAATTTCCGGAGTTGTCTTATTCAAGTTACAGGCAAACAAAACGTTTTCTGTAGCTTTTGCAGGATCCTTTGCTCCAACTGGAATTGTCAAATCTGTAGGAGTAGCGGCTGTGCTAACAAGCATCTGACCGTTTACTTCTTCAGCCATCCAACCCTGAACGCGCATACCGTTTGCAGGATTTACTAAAGTTCCGTTTGTATCAAGGCTGAATGCACCGGCACGTGTATAAAAAGATTCCTCCCCGCTCTTCAAGATAAAGAAACCATTACCCTGAATAGCAATATCTGTTGACACACCTGTTGACTGCAAGTTACCCTGATTAAAGATATTGTCAATGGCAGCAACTGTCATACCAAGTCCAACTTCTTTAGGGTTTACACCACCAAGCTCATCTGTTGGCTTTGCGGCACCCTGCATCTGCTGGCTGATCATATCCTGAAAGTTAACACGTCCCCTCTTAAAACCAATTGTGTTAACGTTCGAGATGTTGTTACCAATAACGTCCATTCTTGTCTGATGATT
>JAFZWX010000135.1 GCA_017617145.1 Treponema sp. | reverse complement strand
GTGAAGATGGTGGAGCAGCTTACGAAGAATATCTTTACGAAGGATACGCTCCTGGTGGTGTTGCCGTAATGGTTGAAGTTCTTTCTGATAACAAGAACCGTGCCGCTGCAGACGTAAAGAACATTTTTACAAAGAACGGTGGAAACCTTGGTACAACTGGTTCTGTAAGCCGTATGTTCCAGCGCAAGGGTACAATTGAACTTGATGCCGAAAAGGTAAGCGAAGACGAAGTAATGGAAATTGCTTTGGACGCTGGTGCCGACGATATCGTAAACGAAGATGGAATTATTACTGTAACAACTTCTCCAGACGCTTTTGCTGGTGTTGCAGATGCTCTTGCAGAAAAAGGAATTGAAACACTTTCTGCAGATGTTGGAATGGTTCCAGATGCATATACTCCAGTTGATAAGGACACTGCTGCAAAAGTTCAGCGCCTCATCGACCGTCTTGAAGACAACGACGATGTTCAGAACGTATACCACACAGCTGAATATCCAGATGACTTCGAGCCTGAGGAATAATAGCGATTTCTGTCATTGCCGTGCTTGACACGGCAATCTATCTTGAAAAAGATGTCCGGGTCAAGCCCGAACATGACAGAGGTTTTATCAAGGCCTGTCTTTACGGCAGGCCTTTTTTTGTGCAAGCGCTGGGAGCCCCGAAGTACCACGAAGTGGTATGAGCGGTAGCGAAGGGCGGACATAGCGGCCCGAACGGAGTGAGGGTGCACCCGAATGATAAATAACGACAATACTTTTACATCCCTGCCGGGAAGCGAACTTAAGAATACATCCTCTAAAAAAATCCGCCGCGTTCTTGGGATTGACCCTGGGCTTGCAAACACAGGATTTGGAGTTGTGGACTTTTGCAATGGGCGCTACCGTATGGTAAGTTACGGCTGTATTACAACAGGCAGCGAAGAACCTCACGGGCAACGTCTTCTTACAATTTACAACAGACTATGTGCAGTTATAGATGAGTTTCGTCCAACAGAAGCCGGCATGGAAACTCTTTATTTTGCAAAAAATGCTAAGTCTGCAATGGGAGTTAGTGAGGCTCGTGGAGTAGTAACTCTTTGTCTTGCACAGCATAATATTGCACTTGGAGAATATACTCCGAATCAAATTAAACAGGCAGTAACAGGAACAACTTCTGCCGATAAAAAAGTTGTAGAACAATATGTAAAGCTTTTGTTAGGACTGGAAACTGAACCAAAGCCTGATCATGCTGCCGATGCACTAGCCGGTGCAATAACGCACCTTCATTTTAGTACTTGTGCTCCAGCAGCTCCAGGAATGCCCGTTCGTTAACTGGTTTTGAATATAAAAATCCCTGCAGATAATCACACTTCATTTTCATAAGCATAACTGCCATTTCTGAAGTTTCAACACCTTCTGCAACAAGCTCAATTCCCATATCACGGAACATTGCAATTGTATGGTGTAAAAGCTTTTGTGCACGCTCGTTTTTTACTGCTGCCCAAACAATCGATTTATCAAGTTTAATAGTATGGAACGGATATTGGAGAATGCTTGAAGTATTTGAGTAGCCCATACCGTAATCGTCGAGCGCAAAGTTCATGTTGTTTTCCATGAGTGATTTCATGTTTTTAAGAAGCGTATCACTGGAAGCAATAGCTGCGGTTTCTGTAACTTCAAGTTCTATAAGTTTATAATCAAGACCATAAAAATCCATGATACTTATAAGCTGTTCGTGAAGCTTTTCCTGCATACACTGAATTGCAGAAAGATTTACATGAATATATTCAATTCCTTTTTCCCAAAGCTTATTCTTAATTATAAACTTACATACAGAGCGGAAAACAAATTCACCGATTAAAAGTATAAGACCATTTCGTTCGGCAATAGGAATAAATTCATCTGGAGAAACAAAACCAAGTTCTTCATTCGTAAGTCTTACAAGAGCTTCTGCAGTTGTAAACTTCTTTTTCTTTACAGAATAAATCGGCTGATAAAAAACTTCAAATTGATTTTGGGTAAGTGCCTGCTTAAGAATCTGAACAAGTTCGTATTCCCGTCTTGATTTTTCCAGCATTTTTTTGTTACCGTCAACAATCTTTCCGCTTTCTATTTCACTTGAATTAAGGGTATCAAAGATCAGATCATTAAGTTTTACAAAATTGTCGGCAGCTTCGGGACATTCAAAGGTTGCCATCTTAACTTTTGGTGAAACTTCAATTTCAGAAATTTTGATGCTCTGCGAAAAAAGCAGCTGGAGTTCAAGAAATTTATCATCTTTGTTTTTATCGTCGGAATGAATTACAATTGCAATTTTACTTCCGGAAAGTCTGTATACATTGTTTTTACCGCAAATGCCACAAATTTTTCGTGCGATTTTTACAAGGATTTTATTAAAATTATTGTAGCCTAGAGTTTCATTTAAATAGGAAATACCTTCTATTTGAATACCAAGAACGGTGAATTGTTTATGAGAGTTGAAGAAATTTGCCGTTGTAAACATAAAGGCTTTTTTATTGTAAATATCCATTATTGGATCTGTGTATTCCGAAGGATTATCAAGTGAAAGGTAGGTAACCAAAACAGAAAGCGATGCAAAGAATAGTGTTATAAGCAGCTTTGTCCATATATTACAAATTATAAGAGCAGAAATTGTTGTAACTGTATAAACTATAATTGTGATAGTTTGTTCTGTACGAAGCGTTTTACGTTTCATGATTCCATATATCACTACCATAATCAGATATACAAAGCCTATGACAGTAAGAATGTCAAAGGTGGAACCAATTTTATATTGTCCGTCGGCTGTAAAATAAATTACTGCTTTTGTAAAAGGGGTAGTGATGATTAAGAAACTGGCCGCACATATAGGAATTGCAAGAAAAAGCTTTTGAGTAATTGTAAAATCCTGTTCTTCACTTAAGGCCCCATACATAATACTGATGATGTAAAATACAGGAAGACTGTTATATGTAAGAAGTGCGATAATATTTAAAACATAATTGAGCCACACAGGACAAAGTTCATAGTAGCTGATTGTGTAGATTGTTATTAAGTCAAATACGGTTGCAAAAAATAAATCAATTGCAAGGATTTTAAAAGCTTTTGAAACTCTGGTTTTGATTCTTTGTGAAATAAAAAGATTAAAAAGGATTACAAGAGAAATAAATAATGCTGCAACATCATACTGATATATCCAACGCATAATTGATTTTAACATAAAAATAGGGAATAATAAAGAAGAAAATGGAGTCGAAATGTTCAATTCATTAACAGGCATAATTACCGGAAAATTTCCAAAGCAGCTTTTTTTAGATACAAACGGTGTTGAATGGGATTTATGTGTTCCCGACTCAAACCTTGATATGATTGGTGTTGTTGGCAGCGAGGCTCGTGTTTTTACCTGGCTTCAGCATACCGACCAGCTTATGACTTTGTATGGATTTGCCAGTGCAGAGGAGCGTTCTGTTTTTCTTGATTTGCTTAAGGTTGACGGAGTAGGTCCAAAGGGCGCAGTAAAAATTATGAGTTCTGTTTCTTCTTCGCGCTTGCTTGAGGTTTTGGAAAACGGCGACCTTGAAATGCTTGAAAAGATTCCTGGTGTTGGTAAAAAGACTGCCGGTAAGATGATGCTTACTCTTAAAGGTAAACTTAAGATTAGTGAAAGTGCAGGAACTGTTGTTCGTGTTGATGCCGCAAGTCCTTATGCTGATGTTGTACAGTCGCTTGCAAGCATGGGTTATGATAAACGAACTGTTGAACAGAAGGTTGCACAACTGGTTGAACAGCTTGGTACAGATGCAGGGTTTGCTGCAAAAAGTCAGAAAGAACGCGAGGATATTCTGTTCCGCCGAGCAATTGTTGAAATGGTATAAAAATAGGATATAATAATGAGTAATATGAACGATGAAGATTTTTCAACTGATTTTTCTGCGATTGTTCGTGCAGACTTAAAAGACTCTTTTGATGAACAGGATAATAAACTTCGTCCAACCCGTCTTGCCGATTTTTTGGGGCAGGAAAGCGTAAAGAAAAATCTTTCAACATTTATTGAAGCGGCAAAGCTTCGTGAAGAACCGCTGGATCATCTTTTGCTCATTGGTCCTCCGGGACTTGGAAAAACAACTTTAGCACAAATCACAGCCCACGAGCTTGGAGTTGATTTTAAGGTAACTTCTGCACCTGCGCTTGATAAGCCTAAGGATCTTGCGGGAATCCTTTCGACAATTACTCCGCGCACAGTTTTTTTTATTGATGAAATTCACCGCCTAAAGCCTGCTATTGAAGAAATGCTTTATATTGCAATGGAAGATTTTGAGCTTGACTGGATAATCGGTCAGGGCGCTGCGGCAAGAACTGTACGTATTCCTATTCCTCCTTTTACTCTGGTTGGGGCTACAACAAAGGCGGGTAGTGTTAGTTCGCCGCTTCGTTCTCGTTTTGGATTTATTCCTCGTTTTGAGTTTTATACACAAAGTGAACTGGCCAGCATCATAAAACGATCTGCCAGCATTTTGGAAATTGGAATAGAAGAAGATGCTGCGATGCTTTTGGCACAGTGCTGTCGTGGAACTCCTCGTGTTGCAAACAGAGTTCTTCGCCGTATGAGGGATTTTGCCCAGGTAGCAGGAAGCCGTACAATTACAGTTGATATTGTAGATGACGGATTACGCCGCCTTGAAATAGACGAAATTGGTCTTGAAAAATACGACAGGGAAATTCTTCGTTCAATTATAGAAAACTTTGGCGGTGGTCCAGTAGGTGCCGAAACCCTTGCAATTTCAATTGGCGAAAGCATGGACACGCTTGAAGATTACTACGAGCCATATTTAATTCAGTGCGGACTTTTGCAAAGAACCCCGCGCGGACGAATGGTTACAGAGAAGGCATATACACACCTGGGACTTACTCATGCAAGTGACTCCAAAGACGGTGGGGCGCAGGGTAGTTTGTTCTAGGCTGTTACAATTTTCCTCTTTCCATCTTAACCAGCATCATATCTTTGTTCCAGATTTTTGTGAACTTTGAAACTCCAATAAAATCCTTGCCGAACATATCAAACATGTTGCTGCGCATTGTAAATGGCGGGAGCATACCAAGAATTTTTTCGCCGTCGGTGAGGTACGAAGCCTGAACCGGCATGGCATAAGTTCCGTCTTCTTTAAAACCACCTCCACTGTAGAGCACTGGAAGAATTGCATATTCCTTGCCTGCTGCCTGTAAAATTTCTTTTGGCGATTTTCCGGTTGTGGCAATTGTTCCTGTTATCCAACCGTTTTGTGGAATATCCTGATAATTCTGATAGGCACTTCCTGTGCATTCGACATTGTATTTTTGTGCAATGCGTTTGTCTGCATATCCGCGTAAGATTTTTCCGTTTTTAATATATGTAAGCTTATCGCCCTTGTGAACAATTCCGTCTGCATCCCAGAAGGTATTCATCCACATTTTAGCATCGCTTACATTGTGAAGAAGAGTGAGTTTGTCGGAGAAAACTTTCTGACCAACTTTTCCTGCTAAGAGTGAAGTTCCAAGTGCAAGTCCTTCTGCATTTAAGCTTTGAACGAGCATGCCTGTAAACTCCCAGGGAGCCATCATAATTATACATTCTTTTGGAAACTTAACCTTTGTTTCATAATTTGCAAGATAGTTGTCGGCAATATCCTTAAAGGTTTTGGTATTCCAGGTGCGCATGTTTATAGAAAAATATCCGTCATAAATATCCTTGCTCTTTTTATGCTTAAAGCTTATGTTTATACCATTGTGACCGTCTGTTGTAGAGTAGTCCATTCCTGCGGAATTTTTCTGTGCTTCTGTTGCATTCTGGGCAAAAAGTGTTCCGCTGAATATAAAGTTTGGATAATTTTTTGTAAGATAATCAAGAACGATTTTTGCTTTTGACATAAGCTCTGAGTCAGAAAGAATTTTTCGTTTTTTGTCGCGGCTTCGTTTTCCACCTTCCAGCTTAAAAGGATAAGGCCGTTTTAGTTCAAGATTTTTTTCTGCAAGAGAATAGCCTTCTTTGTCGCTCATCTTTCCCTGCTGATAATGAATGCCAACAAAACCATCCTTGTAAACGCGGAAGCTTTGTGAGAGCTTGTCATATTTATTAAAAGAAACAATTTTGTTTTCTTCAAGTTTTACTGTGGAATATGTGTTTATGCTTATATATTTTTCTTTGGTCATGGTTAATTCCTCCTTGTAATAGATTGTCGGGTCAAGCCCGACAATGACATTCTGTTTGTCATGTTCGGGCTTGACCCGGACATCTTAATTGATAGTCAATTTCTTTACCCTGATAGTCGGGCCACCTGTTGCAGTAGGCATTCTCTGTCCGTTTTTGCCGCAGGTTCCGCTAAAGAATTCAAGATCATCTCCAACTGCGTCTATGTCGAACAAGGTCTGGAAAACGCTTCCGGTAACAACATTAACAAGAACAGGTTCCGCAAGTTTCCCGTCTTTGATTTTGTAGCACTTTTGCGGCTGAATTGTAAAGGTTGATTGACCTGTTCCGTAGTTCCAGTCGTAAACATAAATGCCTTCCTTTACACCTTTGATAATATCTTCTGGTTTGTCTGTACCAGCTTTCATATAGGTGTTTGTCATGCGTACCATTGGAGAACAGTTGTAATCCTGAGCACGCGCGTTTCCTGTAGGTTCTTCGCCAAGTGCTGCTGCCGATTTTGCATCGTGAAGTCTTCCGCTTAAAATTCCGTCTTTAATAAGGTAAACTTCTTTTTTCTTGTTGCCTTCATCATCATAAGGACAATAGCCGTGATGCATTGTATCGCCTTCATCAACAATGCTGACTTTTGGATTTGCAACTTGCTTACCAAGTGTCCATTCCTTTTGAAGAGTTTTATCATTGAGCATAAAGTCTGCTTCGCTTTTGTGACCAAAACTTTCGTGAGTAAAAACAGAAGTAACAGTAGGGGCTAGTACACAAACATATTCACCAGGCACTACAGGTACATTGTTCTTTGCAAAATCAACTGCACGGTCGCGAGCTTCTATAACTTCTGCTTCCTTCTTTTTTAATTCCTTAAATGCAAAACCCCACAGTTGTTTTCCGCCACCGTAAGTAACTCCTTCGCGGCCAGTAATTTCAAACCACATGCTAAAACAACAGCGCTGATAGTCTTGAATAATTTCTGTACCTTTGCTTGTGTAAAGCTCTTTGATTTTTGAATTGTAGAAAAAGTTTGCATAAGTAACTTTGATTTCTTTAATTTTTTTATCAATGCATTTTTTTCTGTAATATTGAACAATTCCTTCGCGGTCTTCGCGTGTAAGGTTTCGCAGGTTATCTTTGTCTTGAAACTTAAGAATTTTTGCCTTGTTTACACTGAAGTTTTTTACAATTGGGTTTTCAAGAATTGTATTATTTGGTGTTGCAATTTTTGCAAGCTCATCGATTTTTGTCTGAATAGATTTTGTATCTGTATCGTTTGTTTCTGCCGTATACCAAAGATTCCCGTCAAATACACGAATCATTGCACCTTTTACCATAACTTCGCTGTTTGCAAGAACATCATCATCCTGCATCCCAAAGCTGGCATTTTTGATATCTTCAATCCGAACTTCGGTATAAAGATCTTTTGGAAATTTATATTTCACTTTTCGCCTCCGAATTTTTTTTCTACGTATCATTTTATCATGAAAAATGATTTTTTTGGAAAATAATTTTCAAAGGAATAATTATCTAAATATGTATAAATAGGAATGGCGGAAGCCGAATTTCGAATTACAAAAACCTTCTGAAGTGCGGCCGCAAGGCGGCCAAGTATATAATTACAAGGCACTTCAGCAGGTAGGCGGTGAACCGCCGGTTTTGGAATTCGAAATTCGGCTGGGAGCCATTCTATATGTATGCATGTTTTTTGTTATGAGCATTATATATTTAGGTATATTTCACAAAAATATTATTTATGCTAAATTATCCTCATGTTAACATCTGACTTTAATTTTGATTTGCCTGAAGAACTTATCGCCCAGCATCCAAGTGGTGTGCGTGGACAGGATAAACTTATGCTTCTGAACCGTGTTACCGGCGAGGTTGAACATCACATGATGGATGATTTGCCAGATTTGATTGAACCTGGTACGCTTATGGTTTTTAATAACAGCCGCGTTCGTCGTGCACGTGTTTATGGAATAAAAGAAACTACCGGACGCGAAACAGAATTCATGTTTTTAAATACAATTGATAAGGAATGTTGCATCTGGAATACAATGGTAAAATCAGCAAAAAAACAGAAGCCCGGTATGCATTATAAGTTTCCGGATGGAACGGTTGCACAAATTATTGAACATGAAGGAAATGCCGGTACAGAATTCCGTGCACTTAAATTTGACTTTGCTATAAATGAAGACTGGTTTGAACGAAATGGTCATATTCCGCTGCCACCATATATTCGTCGTGGTGATACAGAAGAAGACAGCGAGCGCTACCAGAATGTTTATGCAACAGATACAGGAAGTGCTGCTTGTCCTACTGCGGGTCTTCATTTTACAAACGAAATGCTTGCACGACTTGATGCCAAAGGTATCGAACGGGTTTTTGTAACGCTCCACGTTGGACTTGGAACCTTCCTTCCAGTTCGCGAAGAAAATATTGAAAATCATAAAATGCATGAAGAATGGTATACAATTCCACCAGAAACAGCTGCTGCAATTAATAAAGCAAAAAGAGAAGGGCGACCAGTGCTTGCAGTGGGAACTACAAGTGTAAGAACTTTGGAAAGCGCTAGTGAAGGCAATTCTGTGCGTGCAGGCACTTCATCTACAAGCATTTTTATGTATCCGGGGTACCAGTTCAAGATTGTAGATAAAATGTTTACAAATTTTCACACCCCCGAAAGTACATTAATTATGTTAGTAAGTGCTTTTGCCGGCCGTGAACATATTTTGTCTGCGTACAAACAGGCTGTGGAGAAACGTTATAAATTTTTCTCATACGGAGACTGTATGTATATTCGCTAGTTTTGCGGAGCAAAACTAGGTAAGTTCGCGTAGCGAACGACGCGATTGTATGTTTATACGTTAAGTCAACTGTTCAAAACTGTAGCGTGTTAAGTTTAGAAACTGCTGCCTTACTACATTACTTATCATCTGGTCGGTAGAGGCTTTGTTGAATTCCTGTTCTACCATATTTTGAATTTCATCTACATCTTTTTTTGTAAGCGGCAGACGATGTCCTATTAGAGAGTTTTCAAAATTTTTGCTGCGAAAAACAAAAGGCCCTGCAAATGAAAGTTTTACATCTACAAGAGAGTTTCTTTCTGTGTCGCCTAAAAAAACAAATGAAGCTGAGTGTTGAGAAATTGCGTGTTCTGGACCAATTCGTCTGAAAATTGAGACCTCAGGGTATAGCAGCGGAATTCTTATATTTGTAAGAACAAAGCCTTCTGGAATTTTTCTAAAAGACTGAAGTGGTTCTATTTTTGTCTCTGTTTGATTTCTGAATTCAAGTTTTGTATCAAGTGCAAGCAGAGGAGCAAACAGTGTGTGCTTGTGTCCTTCTGTACAAATGTTTCCGCCGATTGTTGCCATGTTTCTTATAATAGGATTTGCAATACTTAAAAGAGCTTCATATAAAACTGCAGGAAGATGAGTTTGACCAATCGAAAGAACCTGTGATAGTGTAGCTCCTGGTCCAATCTCTAAAAATCGTTCATGTCTTGTTATGCGTGAAAGATCAGGTATTCCGTAAACAGAAATTGATTTTTCAGGTAATTCATCAAGCTCTGTGCAACCACCAACAACAGTAAGCTCTTTGTTGTTTTTGAGCTGGAAAAAAAGTTCAGATACATTTTTAGCAAATAAAATCGATTTCATTAAATTCTCCCAGCCTTTCTAATTGCTCTTTCTAAACCATTATCCCTGATTTCCAATGCAAGAATAATTCCTTTTATAAGCGTGTTTAAATCTGTACAACAGGGAGCAAGGCTTCTAACCTGTTCATAAATTTCATCACGAGTTGGAATTTTATTCATCTTTATTAATTGATATGCTGAAAAAATTTTCCCTGAATCACACAAGCCGCAAAGCTTTATTCCGGCAAGTTCAAAACCTTTTATGATAATTGAATACTCTTTTGTGCGTTCAAAATATTCAAGCGTTACTATGTCTGCGTTCTGTATTATACCAAGTGGAATTTTACATGTTGCAACCGGATTATCATTGAGCAAGACTGTACATGAACCGCAGGTTCCTTGTCCGCAGCCGCATTTTACACTTGAACAACCAATCCTTCTCAAAACCGACATCAGTGTTTCATCGGCAGGTGCTTCCAGAATTGTTTTGTTGCCATTTAGAATTACCGGTACATTCATTCTTTTTCTCCCGCTGTTTGATTATTTTGAACAATCTGCTGGTTTTGTTTTTCTATTCTTGTTTCGCGTTTTTTAATAAGTTCAAAAATCTGCTTTTCGGTACAAGGAAGTTTTGTAAGCTGTGTTGCAAGAGCCAGCGAAAGTGCAGAAGAGAAGGCTGCAGGAAGTGTGTTCCTTACAAGATCACCAATCTGACCTGCTTTATTTTTTGATTCAATAAAATTTATTGTAATATTATCACAAGGAATAGATTTATCTTTTACAAGCATTTCAAGTTGCTGCTGTATTTCAAGACGTATTGCACGCAGAGCTGCCGATTTATCAAAAAGTTCACCACAATCAATTACAAGCCAGATTCCTTTTATTCGTTCATTGTAAGTGTATGTGTCAAGTTCAACTTCTACAACTGCAGTTGCAAAGGATACAGGTCCAAAAGGAGTTCCTGTAAAGGTTTCGCTGTTCCAGTTTTTCTTAATTGAAGCAGATTGTGTTTTTTTAACTGTTATAGGCAAAGCCTGATGAAATCTCTTTTTTTCAATATCAAGACATGCCTTTTTTATAAGTTCATTTACCGTACTTATTGTATTAATAGCATCTTCGGGAGTGTCAGGCAGTTCGGCAAAATCAAAGTCTGAATCAATTGTAATATTATCTTTTTTTATTTTAAGAATTTCAGCAGCAGTTTTTTTCCATATTTCCTGAATGCCTTGTGAAGGATTAATAGCATGAATTACAATGTGTTCATTTTGCAAAAGAGAAACTTCAACCTTGCAGTCATAAGCAAAACTGGTAGTCCCGTAAAAATCAGAAACATTAAAGGAGGTTGCAATTCCAATACCACGAAGCGGGAGTGCAAAAAAAGGATTACTGTTTTCCTGAACCCGGTCTACAGCATCCATATTATATGAAGAATATTTTCTGTTAAAATCACTTATTAAAACAGCTTTTGAAAAACAAGCATCTGCATTATTGTTGTCAAATTCGAAAGGATAATCACTTACATTTATTTCTTTATTAATACGTCTAAGTTCTTCTGGAAGCAAATTAGTCTGTTTGGCAATTTTCTGCATCTGATTTTCAATTGCAAAGAATACCTGGGAATCTATCCCTCTAAGGCAGATAGAAGTAGGCGGTTTTTTTGATGTATGAGCTTTTGCAATAATATGAATATTCTGAGGCTTGTAATAATTACATGCAACAATAGACATTCTGTCTGCAATTTCCTGTACAAACGGATTAAAGCAGCCCACATCAATATCAATAAAAGCTGAAATGCCGTTGATTATTCCATCTTTTGAGACCGCAGTTTTATAAGTGATTTCTGTGTTTACGCCAGGCGCCATGTATGAATCCTGTTCTTCCTGAGTAAGAACAAGTTTAACAGGCTTCGATGTAAGATAAGAAGCAAGAGCTACCTGTGCAGATACAACTGAAGTTCGCCAGAGGCCTTTTGAAAATACACCGGAAGTCTTTGTTTTATGGACAATAATATCTGTAACAGGAATATTTAATGCTGTTGAAACAGTTTTCATAAGATGAGTTGTCCATCTGGTTGGGGCGGAAATATGAAGAATTTTTCCTTCTTTCCAGCAGAACGATCCACATGTTTCTTTCCAAAGAGGCGGAAGAAACGAGAGTGTCCATTTTTCCTGGCTTATATAGTCGTCCTTGTTTTCGAAAAGTTTTTTTTCTGCCTGAGATATGCTTTTTTTAAGAAAGATTCCTGTTTTTATTTCACGATAGGCAACCTGTTCTTCGATATTCTGTTCTATGCGTTTATTATCCAAAACTGTATCAAGCGAAGGCATGTCGTTAATTTCTGATACAAAGGAAGAAAGGTCATTCGATTTTTTTGATAGATTAACTACCGGTCGTCTATGATATTTCATTGCTTTTTTAAGTGCAGATTCAAGAGAATCAATATCAAAGTTAACCGAAACATTTTCCAGCAGTTCAAGAACTTTGTTTTCATCAGGCCCGCAAAGAATACCTACAGGTTCGCCGCTGTAAGAAACATCATCATAACCTAAGATTTTCCATTCCTGATTATTTACAGAAACCTTTTTATTACCTGGAATATCTTTTGCCGTAAACAAATAATATCCTTCTGGTAATTCTGGAATTGAAACCTCTTTGATTTTACCAGTAGCAGCAGGACTTCTTACAAGAACAGCATACAAGGTTCCTTCGCGGCTTGCATCACTATAAAAGCCGGTTGCTTCCATGGAATGTTTTCTTTGTTTTAAAGACTGTTCTTTTTTAGGCATGATTCTCCAATCCTATTCTTGTAACAGTTGCAATTACAAGTTCTGCCTGCTCTTTTGTCATATCGGGGTAGAGCGGGATTGAAATTGTTCTGTTGTATTGTACTTCTGCATTCGGGAAGTTTTCTGCTGTAAAGTTCGGGTATAGTTCACGCCAGTAAGTAAAATGAAAAAGTGGAATAAAGTGAACTGAAATTCCTAAGCCTGCTTCCTGCATTTTTTTTGCAAATTGTTCTCGTGTGATTCTTAATTTTTTAGGAATAATTCTCATAAGATAAAGATGCCAGCTGTTTCCTGGTCCGTCCGGCGGAAGCTCAATAAAATCAAGTGGTTTAAACGCCTTGTTGTACAAGTCTACAATTGCTTTACGCTGCTCGTAAAATTGCCAGGCACGGTCTACCTGACACGTTCCTATTGCAGCAAGAACATCTGGCAGATTAAATTTATAACCTGGTGCAATTATGTCATATTCCCACGAAGCTCGCGGACTTGTGTAGCGATCCCAGGTCGTGCGGTCCATTCCGTGCATGCGCATAACAGTCATACGGCGTGCAAGGTCAGAGTCGCGGGTACAGACCATTCCACCTTCTGCTGTTGTAATTGTTTTTGTTACATAAAAGGAGAAAACTCCGGCATCTCCGATTGTTCCGGCATAGCCAAGCTTTGTTGGAGACGGAAAACTGTGTGCGGCATCTTCTATAACTCTTATTGTGTTGTCTGCTGTTGAATATTTTTTTGCAAGTTCAATAATTCGTTCCATATTGCAGATGTTTCCGGCAATGTGAACAGGGACAATTGCACTTACAGTTTTTCCTTGTGTTGCGGCGTTCTGCAGAATTTTTTCTATCTGGTCTGGATCAATGCTGTAGGTGTCTTTTTCTATGTCGGCAAAAAGCACGTGGGCTCCAAGGTGTCTTGCACAGGTTGCAGTTGAAACAAAAGTGTAAGGCGTTGTAATTACATAAGTTCCTTCTCGAACTCCACAGGCTTCCATTGCAAGAATCATTCCAGAGGTGTTTGAATTTACTGCAAGACTGATAACTGGTGCGCGTCCTGCTTTTTCATCATCCTGATCTACGACAGCAGAAAACTTTTTTTCAAATTCAAGTGCATATTTGCCGGTTGTGAGCCAGCCTGAACGAAGAACATCAAGAACTGCATCTTCTTCTGCTTTTGTAATTGCGGCTTTATGAAATGGAACTTTTATTGTGTTTTCACTGCTCATAATATATCTGTCCTTTTTTGGCCATCTGTTTTTATTTCTTCATAAAAATCTTTAAGGCTCTGGCAATCATCACACAAAATCTTTACAAGCTTTTCTTTATTACGGAAATCAGATTCGCTGCCATTAGTATAAAAACAAATAGGGTAGAGTTTTGTAAGCAGCTGATCCAATCGGTCTGCTGCATACTCCTTATTTTCAAGCTGAAGAATTTTTGGATATTGTGTTGGAGTAGGGTTTTCCTCCTTGAGCCAAAGCGGTTCAATAAGACGTTCGCCTTTGCGAGCACCTACAATTTTTATATCAATATCTTTGTAAGGTTCAAGCCCGCTGAATTTAATTATCTGTTTTGCAAGTTCAATTATTTTTATAGGCTCACCCATATCAAGCAGATACGACTGACCATTTTTTCCAACACCACCAGTCTGAAGAACAAGAGAACATGCTTCAGGAATTGTCATAAAGAAGCGTTCCATTTTTTCGTCAGTAACTGTAATTGGTCCGCCTGTTTTAATCTGACTCTGAAAAAGCGGAAGAATTGAACCACGACTGCCCAGCACGTTACCGAATCTTACAAACATCACTGCCTGATTTTTTTCTGCCTTTTTTGCATACTCCAGCACAAGCTTTTCGCACAGCATCTTTGAAACACCGTAAACACTAACTGGTGAAACTGCTTTGTCTGTAGAAATAAGAACAAAACGATCAACCTTATGTTTTATCGCCGCATCAAGCAAATTTTTAGTTCCGAATACATTGTTTTCAATTGCCGCAACCTGATTTTCTTCCATCATAGGAACATGCTTGTAGGCTGCACAGTGGAAAATTACATTACATTTTGTCTGCTTTATGATGTAATCAATATATTCACTGTCGCGCATGTCGCCAATAATTGGAACAACAGTTGCTTTTTCACCAACTCCTTCGGTCTGAAGTACTTTAAGCTCGCGGAAAATCTGGCATATTGAATTTTCACCGTGGCCTAAAAGGTAAAGTCGTTCGGCACCACCACTCAAAAGCTGTCTGGCAAGTTCGGAACCAATGGAACCACCTGCACCTGTAATAAGAACACGCTTTCCGCGAAGATAGTTCAAGCTTTCTTTAAGCGAAATTGCAATTGGAGTTCGTCCAAGAATATCAAGCGGGTCAATTTCACGGGTTTGTACTAAGTGAGCAGTTCCTTCAATTACCTGGCTTATTCCCGGAAGGATTTTTATATGATTAAAGCCGTTTTTTACAAGAGTTTCATAAATTTCACGGATTCGTTCAGTTGGAGCCGAAGGAATTGCAATTATTGCTTCGTCTAAGTCGGAATTAGAAAGAATGGAAGTTACGCTGTCAATTGGTCCAAGAACAGGAATGCCGTCAATTGTAGTACCGATGATTTTTTTGTCATCGTCCAAAAAGGCATTAACTTTTCCAAAGATTTTTTTCCGCCGGATATCATTTGCAATAGTTTGCCCTGCAAATCCAGCACCGATTATATATATGCGTTTATCCATTTCCCAATCCCAAATATTATTTTACAACAAAAACAGGTTTTTCGCAAATATAATTAAATTTAATAGAAAAATCGCTCCCAGCCGAAATGCAAACATGTGGAAAACAAATCTGCTCCCGCGTAAGTACATCTGCGAACTACGGCGAAGCTTGCAAAGAAAGATTTTACTCGCTTTGCTCGTCAAGCTTCGATGTAGTTCGCAGCCGTCCTTCCGCTCCGCAGCTTTGTTTTCAAATGCGTTTAATAGTTCGGCTTCCGCGATTTTTGAATTTATTTAATAAATACAATGCATTCTGGAAAAATACGGTTCTACGCGTGAGCATTTTTTTCTACTTGAATTAATATTTTTTGCTAAACTCATATCTAAATATCACCGAAAAACAAGTATAAAAACCTATATTGTTTATGGGGTGTAATTATGGGGAAAATTAAACAGATTATAATCGCTGCATGTGTTTTTATGTGCGCAAACTTTTGCTTTGCAAAGCAGATTCAGCTGCAAATAGTTCAACATGATGAACGAACAGATATCATTTCTGAAGATTCACTTGTAATTGAAGATGAACTTCTGGCTGGTTTTTTTGAAACAGGTTATATCATTACAAATTCACCGGCAGTAGTTTCAGAATCAGCAAGCGATGATGTTATACTGTTTAACAAAGCAATGGGCGATGCTTACGAAGGCTCTTCTGATTATTTCGTACAAATTAAACTCTATTATACAAATTCACTCCATACAATAGGCTGGTCGGTTGCATCTGTAACAACCGGAAAAACAATAAAAGAAAGTTCGTTTGAAAGTTCTGTCAAATCGTTAGATACAAAAGGTTTGAAGAATGTTTCTTCTAAATTGATAACAGAGATTTCGAAGGTATTGAAATCTACAAAAGCATAAGGATGGGCGGGTATGAAAAATAAATTGAAAGACAACAGACTTTTTAAGAATATATCAAAACTTGGATTTATCATTATAGGATGTCTTTTGCTGGCATCCTTTAGCCCGTCTTTGGATGGTAGAGCAGTAGTTGTTGAACCTGGAGTATTCCCGGAAGGACTTTTTGCCAAGACAGTCGGCTATCTTCCAGGTGATATTATAAGCGTAACAAATATCACTGGTGATTCGACAATTGATATTCTTGTAATTGGCGCACTTGATCCATCAGAAGGTGTAGCAATTATGCTTTCTCCAGAAGCAGCTGCCGCAATTGGAATTAACAAGGATTCAAATAATATTGTCAAAATTACAAAGCGTTCAAATCAGGACGAAAGAGTATATGGTTCTGCAGTAATTGCTTCTAATGGAAACGCTGCTTCTACAAAAGAACCTGAACCAGTAGTAGAACCAGAGCCTGTAGTTGAGCCTGAACCGGTTGTAGAAGCCGAACCAGAAGAAACTGCTCCTGTAGAATCTGTACCTGTTTATGAAGAAACAGAAGAAGAAATTCCTGTTTACGAAGAAGAATGGGAAGAGCCGGTATTTGATGAAAAAGAAACTGTTCCGGCAACAGAGCCACAGGAAGAAATTTATTCAATGCCAATTGAAGAACCAGAAGAAGAGCCTGTTATTGAATATGAATATTTTGATGATGAAGAACTTCCTGAATATTTTGAAGATGAGCCTATAGAAGAAAATGAGCCTGAATATATAGAAGAAACTCCGGAAGAAGAGGAAGAAGAAGTTCCTGTAATTGAAGAACAGCCTGTAATCTATGAGGAATTTGATGATGAAGGTATTGATGATCTTGTAGAAGAAGAGCCTGAAGAAGAATTTGAAACAATCGAAGCAGAGGAAGAAGAAACTGTAGAAGAAGATTTCGAAGAAGAGGCTGAAGAACCTGAAGAAGAGGAAGAAGATTACTTTATTACAGAAGAGCCAATCGAAGATATTTATGAAGATGATGAATTAGAAGACATTGTTGACGATGAAGAAGAATATTTCGAAGAAGAACCTCTTGAAGAACTTGAAGATGAGGAAGTTGTAGAAGAGGAAGAAGAGGAATTCGAAGAAGAAGTCGAACTCGAAGAAGACGAAGAATTTGAAGACGAGGAAGAACCAGAAGAAGAATTCGAAGAAGATGAAGAATTCGAAGATGAAGAAGATCTCGAAGAGGAAGAGTTCGACTTTGAAGAAGAAGAGTTCGAGGAAGATGAAGAACTGGAAGAAGAATTCGAAGAAGAAGATGAAGTAATTGAAGAAGATGAAGAATTCGATGATGAACCGGAAGTTCTTGATGAAGACGAAGAAGAATATGATGCAATAGTTCTTGTTCCTGCAGAAGATAATCCTCCGGTTTACGAAGAAGATGAAGAGCTCTTGTTACCAGATCCTTCTTTGTTGAATAATGAAATAGGTTCATCAGATTACGAAGATGAAGAAGTTGAAGAAGAGGAAGAGATTGCCGTACCAGAAATTGAAATCAACAATAATATTGTAGTTCAGCCGGCAGCAACAGGTAATGAAACAAGCTACGACAAGTTTATGATTGAAAGCCTTGACGAACTTCAAGCAGACCGCTACTACATTCAGATTGCAACTTTGCGCGATGATGAAAATATTCTTGAAATTGTAAATAAATATGGTAAGAAATATCCAATAACTATTGTTCCAACTGCAAAGGGAACAAAACAAGTTCTTATTGGACCAGTAACTCTTGATGAATATGGTACAGTTCTTGCTAGATTCAAAGCATATGGATACAAGGATGCATTCCTGCGCAAAGGAACAAATCCAAATCCTAAACCAAAGGGCACAACAGAAGCTTCAAGCACATACTATGATGCAAAATAACTGAGTAAAAGTCAGTGGGTCCCTGAGCTTGTCGAAGGGCATAAAAAAGGTACGTTCGTAAATGGACGTGCCTTTTCTTTTCCCAAATATTTTTTGATTAAGAATTATTCATTAATCATTAATACCGGAATATAATAACCACTCAAAGTGAAGCTCTTAATTTGTAACTCATAAACATTTGATTCACTAGAATACAAATAAAGAGTGAATGAAGTATTATTTGTCAAATTATTAGTTGATTGAGATGCCCAGTAAAACAATGGTTTATCGTAAGTATAACCTTGAATAACAGAAGCGCTTGGATTAATTGTTGTAAGACTGTTATTTAATGCTTGCTTATTGAACAAAATAGATTGAAGTTCAATATAGTCTGGAAGTTCCCAATCATCAAAACCTTCTTTAGAATATGAATCACAAGAACTCTTTGCATTTGTAAATTGCGCACCTGTTGTTGTAAGTGAAACTGGTATTATTGTTTTTGGTGTTTTATCTGCTTTAAGATTTGAAACAATACCAATTACAGTTTTACTAGAATCATATTCCGAAGTATAAGTTCCATCTGAGTAGTAGAATTTTCCAATATTTTCTGTATCTGCAGTTTTTGTTGTAATTCGGCAAATTTTACTATAAGAATATTTATCAGTTGAATTAAATGAATCTGAAATTCTCATACAATAATACTTTTCTGAATTTTCACCAGGCAAAGTTATAGGAAGACCTATTGTTAATTTATTTTGACCTGAAGCAGATCTTGAATTTCCTTCAGATGCCCATGTAATTCCATCATTGCTTGAATACAAATTATAAGAAACAGTAACATTATTTGTAACGTATGCATTTAAGTAAACAGTATTTGTCTGAACAGGTGTTTTTACATAAATTGTTTCTGGTAAATCAATTATAAATGTAGGAGCTCCTGTTTCTGTTGTACCTGCTAAAGTTTCCCAAGTTGCTTTAAATGTAGCATTTTCTGTTGCTGTTTCAGGAAGGGAAGGGTTCCAGCTGTTAAACTTATACAAAACTCTTTCACTAGAAGATGGTGCTGTTACACTTTCACCATATTTATAAGTAATTTCTGTATCTGTAACGTTGCCGTTATTCCATTTGTAAGTAAATTTAACAGTATCGCGTTTATAATAAACACTTACAAAAGAGTTTGTACCTATAGTTCCGTTTGTAGTAGAATATTCAACACTGTCAAAAGCTGCATGTTCAATTGTTTTTTGCTGATATACTAACTGTGCACCAAATAAGCCTGTTTTTTCTTCTCTGGCACTTGTTTGTTCTGTATACAAATTGTTATTTGCATTTTCGAGGAAATATTTTACAGTATAAGTCATTGTGTTTCTTGTGTAGTTGAAACTAAATGTGTAATTATTTCCTTCTTTTACAGCATCTGCAATAGAAATGCTTTCGACATTTGGAGTAAATCCTTCTTTTACAGAGGCAGAGATAGAATAATTTGCATTGTAATTAGTTGTATAATTGTTTGAATAATCTGGAGTTGTCGAATAATTTCCATCTAAATCTGCATAATAATGCTTTATATATACAGTAATAGTAACAGGTCTGTATTCAACAGTAACAGAAGTTGTTCCATCTGCCTTAATTGTTGTTGCGGCAATGCTTGCTAATGATGCACTGGTAATTTCATAACCGGCATATTTTTTATCATCATATTGAACGGCAGCACCAAATTTTCCAGACAAAACCTTGTTTTCTTGGTTCAGAATTTCACCATTTTCATCTTTCTGAAGATATTTAACAGTATATGCTACAGTCTTTCTTTTAAGGAATACATTTACAATTGTAGAAGAATCTGCTTTGATAGTTGCATTTTGTGTTTTTTCTTCATCAAGCTCGAATCCTGTAAATTCAGAAATATCATATTCTGCCTGTGCACCAAATTTTCCAGACAAAGTAACAGTTGAATCTTTTGTTTCAGAATAAGTTCCATCAAGAGCTTCTTTATAGAAGTTTACAGTATATGATGCAGTTTTTCTTTTAAGGTAAATCTTTTGAATTGATGAACCATCAACTTCAATTGTAGTAGCTTTTGTTTTTGTTGTATCAAGTTCAAAGCCTGTAAATTCAGAAATATCATATTCAATTGTTAAACCGAATTTTCCAGTTGATGAAACTGTTTTATCTTCTGTTTCAGAATAAGTTCCATCAAGAGCTTCTTTATAGTAATTTATTTTGTATGAAGCTGTCTTTCTTTTAAGATAAACTTTCCAAACAGTAGAACCATCTTCGGCAATTGTAGCTGTTCCGGTTTTTTCTTCATCTACAGTAAAGTCTGGAAAATCAGAAATATTATATTCAAGAGCTGTGCCAGCTTCTCCGCTTGAAATAAAAGACTGAGCGTAATTATCTGGATATGAACCATCTGTTTCTTCTGTGTAATAATTGATTACGTATCTTTTTTTACTAAGTGACCATACAGCATAAAAATCTATATTATTTGTTACTGTATATGATGAATCAGCTTGATATGCTACTACAGTTGCATCAGAAGTAAGCGCCCATCCTGTAAAACTATAATTAGTCAAATTTTCCAAAGAAGGGAAGGTAAATATATAATTTTCATTATAAGATTTGACAATAACTTCATCTTCTGTTGAATTTGGAATGTTTTTATGGAATTTAATTGTGTATGAAACTGGCTGAGCTTTTGTTATTTTAACAGTCCAAATCATCTGTGTTTTATCTTCTGCAGTTACTGTATAATAAATAACACCATTAGAAAAATCTACTGTAGAAACGTTGCTTGTCTGAGGTACTGCATTTATTGTGATAGAAGCTTTTTTACTGATTGTGAAAACTGGTACCAAAGCAGTGATATCACTGTTATATGGAACATCAGAAATAAGAATTTCATGTTTGTTATTATCGATAGTTCCTTCATAAACTTCATTATTAATTGTTACAGAATATGAAAGAATTGATTTTTCGGAAGAATAATCTGGTGTAGAATTGCTACAGCCAGACATTGCGAAAAATCCCGCAAAAAGAATAAAGAGTGAAAACAGTACATGTTGTTTTTTCATAAAGTAGACCTCCTAATGTCTATTAAACAACCATTATATATAAAAAAAGGCTGTCCTACAAGTAATTTACACTTCAACAAAGGACAGCCTTTTTTGACTTTAAATAGGATTTTGAGTTTTTTTGATGGTCGTTTTTTTCTTTTAGGCTTTTATAAGTCTTGCAAGTTGTTTAAGATCATATCCAATCATCAATAAGCCCCATTCTGTTC
>JAFZWX010000134.1 GCA_017617145.1 Treponema sp. | reverse complement strand
GAAAGTAACCTTCTACGATGACGCAGGTCACGGCCTGAACCACGAGCTTGCAGAAGAAATAAATTTGAAAATTAAGGAAGAGTTGGAAAATATATAAAGATTGCCGTGTCAAGCACGGCAATGACAACTACTTTCTCTTCACCGGAATCCAGATTGCACAATGATAATCTGAAGCGGTCGGGTCGCCGTCTCCGTACCACTCAATGTTTGCACGGCCCGGGAACTCAAAGTCAGGGTTACCCGGCATCCACTCTTTCCAAATTTTTGTGTTTACATCCTGAAGTGCTTTTGGGCACGGACCATAACAGTCGAATATAGCCCATTCAAAATCTGGAAGTTCACAAACACTCATGCCCTTTGGAACTTCGCCGCCTTTGTAAATGCCCGCAACAAAATAACGGAACTTGCCGCTGCCAACATCATCAACACAAACTCCGTACTCGCCGATGTTGTTTTCTACGATTGCTTTTTCATACTCGTTGGAAGGAGCTTCTCCACCCCAGACGCGTGCTGCATATTTTTCGCGAATCTCATCCCAGAACTTTGGAATTTCAATATAAGAATTTTCGTTGTCAAATTCGCGGGCAAAACCAATTACCTTAAAGCCTGCCATCTTTTTAATTTTGTAATCCATCTGATTACCTCCGTGAATAGAAATTTCAATTTTCAGAGGAAGAAATGGTTTTACCATAGAGCCCTGGCGCACTTCGGAGGGGCTGGCCCCATGAAAGCGCGAAAAAGCTTTTGTAAAACTTTCTGGAGTTTCATAGCAGTATTTAAAAGCAATGTCGATTATTTTTTCATCAGTTTTCTGAAGGTCCAGCGCCGCCTGGTACAAACGTCGGTTTCTGATATATTCACCCAAGCCATACCCGGTCATCAGCGAAAAACCTTTTTGAAAAAAGAATGAGGACATAAACACCTGGTCGGCAACATCCTGCGCAGTGATGTTTTCTACCAGATGTTCTTCCATGTAATCAATTGCCTTTCGAATACTTGTAAGCCACTCCAACTTTTGCTTCCTCCTGAAACATTGTTGATTTTATTCTACGCGGAGTTTCACCAGAAATCTTGTCAATTATTGTTCAGTTTTGTCTTATTAAAAGTACAGTATTTTGAGGGATCTTCACTATAAATCAATTATACCATATCATTTTTATTCTATAAACTCTGTTTTCATTTTTCACGGAATGTGATATATTTACTCATAATTTATGGAAGAAAAAGCACAAATTAATGATATAAACCGTGAGTTTTATGATTTCCGCTACGAAGAATCTGAAAAAGATTTTTACCGTATAGAAAGTGGACTCACTGCAGATATAGTAAAAAAAATCAGCGAAGAAAAAGACGACCCTCAATGGATGCGTGAATTCCGCTTAAAATCACTCGAAACCTATAACCAGCTGCGTGTTCCAAAATGGGGACCTTCAATTGACGGACTTCATGTAGAAAACATCGCAACTTATGTACGCCCAAAAACACAGATGAGTGGAAACTGGGAAGATGTTCCACAGGATATTAAAGACACTTTTGAAAAATTAGGAATACCCGAAGCAGAACGAAAATCTCTTGCAGGTGTTGGTGCTCAATATGATTCTGAACTTGTTTATCATAATGTTCAGGAAGAAGTTGCTAAGCAGGGAGTTGTTTATTTAGGTTTTGAAGAAGCTTTAAAATCGCCAGAATGGGGACCGATGGTTCAGCAGTATTTTATGACACTCATTACCCCACGCGACCACAAGTTTGCTGCCCTTCATGGCGCTGTCTGGTCAGGGGGTTCCTTTGTTTATGTTCCAAAAGGCATTCATTTAAGCTTTCCTCTTCAGTCATATTTCCGTCTTAATGCACGTGGAGCCGGACAATTTGAACACACACTGATTATTGTAGATGAAGGCGCTGATCTTCATTTTATCGAAGGTTGTTCTGCTCCAAAATATAATGAAGCAAATCTTCACGCTGGTGCAGTTGAACTTTTTGTAAAGAAGGGTGCTCACCTGCGCTACTCTACTATAGAAAACTGGTCAAAGAATATGTATAACCTTAACACCAAACGTGCTCGTGTTGAAGAAGGCGGCTCCATTGAATGGGTAAGCGGTTCTTTTGGTTCTCATATTTCGTATTTGTATCCGGAAAGCGATTTAGTTGGTCGTGCAGCGAAAGCAGAGTTTACAGGAATAACCTTTGCAGGAGCTGGTCAAAATCTTGATACTGGTGCAAAAATGGTTCACCTTGCGCCAGACACAACAAGCCTTATTTCTACAAAATCAATTTCAAAAGGTGGCGGTGCAAGTATTTACCGTTCTGCAGTTTATATAGATAAAAATGCAAAAGGTTCTAAAACAAGCGTAAGCTGCGAAAGTCTTATGCTCGATTCAGAAAGCCGTAGTGATACAATTCCAGCAATGGTAATTAAAACTGACGAATGCGATGTAGGTCATGAAGCAAAAATCGGCCGCATTTCAAACGATGCAATTTTCTATTTAATGTCGCGCGGTATTCCCGAAGACGAAGCCCGCAGCATGATTGTAAGCGGTTTTGCAAATCCTGTAAGCAAAGAACTGCCACTAGAATATGCAGTCGAGATGAACAATCTTATCAGATTAGAGATGAAGGGGAACATGTGATGGAAAAACAAATAGACATAAACCCAATTCCATATCTAACATGGACCTGGCTCAAAATAAATAAAGACTCTGTAACCTACGATTTTTCTTTAGAAGAAAACAACGGTACCGATCAGCAGATTCCAGACGGAGTTTCTGTAACAAGCGGAAAAAAAGTTGAAACTAGGCTTCATGAACCGGAAAACTCAATTGGAGAAGAAGCCGTTGAACTTATTACTGATGCAACCACCGGAAAGATTTACACTTTTGAAAAAGGCGAAGCCGGCGACGACACAAAGCCTCTTATAATCAGAATCAATGTTGATTCAAACTGTGCTACACATAATATAATTCATGCAAAAGCAGGAACTAACTGCAATGTAATAATTGTTTATGAGGGTGGCTTCTCGACCCCTTCGACAAGCTCAGTAATTACAAAAATCTATGCAGAAGAAAATGCACAGGTTCATATTTCAAAAGTGCAGCTCTGCGACAATTCTGTAAATCAGATTGATGACACTCAGATAGTCTGCGGTGACAATGCAAAAGTTACATTTACCCAAATTGAACTTGGCGGTTCGCATATTAATAACAGTTTCCATGCAACGCTTGAAGGCTATCAGTCTAAGTTTGAATCAGACACCGCTTACATCTGCAAGGACACCCAATACATAGATATGAATCAGACTGTTGTACATACAGGAAAGAAAACCAATTGCAACATGAAAACAGACGGCACTGTAAAAGATAATACAACAAAAACATATCGCGGAACAATTGATATGCGCAAGGGCTGCTGTGGTTCAAAAGGCAATGAAATGGAAACTACTCTCCTGCTCTCACCTGCAGCAGTTGTAAAAGCAGCTCCAATCATTCTTTGTGGTGAAGAAGATATTTCTGCCGAACATGGTTCAACAATAGGTAAACTTTCTAAAGAAATGCTTTTTTACATGAACAGCCGCGGAATTGACCAGAAAACTGCAGAAGCAATGTTAACTCGTGCAAAAATCACAGCTTGTGCAACAAATATTCCTGATGAAACAATACGCACAGAAATAAATGAATGGTTAAACAAAGAACTTGCTGAAGAATAATTATTGCAAATCTTATGAAAAATTATTAGAATAGAACAGTTTTACATATAAGTTTAATAGGTTATACAAATGAATAAATATAGAAAAGACTTCCCTTTCTTCAAAGCCATAGATGAAAAAAACTCTGAAGAAAACCGTGACCTCATATACTTTGATACAGCCGCAACAGCTCAACGCCCTTTTATTGTACTAAATGCAATGACTCACTTTTATGCTACAGAAAATGCAAACCCTCTGCGTGGTCTCTACTCGCTCAGTGAACGTGCAACCATGGCCTACGAAAACGCACGTAAGACTGTTGCAGATTTTATAAATGCCAAACATGCACAAGAAATTGTATTTACCCGAAATGCTTCAGAAAGTTTAAACCTTGTTGCCTACAGCTGGGGACTCACAAATCTAAAAGCAGGCGATGAAATTTGTATTACAATAATGGAACATCACTCAAATATTGTTCCCTGGCAGATGGTTTGTGAACGTACCGGAGCAAAACTTGTTTTTATGGAATGCGACAAGGAAACAGGAATTATCAGCAAGGAAGAAATCGCTGCAAAAATAAACGAGCGTACAAAAATTGTTTCTGTAGTACATGTAAGTAATGTACTTGGAGTAACAAACCCTGTTAAGGAAATTGCAAAAGCAGCACACTCCGTTGGAGCAATATTTATTGTTGACGGTGCGCAATCAGCCCCTCACATGAAGGTAGATGTTCAGGACATAGATGCAGATTTTTTTGCAATGAGTGCACACAAACTTTGTGGACCAATGGGAATAGGTGCTCTTTATGGAAAACTTAATCTGCTTGAAAAAATGGAACCATTCCTTCGTGGTGGAGAAATGATAGAATATGTAACACGCGAAAAAGCAACCTGGGCCGAAGTTCCTCATAAATTCGAAGCAGGAACTGTAAGTGCCGGAGACGCTATAGGTATGGCAGCTGCAATCCGTTATATTCAATCAATAGGACTTGAAAACATTGAAGCACACGACAAAGAACTTGCCTGCCGTATAATTGATGGAATGAAAACTATTCCTCATGTAAACCTGGTTGGTCCAACAGATGGAACAAAGCGTTGCGGAATCATAACCTTTACAATTGACGGTGTTCACCCGCATGACATTGCAACGCTCCTTAGTGAAGAGCATATTGCAATTCGCGCAGGTCACCATTGTGCACAGCCTCTTGGTCAGTATCTTGGACAAACCGCAACTGCACGTGCAAGTCTATATTTTTACAATACGGAAGAAGAAGCCGATATATTTTTGGATAAGCTTAGTCATATCCGCGAATGGGCAGGATATAAAAATTAACTAAATACTTCTGCTATAATAACTAATCAGTGAAGCAGAAATTAAAAGTCCCCCGATAATATCTGTGAACCAGTGAACTCCAGAAATCAGACGACCCGCTATAGTTAAAATCATTATTACAAGACACAAAATCTGCAGTGTAAAAAACAATTTTTCGTTCTTTATATATTGTTTAAGCGCATATCTTGCAGTTCCAAAAATTGTAAGAATAAGCATTGTATGTGTAGAAGGATATGATGGTTCAAGACCTTCATCTGTAATAACAGGACGATAATTAACAGCTAATTTTTCAAAGAGAACATACAAAACTATTACTGCAATATAAATTATGCCAAGTACAATTAAACTACGATCAACCTTTAAAAAACTTTTACGTTTAATGAGCTGCACAAATCCAAATACTGCAAAAGCACCTGCAACCAAAATGGCAAGCACTCCAAGTAATTGTGTAAGTATATACCAGAAATGATGGTCACCCAAAAAAACGTGAACAGCAGCATTTATTGTAGCAAATCCTACAAGAGAAGATTGAGGACCAATTGCCTGAACATCAATAAACTTTACAAGAATTGTAAATACAATAAAACAAAACAACAAAATAGAAGGTGAAATATATTTTTTCATTTAAAACCTCAAAGAAAGATTTATGCCAACCGGTGCAAGCATTAAAGAAGTATTAACAGGTAAATCAAGCGATGGCTCAAACCAGAAGTGATTTACCCATGGAATTAAAAATCCAAGAGCAGACCCCACAACTGCCCCGCAAAGTACATCTGTCATAAAATGATTTCCACTTGCCAGACGAAGGGCAGCAGTAGTTGTACAAAGAGCATACGAAACCCCTATTGTTATCCATTTGTAAGGTGAATCAGGATAATATAGAAGTGCCTGATAAGTTGTAAAACCAGCTGCAGCAAAACTTAAAGTAGAATGCCCGGAGAAGAAAGAGTCCTTATAATCACCGTCATCAATTGCACTTTGAGGTGCACCTTCAAAATACATATATGGGCGGTAACGTGTAACACAATGCTTCGCAAGCTCTTTAGCGCCCCATGCAAAGGCCATTGTCTCCACATATTCAACTCCAAGTTTCCAGTAATCTTTTGCCGGAACAGGAATTAAAAAAAGCGGTGTCATAAGTGAAGCAAATTCAAGTCCTGTTGCTGTATAATCAAGCGGCTTTGAATAAGGATTCATAAATGGACGATCAAAACCATTGATGTCATCTATATCAAAAGTCTGCTCTCCGTAAGAAATTCCTTCTGCAAAAACCGGCATTACAGCAGCAGAGATAAAAGAAAACCACAAAGCAAGTAAAATTATACGAACAATTTTTTTCATAAGGATTACACTCTCCTACTCCCAGCCAAAGGTAGCAGGTGGTTTATTTGTTGCATCAAAATAAAGAGCATCAACAAAATCAAGTTCGGCAATTTTATGAACAATTATTTCAAGCAGCTCTGGCGGGAACATTGCAAAACGAGCAGTCATAACATCTTCGGAAATCACAGGACGAAGAACAAAACTTGCACGATCCGGAGCACTTGCATAAGGTAAATCAATTGTAAGATGCTGGAAAATCTTTTCATACCAGCCTGCCTTATGAAGTTCGGTAAGAACAATATTATCAACTTCACGAAGCTGATCCAAACGACGACGATCGCAGTAGCCTTCCTGAAGCTTCAAATCACTGTCTTTTATACCAGGTTTTTGATAAAGCTTAACACAGGTACGATTTATATGTTTTGCACTGTTTGTAATTGCAGAAGAACAGGCTTCGAGCTTTTCGCGTTTTTCCGGCATGTGGTAGTTTTCAAAGGTTAACAATGCAGGGAATCGGTAGGTACGGAAATCGCCCTGAACTCCTACAGAACGAACAGGAAGAATACTTCTTTGTAAGGTTGACTGACACTTTTCACAGAACATATCAAGCTTTATTGAATCCAGTTCTTTTTGTGCAAGTGCAATTTCTTCTGCATCTTCAGCGCCTGGTTTTCCGTTGCTGCAAAGTACATTTATTGAAAGTCCCGGGCCAGGGAACGGATGTCGCATTACAAGTTCATCAGGAAGTCCAAGCTTTTTACCGATTGCACGAACTTCATCCTTATATAAATCGCGTATAGGCTCGATAATCAAGCCTTTTGCAATAAGTTCTTGAATACCGGCAACACGATTATGATGAGTTTTAATTGTGTGAGAATTTTTTGTTCCACCTGATTCAATAATATCAGGATACAAGGTTCCTTGAGCAAGAAGCCAGGAATCATCCAGTTTTTGCTTAGCTGTAACTTCATTACGAACAGTAATAAAGTTTTCACCAACAGCCATTCGCTTTTTTTGAGGATCTGTAAGCCCGCTTATTGCCTTTAAGAAGCTTTCACTTGCATCTTCTACAATGAAATTTGTAAAACCAAATTTTCGGTAAGCCTCTGCAACCTTTGCACTTTCATTTTTGCGCATAAAACCGTTATCAATATGAAGTCCAAGTACACGATCCTGACCAAGAGCCTTGTTTAAAAGTGCAAAAGTAATAGTTGAATCCACACCACCACTGAGAAACAAAAGAACATTTCGTCCCTGAGCATCTTTTTTTATATTTTCAAGAATTATATTTAAAACAGTATCCTGATCCCAGTTTTGCTTCATTTCACAGAAATCTGCAAAGTTCTTGAAAATCTGGTTTCCACAAGGAGTATCTTTTACTTCACAATGGAATTGAAGAGAAAAGCGCTTTTTTGAAAGATTTTGAGTTGCTGCAAACGGACAGTCTTTGGTAGAACCTACAACCTCAAAACCATCGCCCATTTTTACAACACCATCCTGGTGGCTCATCCAAACCTGTTGAGAACCCGAAATACCTTTGAAAAGTGGGCATTTAGAACTTTCTCCACCCATTCCAGCAGCAAAATTGAGTGTTGCAAAACCAAACTCACCAACAGGAGCTTTTTCTACCTTGCCGTTGTAACCAGTCTGTACAATATAGTGACCATAACAAAGACCAAGAATCGGAATTTCTAATGAAAGTATTTCTGCATTAAACTCAGGAGCATTTTCTTCATAAACAGAAGAAGGTCCACCCGAAAAAACAATACCTTTTGCATTTTCAAAAGCTTCAATTCCAGCCGAAGGAAGTGCAATTTCTGAATAATATCCGAGCATTCGGAACCGTTTGGCAATTAAATGTGCATACTGCGAGCCAAAATCCAAAACAACAATCTTTTCTCGTACCATATAAAGATTATAATGCTTTTGCGTGAATAATGGAATATCTATTTTTATTTGTGCTTGTTATCAGTTGCAGTATCAAATGCCTTTTCTTCAAACTCGTTTATTGGAAGCGGTTTTGCAAAATAGAAGCCCTGTATGAGGTCACAGTGCTGTTCTGCAAGGAAATCTACCTGTTCACGGGTTTCTATTCCTTCTGCAACAATCTGCATACCAAGCTTTTTTGCAAGCTTTATTGTATCGCAGACTATGAGGTCGGCACGCTTTTTATCTTCAATATCGCGGAAGAATTGAGCATCAAGCTTGATAATATCAAGAGGAAGCTCCTTCAGTGAATTAAGCGAAGAATAACCTGCGCCAAAATCGTCCATAGAAACTTTAAAACCGTATTCCTTGAGCTTTTTGATTGTATCGAGCAAAATCTGCTTGTCGTCAAAGAAGGCGCTTTCTGTAAGTTCAAGCTCTATGAATTCATGAGGAACCTTATATTGATCAACAATTGTTCGGATATGTTCTGCAAGGTCGTACTGCGAAAAATGTGCACGAGAGACATTTACAGAAATTGGAACAAGTTTTTTGCCTGCTTCGAGCCATTTTGCCTGAAGCTTAGAAACTTCGGTGAGCATATAGTCATCAAGCTTTGTAATAAATCCGTTTCGTTCAAAAATCGGAATAAACTTACCGGGTGAAACAAATCCAAACTCCGGATGAATCCAGCGGACAAGTGCTTCTGCAGCACTAAGCTCTTCTTTTTTTGTAGAATACTTTGGCTGTAGATAAACCTTGAACTCGTTGTCAGCAAGTGCACGATCCATATCATCTTCTACACGGCGTTCCCAAATCTGTTCTTCGCGCATTGCTTCATCAAACCATAACACGGACCCTGTATTACTATCCTGCTTTGAAATTGCAGCTCCTGCGTTAGAAATTTTTTCTTCAAGATTATCTTTACGCGAAACTATGCGGCAGGCTCCAACACTAAAAAACAAATGCTGATTAGTTCGGCAATCATTAAGCGCTTGTGTAATTGCCTGCATGCGGATATTTAAAAGATCCTCATTGTCATAATGCAGTAAAAGAACAAAATCGCCCTTTTCCAAGTGTGCAGCAAGTTCCTTTCGTTTTTTAATAAGCTCTGTTAGTTTTTTGTAAAAATCTTCAAGAAGATTGTCTCCGGCTTTTATACCATACGCTGTCTGATAGTTACGGAACTTTTCCATACGCACATAAACAATTACAAAACGGCGGTAACGTCTTTTTATCATTTTACCGGCTTTATAAACAAAGAAATCCTTGTTGTATCCGCCGGTTGCAGAATCTGTATAGATGATTTTTTTAATTTTTCTATGCTGAAGAATTATTGAAATAAGCTTGTAATGCTCATAAACCCAAATAAATAGGAAGACAATAGCCAGAACTGCTCCCAAAAAGAAAAAGCGTGCTATTTCTAGTTTTGATCTTACAGTAATTTTTTCAACACCGACATTTACGCCCGGGATATTTGTTTTATACAAAATCCACATTGTATAATAACTGTCTTTCTTTATTGCCCAATTATAAAACTTTATATTATTAAACGAATTAAGGCTGCTGAAAAATTGCCTTTTGAATATTCCAAGTGCTTCTTTTTCTTCATCCCCTATCAATACAGCATATTTCCGGCCTGTTTTTGTCTCATCATTGTTGGGAACAAATCCAATATGAGGATCTTGATTAGAAGACTCTGTATCTAAAGTATCTTCGTCAAAAACTCCATATTGTGAAGCCTGTTCTGTAAAATAAAATCCATTTTCGTCAAATAAAGTACGATCAAAATATCTTGGGAAAGGAGAATCATTGATATCCTTGTTACCAAAAGCAGCAAGGACATTAAAATCATCATCTACAATATTTATTGCCTGGAATACTTCATTATCATACTTAACAATATTTGAAAAGTTCTGTTGTGCATTTAATCCAAGAGTATTCGAGGAGGAATCCCAATCATTATTAACACATTCTACAATTGCATCACATGTATCTGAACCATTTACGATAAGTTCATGAGTTTCAGAAGTAAAATCTACAATCATGACAATTACAATTGCAGCAATAAAAGCAATTTCTACAATAATAGTTTCAATAATCTGCGGACCTATAGAACTTTTTCTAAGCCGTTTGATGCGTTTTTCTTTTTTCTTGCTCATGTTTTCATTATATAGCACACAGGTGATTTTATCTATACCGATATTTTTTTGGTGATATTTTATAATATTTTGTAAATGCGTTTGAAAAATGCTCTGGAGAAGAATAACCAAGCTCTTCTGAAATTTCGGCAATAGAGTTTTGAGTTTCTCGCAGCAACTGGCTTGCAGCTGACATTCGGGCTTCTGTCTTTTTTTTAATAAAGCTCTGACCATAATGCTTTTGAAGCAGGCGTTCTGTCTGTCGCTCCCCAAGACTTACACGGTTTGCAAGTTCTGTAAGGGTAATTGTTTTGTAGTCATAAAGAAAAGCTTCTTCAATTATAAGATATGCTTTTTCGCTGATTGTCTGAAGTGATTGATTTGAATCTGGCTGGTGTTGGGCTTTAGGATGGGATTTTTTCTGCCCCAGATAATGTCTTGCAACATTAAGAATCAGCTGTGGTAGAATTGTCTGAAGCATAAGTTCGTAACCGGGTGCTTGTAATTGCAATTCTTCAAAAAGTTGATTCGTAAGTGTGTAGATGCTTTGCTCTGCATGTCCGAACCAAAAACTGCATTCAAGAAAACCCTGTACAAGTGGAGGAATTTGTTTTGGTAAGGGCTGACGAACCTGCATATATATAGAATATTCTATCATAGGATTATCGCGGATTGAAATCTGCTCATGAGGAACTTCCGGTCCTGTCATAAAAAGAGTTCCGGGAGTAATATCATATTTTTGTGTATCAATTACAAGAGTTCCACTGCCCTGCGGTACAAAATGAAGCTCATAACTGTTTTTACTATGAGCATGCCGCGGGTACGGCTTGATGATTTTCTCGTGCGAAAGACTCAGTACGTCAAAAGTAATATTCGAAATTATAAAAGAAAGTTTAAGGTCGCGGTATTTCATACAAATGCCTATTATAAAAAACTGCGGAGCATGGATTCTGATTTTGCGGAACGTCCTCTTCGTTTAGTGGAGCAAAATCAGAACCCATGCGGGAGCAGTTTTTTATTTATAATAGGAATATTATAAAACATTTTCTGCGATATTGCGACATTTATTGTATATTTTTGTCATTTATAAGTCTTGTTTTTACAGTTTTCAGATTTATAATGATATTTATGATAGTAAAAGGAACATATTTTCAAAACGACACTCAAAAACCGCTTGTTTACGGCGATGTTGAAATTAATGATGTACCACGGCAACGACTTCGTGGCGAACCAGTAAAAGAAGGTATTCTATGTGAGCCTGTTATGGTTGGCTTTTGCGGAACAGACTTTGCATTTTTAAACATGGCAGAACAGGGACTGATGGGACCAAAATTTCCAGAAGGTCAGAACCGCCTTATAAATGGTCACGAAGGAATCGTTTGGGTACCTTCACAAAATCGTTTTGCAATTGTGCTTATTCGTGGCGGCGACAGTTATGATCCTACCCGCTATACCGAAGATGAAACTTATTTTGAATATGGTTGTGATAAAGCCGACGGTCTTTTTGCCGATAAGCAGTATTTTAATCCCGATATGCTTCTGCGCATTCCAGACGGCTTTGTTCAAAACGGCAAACTTGATCTTGAGTTTGCAAAAAAAATGGTTTTTCCTGATCCGTTTGCGTGCATGCTTTTTCAGCTTGAGCGAATGGAAGATTTAGGAAGCGCTCACCTTTTCCGAGTGCTCATGAAAAAATATAAGTGCAACGAACAGGAAGCACGGGAACGCGCAAAGGATGAAGTTTTTGACCGCACCGTTATTTTTGGACTCGGTACAACCGGTATGTTTATCGGCGATTTAATTAAGCAGAATCATCCGGAAGCAAAGGTACTTTTTGTTGCACGAAGCAGTGCCGATTCACCAAAAGTTAGTTTTGCCTTACAACAGACAAAGGCTGATTATTTGCAGAATAATTTTGAAAATGAAGAAGAACTTGCTGCTGCAATTATAGAAAAGCTTGGAGGTCGAGCCACAACCTTTATTGGAGTTAGTGGAAACGCTGTAGAAAGCCGCATTGCCTTTGAGCATAAAGTACTTGGCTGTAACGGAATCTACAACAGTTTTTCACTTGGACCAAAGGTAACATTTGATACAATGCCATTTGGTTTTGAAAATCATCTGATTCTGGGGTCTATCAATTTCCGTCAGGATCATATGGAAAAAGCAATTGAACTTTTGGCAAAAAGCCACTACAACGAAATTGTAGAACTCATTGACCGCGAGGAGTTTACGGCTGATCCGATTGAGGCCTACAGAAATAAAATCTACAACAAGCAGGCGCCAATGAAAACAGCGGTTATTTGGAATCAAAACTATATAAAACAATAATATTTATATGTGGGAAGATTTATTTCCCGCACGCGACCAGGACAAAGAGGAAGGTCGCGCGCAGAAAATAAATCTTCCCACGAATAACTTTTAATAGTAATTTGTGTGAAGTTTTGATTACAGCACGCGACCTTCCTTTTCGTTTTGGTCGCGGGATGTAATCAAAACTTCACACTAAATATATTGATATTTAAGGAGTTTTTTATGCAAACTGTTCTAATAAATAAACCGTTTGAAATTGCAGTGACGGAAACTACGAAGCCGGAAATTAGTGATCTGGCGCCAAACGAGGCTTTGCTTAAAGTGTTGTATGGGGGAATCTGTGGGGCCGATGTAGCAAGTTATACTGGAAATCAGCCGTTTACTACTTATCCTAGAATTCCCGGACATGAATTTAGTGCGCAGATTGTTTATATTCCTCAGAATGACAAGGGGCTTAAAGAAGGCGACATTGTTACTGCTAACCCTTATTTTAACTGCAGCAAATGCTACAGTTGCCAGCGCGGTTTTGTAAACTGCTGTACTGATAATCAGACAATGGGTGTTCAGCGAGACGGTGCTTTCCGCGAATACATAAAAATGCCTGTTGAACGCATTTATCCGGGCAAAGGTCTTAGCGCCCAGGAGCTTGCTCTTGTTGAACCGTTTACAATCAGCTGGCATGCACTTCATAGAACAAAGATTAATGCCGGTGACAAAGTACTTGTTGTTGGAGCTGGCCCGATTGGTTTGTTTGCTTTAATTGCGGCAAAAGCTCAGGGTGCTGTTGTTTTTGTTGCTGATATTCTTGACGGACGACTTGAAAAAGCAAAACACTTTGGTGCAGATGGGGTAATTAATTCAAAGACAAGCGACATCAAAGAAGAAGCAATGCGTATTACTGGAGGCAATGGTTTTGATACTTGTGTCGAAGCGTGCGGTCAGTCTGTTACATTCTTGTCTTGCATTGATTGTGTTGCATTCGCCGGAAACATAATTCTGATTGGAAACGGAAAAAAAGAAACAACCTTTTTGCACAGTATTCTGCTTAAAAAAGAGTTGAACGTTTTTGGAAGCCGCAATTCTTATGCCCGCGATTTTGAGGCTGTTATTGATTACATTGCAAGTGCAAAAGCTGGTGGAGCTGGTAAGGTAAACGTGCTTGATATGGTAAGTACCACCTACCCTATCAGTAAAGCCGACGAAGCATTCAAAGCTCTTGCCAATAATGACGGAAGTCTTGCGAAAGTTTTAGTGCAATTTTAAAAGGTGCCAAAAAGTTTCTGCCAACTCGCGACCAGGGCGAAGAGGAAGGTCGCGAGCCGTCAGAAACTTTTTGGCACAGTATGCAATCTACTAAACTTTGCAAGTCTTCCATCGGGAGAACGGATTATGGATGTTGTTAAAATAGACGCGCATGTACATTTGTGGAAAACTCAAAAAGGCCTGGTTGGTGGCAGACCGGTGTTTGGGATTGGAAACGGCAAAGTTAACTTCGGTGGCGAAGTTCGACAGATGATGCCTCCTTATATGAACGACAACCAGAATACTGTTGAACGCCTTATTGCAAATATGGATTATGCTGGTGTAAATGGTGCTGTAATTACTCAGGAATACATAGACGGAAACCAGGACAAATATCTTCTTTCTGCAAAAAAGAAGTTCCCGGATAGAATTAAGATTACGAACTTGTATGAAGACTATAAAGAAGGCAATAGCAAGTTTGCGAAGCAAACTTGTTTAGGTCGCGAAGCGACCGACTCCCTGAGCTTGTCGAAGGGCCCTTTATCAAAAGACTTCGACGGTATAAAAATCTGTGCAGGGCGTCTTGCAGACCCGGACTTAAAAAAACTTCTTCCACTTTTTAAACAGGTCGAATCATCTGGAAAATTCATTTCAATCGATATGGCAGACGGTGCGGCACAAACAGATGACCTGTCCTTTATAATCAATGAATGCCCAAATCTGCGCATTGCAATAGGACACTTTGGAATGGTCACAACAGACGGCTGGCAAAAACAAATTGAACTTGCTCGTGCGCCTAATGTTTATATAGAAAGCGGTGGACTAACCTGGCTTTTTCATAAAGAGTTTTATCCGTATCCTTCAGCAATCGATGCAATACTTGAAGCACGTGATATCTGCGGCATGGAAAAGCTCATGTGGGGCAGCGACTATCCTCGCACCATGACAGACATCACTTACATTATGGCAGTACGTTTTATAGATGAAACAGACAAATTGACAGACGAGGAAAAGAAACTGTTTCTGGGAGAGAACGCAATGAAGTTTTATGGGTTTAAGAATATGGAACCTCTTAAGCCTATAAAAAATATGTTGTAAATATGACATTTTTATAGTGCGCTTACGGGAGTTTTTACAGCGAACGACCAGGACGAAGAGGAAGGTCGTCCGCCGCAAAAACTCCCTACGCGCACAAATGAATATTATTTTACAGGAGATTTTTATGCTTAAAAATATTCCAAGTATTCTTCCTCCTATTCTACTTAAGACCCTCTGCGAAATGGGCCACGGAGACAGTATTGTTATTGCAGACGGGAACTTTCCGGCAGAGTCGGTTGGCAAAAATGCAATTGTTATCCGCATGGACGGACATGGGGTTCCGGAAATTCTTGAGGCAATCCTTAAGCTTTTTCCGCTTGATCAGTATGTAGAAAAGCCTGTTGCACTTATGGAACGCTGTGAAGGTGACAATGCAGATGTTTCTATATGGGAAAAATATAAAAAAATACTAAAGGCATCGGGCGAAGGTTCTGCAAAAAGCATCCGCATGCTTGAACGCTTTGCTTTCTACGATGAAGCAAAAAAAGCTTACGCTGTAATTGCCACAAGCGAAACCAGTCAGTATGCAAATGTAATTTTACAGAAAGGATGTATAATCCAGGGGAAATAAAATGAAAGAAACAATAATTCAATTTGGCGAAGGCGGATTTTTACGAAGTTTTGCAGACGTTTTTGTACACAAGATGAACGAACAGGGCTTGTACGACGGAAAAATCGTTGTTGTGCAGCCAATCAGCAAAGGTTTGATTCCTGTTATAAACGAACAGCACGGCGTATATCATCAGTTTTTGCGTGGAGTAGAAAACGGCAAAGTGGTAAATGACTGCATAGAAGTTCATTCCATTTCGCGCGGAATTGATCCTTACACAGACTATGATGAATATCTTAAGCTTGCAGAAAATCCGGATTTTCGTGTAATTATTACAAACACAACAGAAGCCGGAATTGAATATCTTGGAACAGAAAAACTCGATGACCGTCCGCCAAAATCTTTCCCTGCAAAATTAACTGCGCTCCTTTACAAACGGTTCTCTCTTGGCCTTGGTGGATTTATTATTCTTTCGTGTGAGCTCATCGATAATAACGGAAAGGAATTACTCAACTGTGTTTTAAAATATGCAGAACTCTGGAATTTACCGAAAGCTTTTATTGAATGGATCAGAACTCAAAATTATTTCTGCAACACTTTAGTTGACCGCATCTGTACAGGTTATCCAAAAGATGAAGCAGAAAAACAGGAACTAGACACACGACTAAAAAACGAGTTAGGTCTAACTAACAGTGACAAACTTATGAACACAGCAGAAATCTTTCATCTGTGGGTAATCGAAGGAAATTTTGAAAACGAGTTCCCGCTGAAAAAGGCAGGAATAAATGTTATCTGGACACCTGATGTAAAACCGTATAAAAAACGAAAGGTCCGAATTTTAAATGGAGCACATACTTCAATGGTTCTGGCTGCCCGCTTGTACGGACTTTCTACAGTAAAAGAATGTCTTGATGATAAAACTGTAAATACTTTCCTTAACAAAACACTTTTCCAGGAAATTGTTCCAACTCTTGCTGCAGGACAGAATTCAGCAACACAAAAAGAATATGAACAGTTTGCAAAGGATGTTCTTGAACGATTTGCAAATCCTTTTGTAAAGCATCAGCTATTGAGTATTGCATTAAATTCCGTAAGCAAGTTTAAGGCACGCGTACTTCCAACAATTATTGAATACATGGATATATTTGGCAAAATTCCACAGTGCCTTACCTTCTCGCTTGCGGCTCTTATTGCCTTTTATAAAACAGACGAAGCAAACGACGGCGAAGAAATAATGTCTTTCATGAAAACAGCAACCCTGGAACAAATTCTTGTCCGCGAAGATTATTGGAGTCAGGACATATCATTTCTGCTTGACGATGTACAAAAATATTATGATATAATAATAAACAACGGTATAAAAGCCGCTTATTCCAGACTGGAGTGTTAGCATGAACTTACACCAGATTAATCCTGCCGATTCAGTTGCCACCGATTTAGACACAGGTCACAAGGTTGCCTTGCGTCATATTTCTACCGGTGAAAATGTTATTAAATACGGATTTCCAATTGGACACGCTACCTGTGATATTAAAAAAGGTGAACGCGTTCACACCCAGAATCTTGCAACTAATTTAAAGGATAAACTGGAGTATGAATATTGCCCTGCAGGAACAAATGATCGCCCTTCGACAGGCTCAGGGACCGCGAAAACAATTCTTGCCTATCCGCGCGCAAACGGTGACATTGGTATTCGCAACGACATCTGGATAATCAACACAGTCGGCTGCGTAAACAAACTGGCAGAAAAGCTTGCTGCTGCAACAGGTGCTTTCAGTTTTACACATCCATACGGATGTTCTCAACTTGGAGGCGACCATCTTATAACACAAAAAATCCTGCGTGGGCTTGTAAATCATCCTAATGCCGGGGGAGTTCTTGTACTTGGACTTGGCTGCGAAAACAACAACATAAACGAGTTCAAAAAAATTCTGGAACAGGCAGGCCCTATAAATACAGACCGCGTAAAGTTCATGAACGCCCAGGATTACGACGACGATTTTGCACAGGGCGTAAAGCTCATAAAAGAACTGCAGTCTTACGCAGCTACATTTACTCGAAAACCTGTTCCTCTATCAAAGCTCAAAGTAGGATTAAAATGCGGAGGCTCGGACGGATTTTCTGGCATAACTGCAAATCCACTTATAGGACAGTTCTCTGATCTGCTGACTTCAGCTGGTGGTACGACAGTCCTTACCGAAGTTCCCGAAATGTTTGGTGCAGAAACACTCCTTATGAACCGCTGCAAAGACCGCGCAACCTTTGAAAAAACTGTAGAGCTCATAAACAACTTCAAAGATTATTTTACAAAGCATGGTCAGGTTGTATACGAAAATCCTTCCCCCGGGAACAAGGAAGGTGGCATTACTACTCTCGAAGAAAAGTCTTTAGGGTGCGTACAAAAAGGCGGAACCAGCGCAGTTGTAGATGTTCTTGATTACGGAGAAACACTCACACAAAATGGCTTAAATCTTTTAAACGGTCCCGGGAACGACATTGTTGCAGTAACAAATCTAACTGCAGCAGGCTGTCATTTAATACTATTTTCAACAGGCAGAGGAACTCCTCTTGGCGCTCCTGTTCCAACAATTAAAATTGCTACAAATCAGAATCTCGCCAAACATAAATCAAATTGGATAGATTTTGATGCAAGCCCAATTCTTGAAGGAAAATCCCTGCGTGAAGATTTCTTCAATTTTGTAATTAGTGTTGCAGAAGGGACCCAAACTAAAAACGAAACAAACGGTTATAGAGAAATTGCAATTTTTAAAGAAGGCGTTACTCTATAACCCTTCAGCAGAATCAGGAATCACAATCCGAAGAATCCCGCGTGCAAAGGTAGCTGCATATTTTTCGTTTTGAGGACGATTTATTAAAATAATAATTGTCGTTTTTGATTCCGGATGATATGTGCTGTATGAATTAAAAACATTTGTTGCACCACCGTGGAAAATTTCACCATTTTGAACATAAACTCCATAACCGTAAGAATCGCTGTCTATCATTTTCTTAAAAGTTTTTTTCTTAACAACCTTTCCATTTACAAAGTGTTCTGTCCATTTATACAAATCGACTATAGAAGAATTTACATCACCATAACCTGTAGAAAAACCTGCAGGAATACTATAATAACGATTCTTCCAGTCATAACCACGTGTATCGGTATTCTGAAAATCAATATTTGTATTATTCATCTTACACGGAACAAAAAGATTCTTTTTCATATAATCTTCATACGAAAGCCCCGAAACCTGTTCGATGATTTTGGCAAGCAGATAGTAGTTTGTATTGCAGTAAAAATATTCAGTACCCGGATTTATAAAAAGCGGAGCGTCATTCAAATATTTTAAAATGATTTCTTCTTCAACAGGTTCATTGCGCACAGTTGCCCGTTCAATTTTGTCTGCAATTTCTTTTGGAAAAAACTCATAAGGTGCATTCAAACAATCTGTAAGCCCGGAATGCATATCCAAAAGCATTTCAACTGTAATGTCATCGGCATATTGATATTCAGGAAACCAGCGCGAAATTTTATCATTTACCGAAAGCTTCTTTTTTTCAACAAGCTGCATAATGGCGGCTGCTGTCATCTGTTTTGTTATTGAACCGATTTCAAAAGTTGTATTAATTTTTATTTCGCCGGCATCAGGATTTTTTCTATCACAAAGTCCATAACCTTTTGCAAAAACAATATCTTTATTTTTTGCAACAAGTACTGCGCCTTCGAATTTTTTTTCTTCAAGATATTTTTCTATTTTGTCAATTTCCTGTGCATATGAAGGATTGATTATTTCATCACAATCAAATTCATCCTTTGATGTACAGGATGCAAAAATGAATACAACAAGAATTAACAAAAATCCAAAAGCTTTATTCTTCATTTATTTAAGCCCAAAAAACTCTACGGCATTTTTGTAACATATATTCTTTACTATCTGACCAAGCATTTCTTCATCCCAAGGGAACTCACCCTGCTCTACCAGATTTCCTATAAAATTACACAGTATTCTTCTAAAATATTCATGCCGAGGATAAGACAAAAAACTTCGGCTGTCGGTAAGCATTCCAACATACTTTCCGAGTACTGCTGTTCTTGCATAAACACGAATCTGTTCTTCAATGCCATCTTTATGATCATTAAACCACCAGGCAGGCCCAAACAAACAGTTGCGGAAATTTGCTGCCATTGTTGCAAGAGCTTCATTATCCTTAGGATTAAGATTATAAAGAATAATTTTTGGAGATTCGGAACATTTATAAATACCGTCAAGAACAGCCGAAAGCTGCTGCGCAAAATTAAAATCATTCAAACTGTCTACACCAACATTTTTTCCGCGTTCCTGCAAAAGCATTGAATTATTATCGCGCAAGGCACCAATATGAAGCTGCATTACAAAACCTTTTTGTGCATAAAGTTTTCCAAGTTCAATAAGTACATAACCTTTATATTTTGCAAGTTCTTCTGGCTTTAAGTGTTTTCCAATCCAGGCTTTTTCAAAAATGTAATTAACATCATCAAAATTTGAAGGCAGATAAAAATCAGTTTCAAGAGAGTGATCACTTACGAGAGAGCCATTCTGCTTAAAAAAATCCATTCGGGCAGCAAGCGCTGATAACATATCTGTAATTGATTTAAATTTGATGCCAGATGCCTTTTGTAATCGAGAAATATAATCTGCAAAATCAGGGCTATCGGCATTTAAAACCATATCCGGTCTGAAGGAAGGTAATACTTTTATACTTTCTGTTCCTGAATTTTTAGAATCTGAAGACTGAGCGATTTTTTTATGCCACTGTAAATCATCAAGCGGATCATCAGTTGTACACAATGCTTTTACACCCATCTTTCGTAAAAGTCCCTGTGGAGTATATTCCTGCTTTAAAAGAAGTTCATTACATTTATCCCAAACCGCACGAGCATTTTTTTCTGTCAAAGGTTCAGTTATACCAAAGTATCTTTGTAATTCCAGATGACTCCAGTGATAAAGAGGATTTCCTATACATCCTTGAAGCGTTTTTACAAAAGCAAGATAACGCTCATAATCATAACATTCGGAAGGCTCAGTACCAGTACCAGCCTTAAGGTGTCCTGTAATAAGATTCTCATCTATTCCGGCAGCACGCATAGCACGCCATTTGTAATGATCATGATCAAGCCATGCATTTGCAAGATTTCCTAAAGGTTTGTTTTCAAATATTTCCTGTGGCGACAAATGATTATGAAAATCAAAAATAGGTTCGTTTTCGGCATATTTATGGTAAAGTGTTTTTGCTTCTTCACTTTGTAAAATAAAATTTTCATTCAAAAATGTTTTCATAAAATCCTCATTCATAAGTATATTATGCATGCAGTTTTTCTTCAATATTTAACATTGCGTATTAAATCATGTAAAAATCTAACCGAAATCTAACCGTAAATCATGTTAGAATTCTAACCGAAATTATTTAGGTTTGATGGACATTTTCAGGAGCTGTTCCTGGAGAATGTCCACATTCTTTTTCAGTTCAAGCAGAT
>JAFZWX010000133.1 GCA_017617145.1 Treponema sp. | reverse complement strand
TTCTATCAATACTTCGTCAAAGGAAAGTGTTGCTCGTGCAAAAATTCTGATGTCGGCTCTTTACATGAAAGCTGTTGAATACCGTAAGTTGTGTTCTGCATTGCGTAAGGAAATCAAGATTCTTGAAGATAACCTTCGTCGTAAGGATTACACCTTTGATTATTCAAAGCAGCCAAGCCAGGCAATGCTTCGTTACAAGAAGGCATTTATGCGTAATGATGAAGAGCGCTATAAGAGCTTCTTGAACAAGGTTGTTGAACAGGCTGAAAAGCTTGCTCGTGGTGAAGAAATCCCTGAAGAGGAGAGGGTAAAGCTTAATACTAAGACCCTTTATCCTTATCAGATTGTTGCCCCATTCATGGATGGTTGGAGAGGATTCAAATATCTTCCAAATGAAAAAGCACTTCCTCTTGAAGCAAGTTGGAAGGCATTAGACCGTGGAAGCTTTGATTCAAAAACAATTGTTGTTCGTGATGGATCAGGTTCTATGTATGGAAGTGGAGATTTTGCTGCAATTAATATTGCTACATCATTGGCTCTGCTTTTTGCAGAACAGCTTGATGGCGCATATAAGAACAGCTTTATCACCTTCAGTTCAAAGCCGGAATTGATTCAGGTTCCAGAAACTGCGGATACTTTGGAAAAGAAATTGAACTTTATTTCAAAGTATGATGACTGTTCTAACACTGATATTGGAAAAGTATACCGCTTGATTCTTAATGTAGCAAAGAACAGAAATGTTCCAAAAGAAGAAATGATTGAACGGGTTTTGATTATTTCTGATATGGAATTCGACTGCTGCTCATCTAAGGATTCAACCTTCGAATTCTACAAGAAAGAATTCGAAGCAGCTGGCTACGAACTTCCGGAAATCGTATTCTGGAACGTAGAAGCCCGTGATACACACCTTCCTGTTACTATGAACGAGAAGGGAGTAAAGCTGGTAAGCGGTGCATCAGCAAATATCTTTGCAGATGTAGTAAGCGGCGACCTTAAAGTTATTACTCCATATGAATTCATGCTTCAGATGCTTGAACCATATGCCGAGTTTGATAAATTAGTAGCATAATTTAAAGGCACAAGCAGCAGAAAATGCGAACTCCTGACAGAGTAGCGCCTGCGGGGGGTTATCCCGCTCCAGTCAATAGTTTTGGAAAAGTTTGAAGGAGCTTAACTCCCAAATCTGACATAAAAGCCCGGTGCCTTGTACCCTTCTTTAGCTAACAACTAAAGAAGGGTTTTTTATTTCTCATACATTAAGATAATAAAAATTGTGTATACAATTTCCGCATATTATTTTATATTAGAAAAGGAGGCCCCAGAATGAAAACAGCAATCGTATATGCAAGCGTGCATCACAAAAACACAGAAAAGCTTGTGCAGGCAATTGCAGCAAAGAATCCGGATGTTGAACTTATTGATGCTACAAAAACTGTGCTGAAAGATTTGTCTTCTTACGACCTGATTGGTTTTGCTTCCGGGATCTTCTATAGCAAATTTCACAAAGCGCTGATTAATTTTATTACAGAAAACCTGCCGGCTCACAAAAACACTTTTGTAATTTATACCTGTGGCGCAGATTGTCCTTCGTATCTTAAGGATATGGAAGAGCTTATTAAATCAAAGGAATGTTTTCTTGTTGGACATTATTCATGTCTTGCGTTTGATACCTTTGGACCATTTAAGCTTGTAGGTGGTTTAAACAAAGGTCGTCCGAACGAAGAAGATTTACAGAAAGCCGTAGAGTTTTATGAAGAGATTGTTGGATAAACTACTGTATGTGATGTGATAAATCTTTAAAAGATATTTATTATGTTAGAAACCGTACATAATAAATATGTCGTTGACGCTTTTATATGTCTAAATGTTATATTTTAATTGAGTTTTAGATATAATAGACCTTTACAACAGTCTAAAACTATGTTATTTTTATCTTAAGAGGTAGTTTTATGATTGAAAAGATTATTGGCAGACAGAAAGAAATAGAACAGATTCAAAAATGCATGGATGCAAATCAAGCACAGCTCATAATTGTTTACGGAAGGCGACGGGTAGGGAAGACTTTTCTTATAAATAACTTCTTCAACGGTAGATTTGATTTTAAGGTTGCCGGATCATATGCACAAACTAAAGAAGTACAGTTCAGAAACTTTATTACTGAACTAAATCTACAGTCAAAACAAAAACTAAAAACTCCCGAAAACTGGGCAGAGGCCTTCTTTTCTTTAAGAGAATATCTTGAAACTCTTTCTAAAGACGAAAAGCATGTTATCTTTTTTGATGAAATGCCTTGGTTTGATACACCAAGAAGCGATTTCCTTTCAGCCTTTGAATATTTCTGGAATAACTGGGGTTCTGCCCAGGATAATCTTGTATGTCTTGTTTGTGGTTCGGCAACTGCTTGGTTAGTTGATAATATAGCAGGAAATAAAGGCGGGCTTTACAACAGACAGACTTGCAGGCTGTATCTTGAGCCATTCACATTAAATGAAACAGAACAATATCTCAAGGTAAACGGCTTTGAGTGGTCTCGTTATCAGATAGTAGAGAATTATATGATAATGGGAGGAATTCCATATTATTTGAGTCTTTTGGATAATTCACTTTCGCTTGAAGCAAATATTGATAATATGTTTTTTAAAAAGCGTGCATTGTTATGGGATGAATTTGAGCATCTATATGCCACGCTTTTCAACAACAGCGAGCAGTATTTGAAAGTTGTTGAAGCATTAAGTTCAAAGAAAATGGGGCTTACAAGAAAAGAAATTTCTCAAATTACAAAGCTTCCGCCTAATGGTACGCTAACAAAAATTCTTGAGAACCTTGTTAATTCAGAATTTGTTCGAGCTTATCAATTCTTTGGAAATAAGAAACAGGATACTCTATATCAACTTTCAGATTACTTTACTTTATTTTATTATAAGTTTCTGAAGAATAATTCTGGAAAAGATGAACGATTCTGGTCTAATTCAATTGATAATCCTTCTGTAAGGACCTGGGAAGGATTCACCTTTGAGCAAGTATGTAAAGACCATATCCAGCAGATAAAGAAAACGCTTGGTATTTCAGGAATTCTTACAGAAGTTTCATCATGGTTTTCAAAGGCAACAGATGAATCTGATGGAGCTCAAATAGATATGCTTATAGATCGGCGTGATAAAGTTATAAATATCTGTGAAATGAAATTTGCAGCAAATGAATATGAAATAGATAAAGATTATGAGAAAAAGCTGATTAATAAAATTGAATGCTTCCGAAAAGAAACTGGTTCGAAAAAAGCATTGCACCTTACTATGGTAACTACTTATGGAATAAAGAAAAACTCTCATTCTGGCAGAATCCAAAGTGAAGTTACAATGAACGATTTGTTTGAGTGATGCTATACACTAACCTATACATATTACTAGTCATAATGTACATTCTGTCGACCTAAGGAAGCGCATTTATGCGCGTTGATTAATCGGAGAGCGTTAAGAAAAATAGTCCGTCGGGACTATTTTTTAGCTCATCCACTCTTTCTTCAGAATTTATTTCCATCCTTCCCAGGTCTTCTGCGCCAAACCCAAGGTGGCTTTATCTTTTCCATTCCTGCAGATTGGCTGCTTCATAAGCTTCAGCTGATTTTCAAAAAGTTTATCTGCTTTGTCGCTGTCGTCAAGGTAGGCAATGCTGGCATAGTCTTTTGATTTCTTGTCGGTCATCTGATCAATTGCATCGGCACGGCTTCCGACTTCTCTGGCAATTGCATCAACAACGCTGTCAAATTCACCACGGCTCATTTCTTTTTCTTTAAGGTCCACAAACTGAACCGGAATCCGTCTTTCACTAAACCAACGCTGTGCAGTTTTTACATCAAAGTTTTTTAATGTCCCGAATATCTGAATCATGATTTTCTCCTGCCGATTTATATTTTACATGATAAACGTGAATCAAGTATATAGAAAACGGCTTGATAAATAAAAATCTGCAAATTAAAATATTAAAGAATGACCAATAACCTAGACTACATCGCCATTGATTTTG
>JAFZWX010000132.1 GCA_017617145.1 Treponema sp. | reverse complement strand
CGCACATTCCGATATTCGATTTCGTGGCGAAGCCAATTTCCGCCTTAGTGTTTGATATACAATTAAATATAGTTGTTTTTCCCGTGTTGGAAAGTCCGATAATTCCGCAGTTCAGTGCCATAAAGATAAATTTTTGGCAAAGATACAAAAAAGTTTATAAAAATCAGGATTTTTGAAAAATTATCGTTTTGCCCTAACGGGCGGTTTTTTATCACTTTTCCCTTGATGGAAAAGTAACCAAAAGATCAAGCGCCAGCCGAAGCTCTAACCGCCGTCTGGCGCGGGCCCGTGCTGTAAACCACGTGGGGGCGAAGCCCTTATAAGCGATAACCTTAAGGCCTAAAATTTTTCGGATTATTGCTATAAATGAATGGTTTATATTAATTCATCTAATATAATCGGCAGATCTTTATTAAGGTCGCCAACATAATCAATATATGGAATATTGAATTTTTCTAAAGCAAGTTTAAACCGTCTGAAACCTTCTTTATCACGACATGCCACCCAGCATATTCCAAGTTGATCACATTGGTTTTTGTTTTGTTGAGACAATGTATCTGCCACAAACAAACTGCTATTTCGTGCAATAATAGCATCAGCACTTTCTGGATTCCCTTGCCCCATTAATTTAACTTCACACCTATATTGCTTATCCCCTTTGATCAAATAAAAATCAATCTCTCTATCAACATCAAGCATTTTGTTTTTAACAAAGTGCTCAGCGTTATAATATTTAGAACTCACTTGATATAATCTACATAAAGCGAGCATAATTACTTTTTCTGCCCGTTTACCCACACTACTCCACATACCACCTCTCAATGCCGCTCGTTTAACCGCCAACGTATTTATAACGATAAGACTTTCGCTCACATTCAAATCAACACTCACACCTTGAAATTTAATAGTTAAAATTAAATCAACATCGGATTCGTTCTCAACCAAAGTTTGTATACTATTATACAATGATTCAAAATGTTCGTTAGATGCTTCAATTACAATCTGCTTAGTCGCAGAACGATACATATTACTTATGGTTTTCTTATTCAATCCTGAATTTATAGCTATCTCATCAGAGGATAATCCTTCATTCATAAAAGCATTTTTATACCAATCAATAGTTATAGTTTCAGAGTTAAGTTTTGCTGTTACAATTCTTTTGAAAAAATCAATGGCAAATTGCAAAAACTCAGCATTTATCAGATTCACAATCTCTATTCTATAATCTTGCGATTTAATAACTCTCAATACTATTTCTTTAATAACATGCTCTTTTAGTGTCATTTTGCTATATTTTTAAATTGTTCAAGATTCATAAACACAGTCGGGTTGTTTTCAAACATATCATTTTGTTTGAAAGACTTCATATATTCAAAATATGTTGAATCTAATTCTGTCAAGAAAAACTTCCTTTCCAAACTTTTTGCAGTTCTTCCTACAGTTCCACTGCCTCCAAATGGGTCAAAGATGATATCACCAACGAAAGAATAGTATTCTATTACTCTTTTACAAAGTTCTATCGGAAATACAGCCGAATGAACTTTATCTGATTTAGGACATATTTGCCAAACATTAGTGGTTTCAAAACCATCTTTAACTTTGCTTTTTTCCACTACTGCATTGCTGTATTGATGAATATTCCAATCTATCAAACGGCTTGTTTTCTTTCTATAAACCATAAGATATTCTGTAACTGAATTGGGTTTATATGCCAAAGGTTTTCTATGTTGTTGGAATCCGCCTATTCTATTTTTTACGCTGTACTCTGGTTTCATCCATATTATATCATCAATGAATTCCCATCCTATCCTAATGAGTTTATCATGAAGGTCAAATGGAATTGGATATCGTTTACTTGAATGCGCCCTACTTATTCTTGGTACAATAACTGGTGATGTATTAACCACTAAAAACCTTCCTTCTTTTGTTATACGGAATGTTTCTTTAAATACTTCCTCTAAAAATCTTAAATAGGCATCATAACTTGGATATATAGAATAATCCCTTGCATTATAGTATGGCGGTGATGTAAATGTCAAATGAATGCTATCATCTGGGACATATTTTAAAACATCCCTAACATCACCATTAACCACCGTATTTATCATGAATGGATAAGTATCAGTGTGTTGTAATATTGTCTTTTTTTGTTCATCTTCGAAATAGTATTCCTTCTTGATTGCAGAGATAACCATTTCATTCTCGTGGTTAATCAACTTTTTTAGATTTTTATCAACCAACGGATTACCTTTAAAAACCAACAATCCCCTAATAGCTTGGCAAACAATTTTAGGGTCTTTGTTTATTAATATTGATAATAATACGGGTATTGTATCCTCTGATCGCAAACGACCTATTGATGACACCGCCTCCCTTTTTACAGTTGTATTAGGGTCTTTATCAACAATATTCTTAAATAAATCTATTAAATCTTTTGATTTAAACTTTCCAAGGTTTTTAACAGCCCATAATCTTACATCTTTGTTGTCATGTTTTAATAACTCCACAAAACAATCTCTCCCAAATGATGGAGGAATGCTTCCTGTGTTTTCTAAAATAAACACCAAATCACCACTATTGCTAGTTGATTTGATTAATTGTGCAAAAGTTTCATATCCTTTATCTTTGGCTAATAAAACATCTTCTCGCCTAATAGATACTTCTTTGTATTTTTCTGACATCCGCGCTTTATTTTTGAGCGGTTGCAAAATTCAGCATACGGACAACTAGGCAACAAAAAAGACGTGAACTTCACGAATCCACGTCTTGAGGCCTTAGGATGCCCGTACAGTCAGATAAGTGCCGTCCACGCCATAGCGCAGACATTTGCATCCTATTCTCGACTATACCTTTCGAAATTTCCTAAGTTCCAAGACGGTGCCGAATAGCAGCAAACGCTATATTTTTTAATATTTTATTGTTCCTACATTTTTTATATTTTTAAACCCTGCAAAGATAACACTCTTTTTAATAAAAACAAAATCTTTTTGAAAAATTTCATCATCGCTTCGCCCCCGCGTCGCTTCGCGGTGAAAAAGACTGGATTAATACAAAGTATTATCATTTTGCTGGCGTCAGCAAGATGATACATAAAATAAAAACAGATGATAACATTAGCTAATACGCTGTAAATCAAATCTTTTGATAAAAATATCATTTTGCTGGCGTCAGCAAAACGTTGCGGTGCAACTAACAAATCAAGGTAATTATCAAGCCGATTTTTTGTTTATAATTGTTGATAACTTTTCTATTTTTTCTTGCTCAGAAACTATATTTTTTGTATCTTTGTAGCAAAGATTTAAGAGATGATATCATCTCTACAAAATCCAAAATTAATTGATTATTAACAACTTATAAAATTTTAGTATTATGAAAGCAACCGAAATCAAAGAATTGTTCAACCAATTCGAAAAAGCGGCAACGACATTTGATGGCGTCGTATGTTGGAGCGCAAGAGACCTCTACCCTATTTTAGGCTACACCCAATGGCGTAACTTCTTGAATGCCATAGGGAAAGCCAAAGAATCATGCCAAAATGTCAATCAAAATGTACAATACCATTTTGCTGACGTCAGCAAAATGGTTCAACTTGGCTCAGGTGCTGAAAAAACTGTAGAAGACGTGCTTTTGACACGCTACGCTTGTTACTTAATTGCACAAAACGGGGACCCTCGGAAACCACAAATTGCATTCGCACAGACTTATTTTGCAGTTCAAACACGAAAGGCCGAAATTATCGAGCAGCGACTGCTTGAAGTTGAACGCGTTCAGGCAAGAGCGAAACTGCAGGAAACCGAAAAGATTCTATCTGGAATCTTATACGAAAGAGGTGTCGATGACATGGGGTTCGCAATGATTCGCTCGAAAGGCGACAAAGCTCTTTTCAATTTGAGCACACCCCTATTGAAAAAGAAAATGGGAGTTCCTAAAAATCGTCCAGTTGCCGACTTTCTGCCGACTTTAAGCATTAAAGCTAAAGATTTAGCAGCCGAGATGACATCCGTAAATGTACAGTCAAAAGATTTGCACGGCCAGTCAGCTATTGAGCAAGAGCATATCGACAACAACTCTGCTGTTCGCGATGGTTTGTTAAAACGAGGTATAGTTCCGGAAAACCTGCCATCTGCGGAAGATGTCAAAAAAGTTGAGAGAAGATTGAAAAATCAAGAAAAAAAGGCTATTAAATAAAACATAATTATGGACGATGAATTATTTCAACTAATTGCACATCTTACAGAATTGGAGCATAAAAACGTTGAATTAAATTCCGAATTGCTTCAAGATATGATAAATAAAGGTGTCCAGGATATTAACAAATTGGATCAAGTCGCCGACAGGTTAATGGATTCAATGCTCGGCATTACTGGTAATGGTGAAGCTATGTATCGAAAATACCTTGATTACATAGAAACTTTTAATCCCCAAGAAGCAAAAGAGAGGAAAGACGATTTGGAATATGAACTTGGCTACAAAACGCATGTTCTATATGCCGCAGCAATTCTTTGTAAAAAAGAAACCGAGAAACTATTGACCGTCATCGGTAAGCCCTCATTTGACAGAATTTTTCATGATTATATTTCGAAAGTTTGGAGTGTAAAAAAGAAAACAGCATCTTTCTTGCTTTTTGCGCATTACGCATCGGAAAAAACAGTCGCTCAACTAATGAATATGCTTAAAACTATTACAGAGGAAACTGATTATATTCTTTCCCGAATTGATGAGTTTGAAGACCTGATGCATTTCCCAAGCGAAACATACCATCCGCTTCGTGAAGATGAATGGGAATTAATACAATTTATAGCTGAACATAATATCAATTTATTGAATTCAAATCCAAAACAGAAAAAAGAAATTCTACATGATGTTTTTGGAATTTGATTTTTTAAAATTATTTTTAATTATAAATCGTTTGTATTAAAACTTTTTGTATCTTTGCAGTCCCTTTTCGAGCCTTATTCCGAAATTGGTTTTTGTAATTGAAAATCAATGACTTGAAATGGAAAAATAAAGTTTAACAATCCTCGATTGCCTAATTCGGAAGAGCCGTCGGGTACAATTTTTACAAAAAAAATAATGAGCGAAT
>JAFZWX010000131.1 GCA_017617145.1 Treponema sp. | reverse complement strand
ATTGGATATGATCTTAAACAACTTGCAAGACTTATAAAAGCCTAAAAGAAAAAAACGACCATCAAAAAAACTCAAAATCCTATTTAAAGTCAAAAAAGGCTGTCCTTTGTTGAAGTGTAAATTACTTGTAGGACAGCCCCGTGATGATTTTCAAAACTTGCGGGGAGAGCGCGCGGAGCGGTCTAAAAGTTTCATTTTCTGACTTTAAATAAAAGCAACGCATATACTCTTATATGCGTTTTTTTCATTTACTCTTATATTACATATAAAAATAATTTTAATTTCTTAGGAATAAGCGTTGCTAAATAAATATTTAAAAGATAAGCAATTCAAACACATTCAGAAATAAACAAATATAATTCAAACTTAATCAAATCAAGCAACGCTTTCGCAACGGATAAGCTTTTTATACGTTGCAAGCAACGCATATCTTTTCTTCTTGCTACAAAGCTACGCTTCTCCTTTTTCTTCCTGCAACGCTTAGATGCGGAGCGCAATTGGGGGCAAGGGGGAATACCTATTAAAGAAACTCAGATACTTGTTTATATAAATTATTCTCAATTAAAAAAATACAAAAGTCCAGAGTATTAATTATTAGGTTTTTATTATATTTACATTCAACTCTATTAGTCTTGTATATATCACCTTCTTCTACATAAGAACTATAATGACAAGTTCCTCCACATATGTATTCAGCCCAGCATGTTTTACAATTATCCAGTTCATTAGAATAAATAGGCTTTTGAATTTCACTTAATCTGCGACTATCCATATAATGCGAAAGTTTTTTTTCTGGAAATCTCAACATATACTGGCATGGATATATATTTCCCTTTGTGTCAAAAATAATTTCATAACCCCACTTACATCTTGATAAATTAAATTGTCTTTTTACAATTAATCGTAAGAAAAAGAACAATTTACTATCTATCAAAGCCTTTAACAAACGATAATCATTCATTTGTAAATCATTTTTGAGTTTTTTATATAATCTATTTATTTCCATATTCAATAATTCAATAGATTCTACCGTAAAACATTTTTCAATTTTAACATTTCTCATATAGTGAAAATCAATTTTTACTATTCCGATGGATAATAAGTGCTCAAAAATTTCAATCAGATTAATAGAATTAGGAGTAATAACGCATGAAACATATACTTCAATTCCACTTTTTTGCAATAATGTTATATTCTTAATAATTTTATCATAAGTACCGGAACCTTTTTGATCTTTGCGATATAAATCATGAATTTCTTTACTCCCATCTAAACTTATACATATATTGTTTAGCAGTCTCATCTTTAAATAATTGATAATTCTTGGTGAAATATTAAAACCATTAGTCATAAAACAAATAGTATAATATTGTTTGCAATCAAAAATTTTAATTTTTCCATAAAATAATTGTTCAACTATTCTACGATTAATTTGAACCCTTTTTGATTTACATAAAACTCTGGAAATCTCAAGGAAATTATAGTAGAAAGCACTTATTTTTTTTAAGAAACTATCATCCAAAAATAAATTGATATCGATATTTTCTAAAATTGTATTAATTGATTCTATGCAGTTTTCCTGATTAATTATGAGTTTAGCATCTTGTCCACATAAATCCAGTAACTTTATTAATACTTCTTCTGGTGTAACAGAAATAAAATCTTCATCATGGATTAAAAACCCTTCTTTTTTTGCGATTAATTCATCAAGGTAATCAATGAGCTCTAAATCTAAAAACGGTTCACTAGAATATCCTACGCTAAAAACAAACTCTTTCGCATTTGGATAATATTCCTCTGTCACATAATTAAAAATTTCTTCTAAAGTATCTTTTTTAATTCTTGATTGATTAACTTTAAAACAATAAGAACAATTCATATTGCAAGAAGATGATAAATTTATTGAGACATAACACTTTTCATCTGGATGAAACGAAAAAACAGGTTCCTTCTGATTAAGGAAAAAAGCAAGTTTCTGTTCTTTCTCTTTAGAGGAATAAGTGTCTGTATCAAAATTTCCATTTTCAAATTCAATAAACAAATCTTTATCAATTCTATTTATTGAATTTGAAAATTTGTCATAAACATAACAATTTTTTTCTGTTGAAAACGAAAAGAATCTATTTTTTAGAGAATCATTCATTATTTAATCAAGAAATACTTTATCAATACAATCCAAATTAAATTTTCCATTCTCTTCGTTTTTAATTAATCGTTCATAGTATATTTTGATGTCTGGAAAATTCTGAACTTCGATTTTTAATAAAGAATCTGCATCTTCTTTATAAAAAAGAGTTTTTAATCTTATTAGAATAATTCTGCTTAACAAATTAGCGACAATTGATTCTGTGGTATTATAATACGGAATAGTGCAAACAAATTTTTCTTGCTGCTCAATTAATCTGTTCTTTATTTTCTCAATTTCCAAATCAGATATGTTTTGTATAACAGACTTCAAAATATACTCCTCTGGTTTCCCCCATACATATCTGTCTTGATAATCAATAGGACTTATTGCAATTGATATTTTTGATGAAAACAATGGTATTAAGAAATTTCCAAGTATTAATGGTGCCATATATATATCAACACTTTCAAGAGGTATAGAAGTATACGATTGCAGGAACTCCAAATCTTTCTCAATATTGTTTTTAGATTCAGTAGATAAATCAAACTGAGATTTGTTCAAAGTTGAAAAAAACTTGTTATAATTTGATTTTTCATACAAGTCTCTTATTAGGACGACAAGTTTTTCAAAACTTTCATTTTGTTTGAGTTTTTCAAGCGTTTCGTTTTTCAGAGAAACATCTGTTTCATTCAGTGAGATTAAAAAAGGAATCTCCAATAAAACAGAAAAATCATGTAAACTAGCACAAAAGGTTTCTAGAAAAGAAAATACATCATCTGTCTTAAATTTGGAAAAGAAGTTAATAACATCATCCTTATATGGATGATGCATCATTTCTTTTCCCCAAAATTTCTTAGCTAAAAAATTCCAGTAATCATTTACTGTAAGAAGAGATGAAAAGAATTCTATCCGTTCATCAATTACATAGTTAATTTTCATTTTTTATCCTCCTATTATAAAGTGCTTCTAAAAATTGTTTTGGTCTATATTTTGCTAAAGTGCAATTTCTAGATTTCTTATCAACTATATTTCTGGGACAACCACCATAACAAGAAAAAAGCAAAAAGCAATGTTTACATTTCTTATCATATAATGGGTCTGGTGCAATATAATACTGGGACTCCAAAACCAAATTTCTATTTCTTGGAGAAAATACATTAAAAATGACTCTTTTCTTGATGCCTATATCAGTCCAACACTTATATACATTACCGTGTGCATCTATAACTATAGATTTAGACAATGTCGCACAACAGTAATTTAAACGATTAAAAACATGAGGTAAATAACGAGTTTCATATATATTATTCGAAAAATTTCTTAAACAAAACTTTATCCTTTGTCTAGTTGATAAAATATTCGGATTATTTCTTTTATTGTAATCCTCAATAAAAGCAGAATTTATAGAAAAACAGTTTGAGAATGTAGAATTGATATATTTATAAAAATCAACGAATGTTTCAGCATTACGCTTATCTATATTTACTCTGATTGTTATATTTGGTTGCATCTCATTTTGTTTACAGAAATTATAAATATCTGTAAGATTTCTTAATATAACAGAATATGTGTCAAATTTATGCTTATGCGGGCGATTAAAATTATGACTATTTTGAAAGCCATCAATTGTTATCTGATACTTGTCTATAGGTAATTTCAATAAAACTTTATAATTTTCTAAAGATAATAAATATCCATTTGTTATCATAGAATAAAACAATTTTTTATTTAACGACTTTAATTTATTATGTAGATATAGAATTCTATCTATAGACAATAAAGGTTCTCCACCATAAAGGGTAATATGTATAGATGAAAATGTATTTTCTTGTTGTTTTAAGTTATCTATAAGTCTATCAATTACTTTATATGAAATAATACAAGTTTTCTTTTCAGTTTTTTCATAACAATATCTACAGGAAAAATTACATGACTCTGAAATACAAATTGTTAAATCAAATCCTCTGTAACTTGCCCTAAATCTATTTTCTAACATTCGTATAGAATTAAGAAATGTTTCTTCACTATCTAAAATAGCTCCTGTTTTTTGCAATAACTTAAAATCATCTTGTTTAAAAACTCCTTTTGTCTTAAATATAATAAACAACATTATTGACAAGAGCTGCTGAAAAGACAATTTCAAGAGACTACAAGAATTACCTATATATAATAGGAATCCATGAGAACTTAAAACAATTTTATTTCTAACAGACCATATCATATTAACAGAGAGTAGGACATCCCCAACAATTAAAATGGATACATCCTGGACCATTTGGATCACAATTTACATCCATAATATCTCCATCACTAGAAATAGTTAAATCGTTAAAAAAACTTAAAATTTCATTTACCGAATTCTCTACGATCGATTCCATTTCAATTTGATTCATACTTACGAACCTCCTCTCCTGTATTTATATCTGCAATTATTTCAATATTATTCTTTTGCCAATCAGGACCACGTATTCCTTTTTCATTGCAATCACCTAAATGAAAATCTGTTAATGAAATAATAAAAGAATCTCCGAGCGAAGATGTTTTATTGATAGATACCTGTTTGTTTCTATTACGAAATTCTTTCTGAAAGTATGAGACGACATAAGTATAATATTTTGAAAACATACTAGGCCTACATAAATAGACTTTATTATATCCACATAAAAAGATTCTGAATTTATATGGATTTGAAAAAATATAATACAACAAAGCTTCTGTTATTTGAGGATAAGCCATATTGAAGAAATCATCTATGGCAACTATTCCATTATCAAGCAATAATAAGTCTGCTAATTCTAAATCTTTGTAAATATCTTCTGCTGTATGATTTCCATCTATATGAATAAAACGAAAAGAATGTATTATATCTTTAGTGAGTATTTTCGTTTTGAAATCCTCTGATGTCATTTCAAAAAACAAAAAATCTTCATCAGATATGTCAATTATTTTATTAAAGTTTGTGATAATTATATCTTTTTTCTTTTTTAATATGGGGTCTATAAGAAAGATTTTTTCCCTATCTTGAAGCATATCAACAAAAGTTGATGCTGATTTTCCTTCCCAAACTCCTATTTCTAAAATATTACCAAAAATTTCATTATTTGATTGTAAATTAAGTAAAATATCAAAGATAGTTAATGAAAACGAATCAAACCAACCATTCATTGAAGAAATCTTTTCTTCTTTTTGAGAAAACGAACTTAAATATTGTAAGTCAGGCTCTTTCATATACAAGCCTCCTCTCCAAAACGATTTCTAGCGTACAATAAATCAGTCACTTAACTCATATTTATTATAACCCATTTACTCTATATGTCAATGAGACGCATTGAATCACGTTAAATCTAACCGAAAAAAATCATGTAAATCACGTCAAAATCTAACCCAAATAGAATGCCCGAAAATTAAAACAGAGGGCAAAAAACATGGGGTTAACGATGAAGGAAAAGAAAAAACTTACAGT
>JAFZWX010000130.1 GCA_017617145.1 Treponema sp. | reverse complement strand
AGAGAAAAGAATTCTCCTGGTTGAATAGTAAAGTTGATGTCATCCAAGGCTACAAAATCGCCAAATTTTTTGGATACATGATCAATGGTAACCTGACTTCCTTTCATTCAAGTAACCTCAATCTAAAAAAATGATAAGCCGTACATACGCACGACAAAAAGCACTTTCTTACAAAAACTTAGCTATTTTGCTGGGTCGTTTAGTAATCTTTCTTTCTAGTGGTACAATGCAATATATACGCGATTATGTCAATAATATTTTGAAAAAAAATAAAAATAATTTTTATAGGAAAAATCAGCACTCTCCCGTGAAAAATGTCTTCGCCCAACAAAGGAAGTTGTTCTCAGCCATTTTCCACTCCGAGTGCTGATTTTTCAGATGCTTCTTTGTCCACTCCGTGTCAGACATTTTTTCTAATTGGTTCTAATTTCTTCTAATTATTTTGTTTTTTTCAAATATTATGATACAATTATTATATGAATTATGATTTTTTAGTTTCCAAAGCAATAGAGATGACTAATCGCTCTTATGCGCCGTATTCTCATTTTCATGTGGGGGCGGCTTTGCTTGGGAAGGATGACAAGGTTTATACTGGCTGTAATGTAGAAAATGCTGCTTATGGACCAAGTAACTGTGCAGAACGTACAGCAGTTTTTAAGGCTGTTAGTGAAGGCTGCCGCGAGTTTGAAGCAATTGCAATTGCTGGTGGCCCGGAAGATGAAGCAGGTAAACCAAAGATTGATGATTTTTGCCCGCCATGTGGAGTTTGCCGCCAGGTGCTTGCAGAGTTCTGTGATAAGGATTTTAAGATTGTGCTCGCCAATGGGAAAGGTGAAGTAAAAGAGTTTACACTGGGCCAACTGCTGCCAGAAAGTTTTAGTTTAAAGTGAGGACAAAATGATAACAATAATACTTGGAATTTTATTCATTGCCTTTACAGTTTTTGCGTGTCTTCCAATGGGGCCACTTGCCTGGGGTGATGATGTGATTTCATTTTTAAAAGGCTGTGCACCGGTGCTTTCGGCATTGCTTGGTATTATCTGCTTTTTTATAGGTGCAGCAGATATTAAAGATAAAAAAGAGGCAAAGAAAGAAGAAGAGGAATCGGAGTAATAATTTGCCACGCCCAGAAGGGGCATGGCAAACTATTAAAGCTCAAATGTCTTCATCAGACCTTTACCCTTAACATCGCATTCTTCCATGCGGCATTTAAGGTGACGGGTTGGGGTTTCAACTAAATCTTTTACAGCCTGAGTAAAGCGTATATGACCCGGAGAACAGGCACTTTCCATTCGGCTGGCTACATTTACTGTATCGCCCCAGATATCATAAATAAATTTATTTTCACCAATTACACCTGCAATTACCGGACCAGAATTCAAACCAATTCTTATATTAAATTTAATTTTTGCAGTTTTGTTGTATTCGGCTAAATCCTTGTACATACCAATTGCAAACTTAAGCATAACTTCTGCATGGTTTGCATTTGGGGATGGAACACCGCAGGCTGCCATGTAGGCGTCACCGATTGTTTTAATTTTTTCAACACCCATATGGGCGGCTCGTTTATCAAAGCGGGTAATCAAAGCATTAAGTGAACTAACAATATTATCAGCCGATTCATTGCTTGTTGTATTTGTAAAGCCTACAATATCAGAAAATAGAACTGTTACATTATCGAAGCGGTCAGCAATTGTTCGTTCACCGGAAAGTCCCTTCATGCGTTCTGCAATAGAAGTCGGGAGTATGCTTTTTAAAAGTCTGTCTGAATCATCCTTTGCCATCTGAAGTTCAACTGTCGCCATTTGAATTTGAGTTTCGAGCATGAGCTGACGCTTTTTGTTTGTATGAATTACAATAAAGAAGGTAAGGGCTGTCATACCAATTACAAAAACACCTATTGCAATCCAGAAGCTGTAGCGCTGGTAAATAAATGGCTTTTGAATAAAATGAATAACGGCCGGTTCCTGGGAAGTAAATTCGTCGGCATTTATTATGTTCACAAAGAATGTGTAGTTGCCTGGCTTAAGGTTTGTATAAGAAACAGTGCGATTTGATGTATACTCAGAAAACTTTGTATCAAAGCCCTGCATCATGTGACTAAAGCGGTTCTGTTCGCTTGCAATAAAGCTCAAACCTGTGTACTTAATGTCTACGTGCTTTGTTCCTGCCGGAATAATAATAGGCTCTTCAAAATTAGTGTATTCTGTTTCATCAACTTTTACATTTAGAATCTGAACAAGCGGAAGTACGTTTTTGTTACGAACCTTAAGAGGATCATAAAGTGCAAAGCCGTCTGTCATAGTAAACCATACGCGTCCGTGAGAATCCAGCATGCTCAACGCTGTAGAGTTTGCACCGCTTGATTTAAGACCGTCGTTCTGAGTGTAATATTTTATGTTAAGGTTTGTGCGTTCGCCTTTTTCTATTTCGTAAAAGCTTGAGTAAGAGGCCGATGTAATTCCGCGGTTACTTACCATCCATACTGTTCCGCTGATATCCGGGATCATCTGGAAAATTGAATCAGACTGAAGTCCATTTTCTGAGTTAAAATTAAAGATGGTTGTATCGGCAAAGTTGTTTGTTATGTCTGTGCGCAAAAGACTTATACCTGTACCAGTACAAATCCAGAATGCTCCATCCTTGTCGTTAGTGATTTTGAAAACAACGTTGCCTGCAAGTCCAGTAGATCCAGAATACTTTTGAACCAGTTTATTGTTTTTAAGAATATAAACTCCATCTCCATCTGTTCCTACCCAGATATTACCGGCAGAGTCCTCATGAATACACATTATGTATTCGTTTACAAAGCCGTCTGCAGAAGTAAAGTTTTTGATTGTTCCGTTTTTAGAAATAACAGAAAGCCCTGTGGTCGTTCCTACATAAAGGTCGCCGTTTGATGCTTCAAGTGAAACTCGTGTTTTATTGCCCGCAAGCCCGTCATCGATTGTCCAGTTCTGGATACCGTTTTTTGTTACTCTTACTTGTGCCGGAGCAGTGTAGCAGTTTACAAGCAGGTCTCCGTTTTGTGCAAGTGCAATGTGTCTGATTCGGGTGTTGCTGCAAAACTGGGTTACATCGTTTTCAATGCGTGTTTCGCCATCTTTGTAACATTGAAGTCCTTCGTCTGTTCCTACCCAGATATTGCCGTTTTTGTCTTCGCAGATTGCATTTACGCCTGTGTTCAAAAGTGTCATGCGGAATTTTCCGGGGCTTATTTTTCCAATACCTTCAGAGTCTGTAGATACCCACAAATTTCCTTCGCGGTCTTCGAACAGGCAGTTTATGGTGCTGTTCATGATTGATTTTGATCCGCCGTAGGTTGTGTAAGTGCCGTTATTGCAGATTACAATTCCTTTTTGGGTGCCAAACCAGATTGTTCCGTATTTATCAAAATAAATGTTATAAACAGGAGTGTTATCAAGGAGAGTTCCCGATTCTATATGTGTAATTTTTCCGTTTGAAAACTTAATGAGTCCTTTTTCGCTAAGACCAATCCAAAAGTCTCCATTGGGATCCTGAGAAATACAAGAAACTGTAAAGTCACCAATTTCATCAAGCTGTGTAAAGCGCTCAAAAGCTCCGTCTGCGTAATAGTATAATCCGTGGTTAGCAGAGGTAACCATCCAGATTTTGTCGGCAGTATCCTTATAAAGCTGCGAGACAAGAACAAAATCCTGCTCCTGTCCACCATTGATTTTTGGAGTTACAATCATGTTTCCGGGAGTAACATAAACTATACCGCTTGCAGTTCCAATCCAGATGTTGTGTGATTTATCTTCTGCAAAAGCACGTATGGAATTATTAGGTAGTCCGTTGTCTTTGGAATAAGAAACTGTACTGTCTTTGCCGATTTTTTGAACACCTTCGTCGTTAGAACCTACCCAAATATTTCCCTGTGAATCCTGGAAAACTGAGCGCGCAGAAATAAAAGAATATTTTTTGTCTGAATATTTATTTATGGTTTCAAATTCATAACCGTCAAAACGAACCAGTGCCTCGTAGCTTCCAAAATACATAAAACCATCAGGCGACTGAATTACGTCAGAAATTGTATTACTTGGAAGTCCGTCGGTAGAAGTCCAGGTACGGGTAACATAATTATCGAGCTCCGAAAATTGAGCAAAAAGATTTACCGTAAGAAAAAAGAATGATAAAATAAATAATATATATTGAAGTGTTCTTTTCATAAATTACAGTATATACCACTCAAACGGGTTTTACAAGAATATTAGGGGTTTTCTCTTATGCGTCTACTCTGCGGTCCAATGGCAACAATTTCTCATCCAGCATTCAGAATTCTTGTGGAGCAGTTTGGTGGCTGCGATGAATATTTTACAGAGATGATTAATGCAGGGACTCTGCTAACGGGCGGTCCTTTTGAGAAATATTATATCGATCCAGCGCCTGTTCCCCAAAAAATTGTGTGGCAGCTTACGGGGCATGATGCAGAGCATATGGTAGAAGCTGCACGCAGATTATGTGAGCTTCCGGGAATTGGTCTTGATTTGAATATGGGGTGTTCTGCTCCTGATATTTATAAGTATGGTGCGGGCATTGCCTGGATGCTTAAGGATATTGAAGAAACAAGGCAGATGGTAAGGGGAGTGCGGGCTGTTGTTCCGGAAGGAAAGCGTCTTAGTGTAAAGCTGCGTCTTGGAGATGATAATTTTACTGATGACGGATTTTTTTCGTTTTGCGATATGCTTGTAGGCGAGGGCGTGGAACTTTTGACCTTGCATCCGAGAACTAAAAAGGAAAAACTTGTGCGGCCACCAAGGTATTCTTATTGCCAGAAGCTTGCAGAAAGGTATAAGGAAAAGGTGCCGGTTTATTTGAACGGAAATGTAAAGGATAAGCAAAGTTATGATTTTGCAGTTGCTTCGTGCCCTGATGTTGAGGGAGTAATGATTTCGCGTGCGGCGGTGCAAAGACCTTGGATTTTTAAGGAGCTGGTTGGTGAAGCGACCCTTCGAGAGCCTCAGGGACCGCAGCCCATAGACATGCTCAATCTTGCCCTTGATTACATAAAAAACATCCAGATCTACCAGCCGCCGGAATTTTGGAAAACGCGGTTACAGCGCTTTTTTACCTACTATGCCCAGAACTTCAAGTTTGCTCACTACGCACAGACTCAGTTTATAAATGCCCGTGATATTTCCGACCTTGAACAGCGGCTAAAGGACTTTTTTGAAAAATGCCCTGAGGAAAAAATAATCATTGTATAATAACCTTTTTTATGTTAATCTCATCAAATACAACTAAAAATGCCCGGGCGGCACGTTCCCTGTGAGATGCCCTGGCGAAAAAATCACAAAACGGCCCACGCCAGAGTCGTAAGGAGATAAAAATGGCAAATAACGAAAAAGACACACACGCATGTACCCTGGACAAAATTATCAGCTTGTGTAAAAGAAGAGGCTTTGTTTATCAGGCTTCAGAAATCTACGGAGGCCAGGCAGGTGCATGGGACTACGGTCCACTTGGTGTAGAATTCAAAAGAAATATTCAGAATGAATGGTGGCACTACATGACTCAGCTTCACGATGATGTAGTTGGTCTTGATTCTGCAATTTTCCAGCATCACACAACCTGGAAGGCTTCTGGTCACGTTGATCACTTCAGTGACCCAATGGTTGACTGTATTGAATGTAATGCACGCCACCGCGCAGATAAGCTTATTGAAGACTTTGTAGCAGCTAACCCTGAAATTAATCCTGGTAAGCCTGTTGATACAATGACTCACGACGAGATGAAGGCTTTTATTGACGCCAACATCAACTGTCCAACCTGTGGAAGCAAAAACCGTAAATATACTGCTGTACGCGAATTCAACCTTATGTTCAAAACATATCAGGGACCAATTGCCGACGACAGCCACTTGATTTATCTTCGCCCGGAAACCTGTCAGGGTATCTTCACAGACTTCAAGAACATTGTTCAGTCTAACCGTATGAAGGTTCCTTTTGGTGTTGCTCAGGTTGGTAAATCTTTCCGAAACGAAATTATCTTTAAGAACTTTATTTTCCGTACCTGCGAATTTGAGCAGATGGAAATGGAATATTTCTGTAAGCCTGGTACCGAAGACGAAACCTTTGACCGCTGGAGAAAAGACCGCTGGCAGTTCTACTTAAAGTACGGTATCCCGGAAAAGCAGCTTAAGTGGCACCACCACGACAAGCTTGCTCACTATGCAAAGGATGCTTACGATATTACTTACAATTTCCCAATCGGATTTGAAGAAATTGAAGGTATTCATAGCCGTACAGACTTTGACCTTAGCCAGCATCAGATTTATTCAAAGAAGGATATGTCTTACATCGACCAGGAAGACGGAAACAAGAAGTACGTTCCTTACGTAATCGAAACTTCTGCCGGTTTGAACAGAAACTTCCTTATGTTCCTTTGCGAAGGCTACGAAGAGCAGAACGTTGCAGCACCTGGAGAACCAGAAGACTACAGAACAGTTTTGCATTTGGATCCACGCCTTGCACCTATTACAGTTGCAGTTCTTCCACTTATGAAGAAGGACGGACTTGCAGAAAAGGCAAAGGAAATCCAGCACATGCTCAAGGAAGACTTTGTAACAGATTATGATACTTCCGGAACAGTAGGTAAGCGCTACCGCCGCCAGGACGAAGTAGGTACTCCATTCTGCGTAACAGTAGACTACGATACAATTCAGGAAAAGAAAGAAGACGGCACACCAAACGACCTGTTCAACACAGTAACAGTACGTTACCGCGACAGCATGGAGCAGGAACGCGTAGCTTTGGATGACCTTGTATTCTTCATTCAAAAGGCAATCAAAAATTACAAGCCGGTTGTACGTGCATAATTATTAAAATGCATTAATCGCAGCGCGTAGTGGAAAATGGCTGAGGACAACTTCCTCTGTTGGCTGAAGACATTTTCCACGGGAGCACTGCGATTCTTGGAGATTGATTTTGGAATACGTACGTTTAGGCAAAACAGACTTATTAATTTCTCGTGTGGCTTTTGGTGCAATGCGGCTTGCAGATGCCGACTCCGACGAAGAAGCTGCAAAAATTGTGCGCACGGCCTACGAGGCAGGAATTAATTTTTTTGATGTTTCTCATCAAACTCCTGTAAGCGAAAAGCTGCTTGGAGAAGCCTTGTTTGACATTAAGCGCAATGTATTCCTTTCTACCGCAACCAGCGCCAAGACTTCTGCCGAAATAAGATCGGACCTTGAAGAAAGTCTTATGACACTTCATTGCGATACCGTAGATTTGTATCAGCTTGAAGTAAATAAATTTTTACCACTACAGGGTGGGGCAGACAAAATATACGAAACTCTGCAGGAATTAAAAGAAGAAAATAAAATCAAACACTTTGGTATTGTTACTACAAATTATGATGTAGCTGTAAAAGCTATTGAGTCTGAGCAATACGAAACAATTCAATTTCCATTCAGCATGGTAAGTTCACCAAATACAGTAGAGCTTGTAAAACTTTGTGGCGAGCATGATGTTGGCTTTATAGCAATGCAGCCGCTTGGTGGTGGGCTTGTAGACAATATTCCTCTTGCCTTTGGTTTTTTAAGTCAATTTGAAAATGTAATTCCAATCTGGGGTGCACGAACGCTCGAAGAGATGACACAGATTTTATTTTTTAATGAACATCCGCCAGTGATAGATGAAAAGTTTCATGAGGATGTGGAAAGAATAAGAAATTTTTTCAATTAAGCAAACTCGCTTAAATCAACTTCTTCGGTTGCTGTCATGTTTGGTTTGTTTGCGTTTGTAACATGAACGGCAGGTTTTTCTGTCTGTGGTGCAGCTGCAGCTTCGGCTTGTGCTTCTTCAATATCCTTATATTTATCTTTTACAAGAGCCAGAATATCTTTTTCTTCTTCTTTAGAAAGAATACGCACAATATTTATGCCGTTACTTCCAGTAGGACTAACTTTTGGTGAACCATCGGCTTCTTTTTCAGTAAGATACTGAATTATTGGTGTCTTAGGGTTATCAGGATTTGTATCAATAACCTGAGCAATTTTTCTGTTTGAAAGATAAACGTATGAACCAATAGGGAAGAGCGAAACTGTGTAAAGTAATCCTCGGATAATACTGTCATCGTAAGAGCGTTCTCTGTTCTGTAAAAGTTCAACAATTGCTTCAAAAGTAGAACGACCAGTTTTATAAGAACGTGGAGAAGAAATAGCTTCATAAGAACATGCAACAGAAATAATCTTAGCATTATTAGAAATCTTATCGCCGGATTTTTTCTGAGGATATCCTGTTCCATTTTCTTTTTCGTGATGCTCAAGAACACCAAGCTGAATATTCAACGGGAAATTCAAATCTTTTACAATTGTATAACCCAAAACAGGATGCTTTAAAATCTGTGAGCGTTCACCAGGAGTAAGCTTCTTATCTGTCATGTAAATCTGCGGTGGCAGACGGAGCATACCAATTTCGTGAAGAATACTTGTTACACCAAGGTCTATCATTTTTGAAAGAGGCATATGAAGCTGTAGTGCTATTGCAATTGCCAGAACTGTAGTGCGCATAGAATGAGTAACAAGGAAATTCTTTTTTGTTGTGCCTTCAGCCGGATTAACGCGAAGAATAAATCGTTTGTTTTCTTTTATAAATACACAAAGTTCTTTTACAGTTTCAGACAAATCTTCCTGATCAATTTCTTTATGAGTTGCATAGTGAGTAAATACACTTTCAATATAGTTCATATATTCTTCATATACTTTCTGAACCATATCCATGCGGGCTTTGTCACTGTTATCAAGCTGAACATTTTTTGAACGTTCAATTGCAGCTTTAAGAGATTCACCGATCTTAGCAGTATTCTTATCATCTTTAGGTTCATCTGTGCCGGTGCTTACAGAAATTCCAATGTCGCCGCCAAGGCTCAAATTTCCTTCGCAATAGAATGTATCAAATTCCCATTCTTTGAGGGCTTTGATAAGCTCATTAGTTACAGGGGCTGTTTGTGGTAAAAGTACAAAAGTACTGTCTATCATCAAATCGCCTGTGAAGGTGAGGTTTTCATGTAAAGAATCCGCTGTGATAGTATCCATTATTTACTCCACGTTTTTGCTAAAAGCCCTACTTACATTGTAAATCTATTTTAATAATTCTGCAATATCTGGACGCTTCCATCTTACAGCAACTGTATATGGAGTATCTCCCGCAACATTTTTAACATTTGTTGATATACCATATGATAACAGAGTTTTTACAGTTTCAACAGAGGAAGTTTTTGCAGCATAGTGCAAAATTGTATTTCCCTGAATGTCGCTCATACCAGAAGCATATTTTACAATACTTTCAAGCATTTTTTTGTTGTTCTTTTCAAGTGCAATTGTAATTCCGTTTGTTCCTTTTTTATCGATTGTTTGGAATGGATTTGCTCCTTTTTTCAAAAGAATAGTTGCCATATCAACATCATCTGCTTCAATTGCATAATTTAAAGGTGTGTAACCGTTTGCATTTCTTGTATCAAGCGGGAATCCTTTATCTATGAGATTTTGCAGGAGCTTAGTATCTTTTGTATTTTTTACAACAATGTGAATTGGAGAATTTCCGTCGCTGTCTGTGATATTGTATGAATCACCAAGAACTGCATTTATGATTGTTGTACCTTTGTTCAAAGCAATTGAGAACGGTGTGTTTCCTTCTTTATCTCTTGAAAGAGGATTTCCTCCTGCTTCTCTGATGAGATTTATGATTTCTTCATTTCCCATATTTGCTGCCACATGATAAGCATTCTGACCATTTATTTGCTGAAGATTTGGATTTGCACCATAGTTGAGCAGCAGCTTTACGATATCTGCATTTTGAACAAGAATTGTGTCCATTAAAATTGTAGCACCAACAGCGTCACTGGAATTAGGATCTGCTCCATTTTCGAGCAGGTATTTTGTTACTTCGTATTTATTTGCAATTACAGCTTCGGCAAGTGGTGATTTTTCGGCTCTGTTTTGTGCATTAATATTTATTCCAAGCTTAATAAGAATCTCTGCCGATTGTTGTGCACCCCAGCGTACTGCAATATGAAGAGGAGTACTTCCAAGATTATCACGTTCCTTTACAGAAGCTCCCTTGTTTACAAGCAGTTGAATCAATTCTGGATTGTTGCATTTTGCTGCATTAAACAGACAGGTTTCTCCGTTTGCATTTTTTGCATTTATATCTGCACCTTTTTCAATAAGTGTTACAATTGCGTTAGAGTATTCCCAGTCAGCTGCATAGTGAAGAACTGTGTTTCCGCTTCCGTCTGTAGAAACAATTGTTTTTGATGTAATGAGCCAGTTCTGAAGCTTTCCGCCTTCTTTAAGAGCAAGTCTGAGTGGTGAATAATTATCCTTGTTTGTAGAAAAAATATCGGCACCTTTTTCGAGCAGGAGCTTTCCAACTTTTTCCATATTTTTAGAAGCTGCAATGTAAAGAGGAGAATCTCCGTCGCGGTTTCGTATATTTACATCTTTTGTAAGCCCAATGATATACTGAATTTTTTCCATTGGAGCGTCATTTATAAGTGCAATATGAAGAGGTGTGTTACCTTCTGAATCCTGTGTATCGCAGTTATCTTCGTTGAGTGTTGCTTCAAAAACCTTATCATTCATTTCAAAAGCCATAGAAAGCGGTGATTTTCCATTTGTATCCTGAGTATGAATGCTGGCTCCGCTGTCGGTAAGATGTCTGATTGTAGTGATATCTGCTGATTGAATTGCTATTGCAAGAGGAGTTACACCTTCCTTATTACGGGCATTAATATCTGCACCGTTTGAAGTAAGAATCTGGATTATGCTTGAATTAGCTTTGAGCATTGTAGCAGTATGAAGAACTGTGTCTCCGTAGGTGTCTGCCTGATTCAAATCGGCTCTGTAGCGTATAAGCAGTTTATAAGTTTCGCGTAATTTATCATGTGGAATAATAAGCATTATAGGAGTTTTTCCAAGATTGTCTTTTGCATTTGGATTTGCACCGGCATCAAGCAGCATACTTGCAATTTCAAGCTGACCATAACGGATTGCTTCGTGGAGTGGAGTAGAACCGGAACTGTCTTGAACTGATGTATCTGCGTTTTCGCCCAAAAGATATTCTGCAATTGCCTTGTGGCCCATAATTGAACATAAATGAAGCGGAGTTTGTCCGTCTCCTAAACGAAGATTCAGATTGCGCGAAGAAAGTGCATCCTGAAAATAAGAAAAGTCTGTTTCAACAGGATCTGCGCCCCCATAAATAAGGGCAGCTGCAATTTCTACAGAAATTCTATTGTCAATATCTTCAAACGCAAAATCGAGTGGAGTTTTACCGTCATCATCTTTTATGGAAATAGGGAATTTTTTACTTATGCAGGCATCGACTCCGCGTTTGTTTTTTGTTTCAACAAAATAATGAACCAGAGTTTTGCCATTATCGTAGCGAAGGTTTTCAGTTTTTTCGTTTATAAACAGGTCATAATATCGCGAATCGCTTTGGAGTGCCAGATCAAGGGCTGTAATACCTTCGCTGTTTCGTGATAAAAGATTAGTTCCTACTGCAGCAAGAACCTTTGCCGAATTGTAAGCTTTGTTTTCAATAGCAACATGAAGGGCTGTGTTGCCTGCTTTGTTTTTGATTTCGGAATCGGCTCCCTTGAATAAAAAGAATTCAATGGAATTGTAGTCATCAATTGCAGCACAAATGTGAAGAAGTGTGTCTCCGTTTTCATCTGTGGCATTAATATCTTCTCCAATATTGAATAAGCCGCGTGCCTTGTCTGTTTGACCTGCTTTAAAAAGCTCAAGTGCAGACTTTGGAGCAGGTTCTTCTTCAACCGGTTTCGAAGCACAACCAGCTCCCAGAATTAAAATACTTGCAGCCAGAATAAAAGTTAAAGCAATCTTTTTCATGTTTCCCCTCTATAAACATCGTGTCATTGTCGGGCTTGATCCGACAATCTGTTTAGAACACTTCTATATCGTTTATATCGGAGGAAATTAAATAGAATGTTAGTAAAAAATTATTTGCTGCAATCTTTACACAGTCCCCAAAGGTTCGTCTGTATCTTCGACAACGAAAATCCCTGCGGCATAATTCCTGTGTAACTTGCTTCGGACGGTACTTTATCTTCGTCCAGGAAAATATCAAAAATCTTACCGCATTTGGTGCACTTAAAATGGTAGTGATTTCGCATTTCGGCATCAAAACGCAGCTTGTCGTCTTCTATTTTAATTGATTGAACAATGTGTTTTTCTTCAAAAAGTTTAAGTGTATTGTAAACTGTAGTTTTAGAAAGGGTCGGGTAAATAGGATTAAGTGCATCGTAAACAGTTTCAACATCGGGGTGAACCGGGTGCTCGCACAAATAGCCGTAAATAGCCGTTCGCTGAATAGATGGCCGTATTCCCGCATCCTGTAATGTGTTGTGATATTGTTTAGTTGTCTGCATAAAAAAATCCATTATTATAAAAATTCTGAAAATTGTAATGATTATAATAATGGATTTATTGTAAATTGTCAAATTCTTCGTCATTGCGAGGCGCGCAGCGGACTTCGTCATTGCGAGTAGCACAGAATTTTTCGTCATTGCGAGGAGCGCTGCGACGTGGCAATCCACGTAAATGTAGGTATTCTAATGTATGGATTGCCACGCTTCGCTCGCAATGACATGGCAATTGTTCCGCGTGAGGGTATGGAGTGGTGGCGATGAACTGAACCCAAAAAGCTAGACACTTTTTGGAGGATGTTATGCAAAGAGTATTCAGTTTTGAAACACGATTGGAAGCTGTAAGACTGCATGAAGAAGAAAATCTGTCGCCAGGAGCAATCGCAAAGAAAATTGGAACTT
>JAFZWX010000129.1 GCA_017617145.1 Treponema sp. | reverse complement strand
GGCAGTTACCCAAGGTCCAACTTTTCTTCCGCCAAGGAAGAAGTCCGAAGCCGAATTGTTGCTTTTTGCACTGCGAATACCTACAAAAACCATAAGGCCCAGGTAAAGCACAAAAGCAATAATCATAGCGATCATTTGTGAAGTCATTTTTGTACCTCATTTTTAATAATAATAAATTTATTAAATTATACTATAATATTGTGTTATTGTGAATAGTAATTTAATAAAGGGAATAGTAAATAGGGGATAGTAAATAGTAAATAGTAGGAGGGGGAAGCCCCCTTCGCTCCAAAGTCCTCGTTCGCATTCGCTTACTGCGGTCTTTTCCTCTACCCCCTGTGCGGGCTCAAACGCCGCCCGCAACGCCTGCTTATAACTACTATTTACTATTAACTATTTCACTATTAACTTGCCTTTAAGCAAAATCCTTATTATATTTAAACTAAGAGGTAACAAACTATATGGCAGAATGTACACATGACTGCGGAAGCTGTGGCGAAGAATGTTCTAAGCGCGATTTTCAGGTGGCTCCGCACAAAGACAGCAAAATCAAAAAGGTAATTGGAATTATAAGCGGTAAGGGGGGTGTAGGTAAGTCTCTCGTTACAAGTCTTCTTGCAAGCCGCGTAAATAAAGACGGATTTAAAACTGCAATTCTGGATGCCGATATTACAGGTCCTTCAATCCCAGAAAGCTTTGGTGTAGGTGATGAACGTGCCCAGGCTGTAGAAGGTCAGGATGCTTTGAACCCTGTTGTTACAGAAAGCGGCATTCAGCTTATGTCCATGAACTTTCTCTTACAGAACGAAAACGATCCTGTAATCTGGCGTGGTCCTGTTATTGCGGGTGCTGTAAAACAGTTCTGGACCGATGTTATCTGGAAGGATGTTGATTTTATGTTTGTAGACATGCCTCCAGGAACCGGCGACGTACCTCTTACAGTTTTCCAGTCGCTGCCAGTGGACGGAATTATTGTAGTAAGCTCTCCTCAGCAGCTTGTCCGTGTAATTGTAGAAAAAGCCGTAAACATGGCAAACATGATGAATATCCCTATTCTTGGCATTGTAGAAAACATGAGCTATGTAAAATGCCCTGATTGCGGTAAAGAAATCACAGTTTTTGGCAAGAGCAACATAGACGAAATTGCAAAGAATTTTAATATCCCTGTTCTTGCCCGAATTCCAATTGATGAAAACACAAGCCGCGCTGTAGATGCAGGTGATATTGACAGTCTTAATGTAACAGAACTTGACAATGCGGCGAAGATTGTAGAAGCGTTAATCTGCTAAGGCATAGTTTTATGCTAAGTTATTGTTTTTGTCCTATAAAAAATTTGACATACAATAAAGTTATGTTATAATTTTTTATATGTACAAAAGAATTATAGTAAAAAGTGTTGTAAAGATATCATACAAAAATATGATAAATTCTTATTGTTTGTATGTTCTTTCTTAATATTTGATTCTAGTAGGCACAAACTGTTTTTTAAACGGTTTGTGCTTATTTTTTTAAAGGAGTTATTTATGGAAAAGTTGAAGGTAAAAAACAAATTGCTTGTTTTTATTTCAATTGTTGCGGTCATTTTGTTTTCGCTATGTTTTGTTTCTTGTGATCAACTTGCAGAAGTCATTCCTGACGAAGAGACAACAGAAGTGAAAACCGAAGAGACAACTTACACCATTTCTTTTAATACTAATGGCGGCAACGAAATTGAATCACTGACAGTTACTGCGGGAAAAGTAGTATCAAAACCAAAGGATCCTGTCAAAATCAATGCCACGTTTGATGGCTGGTATACCGATGCAAACTGTACAGAAAAGTTCAATTTTTCTTCACATGTGACTTCAAATCTTACTTTATATGCTAAATGGAATGCAATCCTTTATTATTCTGTTTCTTTTGATACAGATGGAGCAAATTCTATTTCGGCTGTAACTGTAGTTCAAGGTGAATATCTGTCTTTGCCTGAGGATCCTGTAAAAGAAGGCTTTACCTTCAAAGGCTGGTTTAAAGACAAAGATTTTAATGAACCGTACTATCTTTCTCCTGTAAATGAAAATTTTACGCTTTATGCAAAATGGTCAAAATCTGTATATCGCGTTTTCTTTGAAACTGATTGTGACAATGTGTCTGTTCCAGAGCAATCTGTTGAACATGGCAAGAAAGCGCAAAAGCCTTCAGATCTGTCTAGAGAGCATTATACTTTTGAAGGCTGGTTTGAACAGATGTATACAGGTTCAAACGATAAAAAGTTTGATTTTAATAAAGCAATTACAGAACAAACAACAATTTATGCCGGCTGGAAGCTTGACGGATATGAAGTTAAATTTAACAGCAGGGGTGGTTCAAATGTTGCCCCACAGATTTTTGGCAAAAATGAAGCAGGAATTGTTGAAGTTCCAGTGGCTCCGGAAAAGACCGGTTATAATTTTGCGGGCTGGTATAAAGAATCTAAATGTGAAACTCCATATGATTTTACAACCCCAGTTACTGCTTCCATTACTTTATATGCAAAGTGGGAAATTAAGAGTTTTACAGTATCATTTATTGATAAAAATGGCCAACTTTACAGAAGTTTAACAGTTGACTATAAAAACAAAGTTGAAAAACCTGAAAATCCGCAAACAGAAGGTTATAAATTCCTAGGCTGGTATATAAACGATGAAGAAAAATTTGATTTTAATACATCAATAACCGCAGATACTGTACTTAATTCTCATTGGGAGAAGTGTTATTACGATGTATCTTTTGTAACAAATTGTGATACAGAAGTTTCTTCAAAGACAGTTGGATATGGTGATTATATTGACTATGATGAAAGCTTAGAAAAACAAGGTTACGTTTTTGCAGGCTGGTATAAAGATGATCAGTTCACACAGCTTTTTGATACCGATGAAGATTGTTCAAATACAGTTGTTACCGGTCCTTTAACCTTGTATGCAAAGTGGGAACTGAAAGACTGTACCATTACTTTTGTTACGTTTACTGGGGAAAGTAATAATTTCACTCAGCAGGTAAAATACGGTAATCCAATTTTATTACCAACACAAACTCCGGTACGTGGTAATGATTATGAATTTGATGGCTGGTATTGGGATTTGAACTACAACGAACCTGTTGATTTTGATGATGATAGTCCTATTTATGATGATTGCTTTGTTTATGCAAAGTGGATTTCTACAGCAGATGTAAGCATAAGAATAACACTGGATGTTAACAATAGTGATGTTACCGGTTATTGTGAATCTGACGAAAAATACTATTATTTCTATGTGACAATACCAACTGGTAGTGAAACAGTAATAAATCAGTGTTCTTGGCGTTATACAGACACTACAGGTCATAATTGCGAAGCTTATGGCTATCTTTCAGATGGAAAAGCACGCTTTCAGTTTAATCCAATGGAGTACAGTTATAATCCAGGTGTGTACGTAATAGAATGGATTGGATATGCAGATGGCTATGATGGTAATTATTATTCATATACCTTTATCGTAACAATTGAGAATCAGCAATAAGGATAGGAGGGTAAAAGATGAAAAAGCAAACAAGATTTAATTCATTGATTCTGTTTTTTATAATGACTATATCTGTGTTCTTTGGGCTTGTTTCTTGTAATGGAATGACACAACAAAGAAACCTAGAAGATGATAAAGTAATACTAAGGTTTTCTGTAACAGGCGCAGAACGCACTGTTTTACCTGAAAATCCAAAACTGGAAGATTTAGAAGATATCCGTTTTTCGTATTCGAATATTTATGCTCATGATAGTTTTATTCAGACGAAAGAGTATAACAATATGCAGGAGTTTCTGAATGATCCAATTATACTCAATAAGAGTGAAATTGGCTCTTATTATTCGTTTGAACTTCAATGTACAACCGGAAATATTTCTTATTATGATTTCATTAAAGAATATCAGATACAAGCAGGGGAAAATGTTCTTGATTTTTCTTTGAGACGAAATAATCTTGGAAAAAATAAAGGTTCTGTTGATATTACTATTGATTTTTCAGGTGCAGCAAACTGTGATGATGTAGATCATGTTGATGTAAGTATTACTCCTGTTAGAAATTCCTCAGACAATAGCATACAGAGTTTTGAGTCGGTGTTTAATAAAGAATCAGCAGATTCAAAAAAAGTTATTTTTAAATCAAGCAGTATTTTAGCTGGAACTTATGAAGCAACCGTAAACTTTTATGCAACTTCAAACAGCAATGCTTTAATGCTGTCATATCCGTTTATATTGCAGGTAGCCGAAAACCTTACAAGCCGTGGAAATCTGACTGTTAATCAATTAAACCCTGCTTATAATATTACATTTGATATGAATGCCAAGAACGACACAAATATCATTTTTGATTATGACGCAAATTCAAAAATGACCAGGCTTTCAAAAACAAAACCAGACGAGCCTTTAAGAGAAGGTTATGTTTTTGCAGGATGGGAAAGACAATATGCAGATGGATGGTGGTATTTATTTACAGATTATAATGTTACTTCTGATATTACATTAAGGGCAACTTGGGTACAGGCTTCTACTTCTGATGGTACTTATCTTGCAACAAAAGAAACTGTTTCAAAGATTATTGCCGGAATTGATGAGGGTACAAAATATAACCCGGCAAAGGTTCAGTTAATTGGTGTTCTTGATGGTGAGACAATAGATAATATACGTCTTGCATTACAGGCAAATCCTGATGTTTATTTTGAAATAGATCTTTCTAGTGTTTCTGCTGCTGAAGATAATACAATTGATTCAACTAATAACTTTTATAACTGTAAAAATCTTGTAACAATAGATTTGACTCCACAATATTTCCCTGAGACCAATATTTTTAAAGGTTGTACTTCTCTTAGCAATATAGTAAGAAAAGATAATGATGGAGGATGGCCATTAGTAATTGATAATGTATTGTTTGCATATGGTTTACTTATTTGTTATCCAGCCGGTTTAGAAGGTGATTCTTATGAAATACCAGACGGATTAAATGATGCTTATGGAATAGCCGACGATGCTTTTTCAGGTTCTTCTCTAAAAACAATAACTATTCCAGCATCCTGTGAAAATATTTCACCTTATTCTTTTAATAACTCCGCTAAACTGGAAACAATAATAGTTTCTGATGATAATCCTAAGTTCAAGAGCGTTGATGGCGTTTTGTATTCAAAAGATGGAAAAGAACTTATATATTATCCTTCGAATAAGCAGGGGGGGGCTTTTGAAATTCCAGAACAGGTAACAGTAATTGAACCTAATTCATTCTTAAATGCCTTAAATCTGCAAAAAGTGACTTTTGATGATTCAGATGCACTTTGGTATAAGGATAAAGCTGATAAAATTGATCTTATTAACATTATTGCAATGAGTGAGCGAATTGACACAAGTGATTCAGTAACTAACGCCACAATATTAAAAAATAATGATCAGTATTATTTGTACAAAGTACAATTAGATAAACTGCTTTCACAAAGTAATATACTCAAAGTATATGACGAAAGTTGTTATGATCTTGAAGATAACAGTTTTACGATTTATGAGTATTCAACTGCGAATCCGAACAACTATGTTTTTTATAAGGTGCCTACTCAATCAGGAAAAGTTTATATCATAACCGATAATCAAGCTGTTATTAATTCAAAACAGTCTAAGTTACATGGTATCGACTTATCTTCGAAATACGAAATATACTTGATATCCGATGAGGGTGACGGAATTCCATATGAAAATGGACAAGATGGTAAGGAGTTTACTGCACGGTCAGATTATTCTTATATTTTATTGAGGTGCGATTCTTTTGGTTCATATGTTATCCGTGTCATGACTGTTGATGTTATTACAAAAGACATTTCTGTTGATATCGAAAATGAAAATACAGATATTGTTATTAATGTAAATGAATGGAATATGGATGGCGAAGATTACATAGGCTTTAATATAGATATGCAGAATTTAGGTGATTATTATTGTACGTTTGATTATACCTGGTATATAGACGGGAATCGTATTCAGAATGTAACAGAAGGATATCTTACATTAAGAAAATCGGACTATATGGGTATACACCTTATTACATTTGAAGAAAAAATACAACGTGAACAAAACAGTTCACCTGTTTATTATTCTGCCAGCAAACAGGTTTTTATTAACTAACAGGGGAGAAAGAAAAAATGAGCAAAGTGATTTTTAATAGAATAATTAAGATTTTAAAAACTTGTATTATTGCAATTTCAATTCTTGTTGTATCTGCATGTTCAAACAGTATTAATGTACCGCAAGCAGATAAAAAGACTGATAATTCATTTATTACTTTTAAAGTTGGTCTAGGCGATACTTCAAGAACTGTTCTTCCGCAGGGTGTTCAAAGTATTGAGGATTTGAGTGATTTTACTATTTCCAAAAAACGCCAGAATTATGAAGAAAGTTTTGTAGATATTGGTACATACAAGTCTTATGAAGATTTACAAAATGCTCAGATAGAAATGCCGAAATCAGTTTTGATTAATTACCCAGAATGGACTTTCCGCATTTCTGCTCATTGTGAAGATGTTTTTTACGAAGGATTTGGCAGTATTGATTTAACCGAAGAAGATACTGTAGAAATTACTCTTAGACTTGTTTATTCCAGTGAAGGCAGCGGTTCTCTTAACTTTAGTCTTGATTATTCAAAGGCTTCTGAATATGTTGACGCTGCTTCTGTTGTAATTAATACAATGGATGGCGGTTTATTTGATAAAGTATATTGTACTACAGACGACAACACACTTGGCTCACAAGGTGTTGTTAGTTACATAAAGGACGAAATCCCAGCCGGTACTTATAGATTGTTTGTTTATTTGTATCGCGGAAATGACCAGATAGGTTTCTGGCAGGAAATTGTTCAAATAGTTGGTGGTTTACAAAGCTCAGCAGAAAGAGAACTTAAATACTTTAATATACAAAATCAAATCTCATTTGATTTATGTGATTCTTCACAAGCTCCTGTTAGTTTTGAATGTGAACAACCATTAGAATTTGTTGGTATGGTAACAACTCTTCCTATTCCAACACGCCCCGGATACATTTTTGACGGCTGGTATTTAGACAATCAGTATAAGAAAACTGCAGTTTTTCCTTTGACTGAGAGTACAACATTATATGCAAAATGGTTTGAGCTTGGTGCAAATGACATTGTAATAACAGTAGAAAATTGTAGAGAAGTCTTTGAAAACTATGATAAAACGGTTGATTCAGTGAATATCTATGTCGTTGACGATTTGACTTTCAGAGAGGGTGGAACTTACCCTATTTATTATATTAATGAAGCAATTCCGTATCTCTTTGATAATTTAAATTCAAAAGGCATACAAGCAATAGATATAAATATTGATTTTACCTATTCAAAAGGGCTTTTGACAATACTTTCAAATGCTTTACGATATTTTAGTGGGGCAAACAATGTAAGTATTGTGCTTCCAGACAGTGTCGAAAGCATAGACGGATGGGCATTCCCCGACACTTTATCATACCTTTATTTGGGTGAAAATGTATCGGAAATTAGTCTAGATGCATTTAAAGATTGTTCAAAATTGAATGAAGTTGAACTGTCACAATCGAATAAATATTTTGGTTTTGACGAAAATGGTGTTTTATATAAATATAAGGACGAGCAACCGCAACAACTTATTTATTATCCAAATAGTCTAAGCCAGGAAAGCTATGTAATTCCTGATTCTGTAGACAGTATTAACGGTTATGCATTCTATAATAACACATCTATTACGACAGTTACCTTGGGCTCAGGCGTTAAAAATTTAGGTTTAATGGCTTTGTATGCACCTAATCTTCAAAATATTATCATTGATGATCATAATAAGTATTATGATATTGATAACAACGGTTGTTTATATGCCGAAGGCTATACAAAATTAGTTAGATATTTTGGCACAGAAACAAGTCTTGAGGTAAATCCTATGACACAAGTTATTTATCCATGTGCCTTCTATGATACTACATTAAGGAGTGTAACTCTCCCAAGTGGAACAGCTCCATGGAAAAAATCTCAAAATTATATAACCAGGGAAATATATACAACAGAATTTTCCTTTGTAAGAGCATATCTTGCATGTTCTTCTACATTGGAAGTAAATGATAATAACGAAATTACTAATTTTAATAATATTTGGGATTTTTATTTATATAATTATGATTGTTCTTCTTTCCTGGAATCTATTGAAACAGTTCAAGTTTATGATTCAGAGGAGTTGGATTTAAGCAAATTTGTAACAGGTTCATTCCAAAGGCAACCCGTGCTGTACAAGTTTGCAGTAAAACCTGATAAAAAATACAAAATCTATTGGGCTTCAGCTGAAACAATAGAAAATTATTACGAAGGTGCTCCAGTATTTGAAGGAAGACTGTCTGATGCTGGAACAGGTAGTATGCAAGTTTATAATGGCAAGTTTTGCGTGATATGTCAAAATCAAACAAAGCGTGTCGTAGAATTATCATTAGAGAACTCTTACAATGAAGATAATCCTAATTGTTATCTTGAAGTGCATTCTTATAGTGATACGACTCAAAATCTTGGAAACTTCGCCTTCCGTATACTAGAATTAGACGCTGATGACGATGAAGATTAATTAATTTGTAACTTAGGAGAGGTTTTTGTAAGGCAAAAACACTTCGAAAAATATAGAATGGAGGATTTCGTATGAAAAAATCAATCTTAAAACGTGTAGGAATTGCGTTTATTGTTGTTTCTACACTTTTGCTGGGTGCCTGTAATCCGCCCGAAATAGAGCGTGGCAGTTATATAGACACATATACTCTTGATGCTGTGGATATTAAGGCAAAGGCTTATCCTGGATTTAACTACATTTCCTGGGGAGTGCCTCTTACATGTGAAACACGGTTTGAAATCATTCGTGATGACGGTAAGTGGATAGCCGACGAAGATTCAGATGATAACTGGTATATTGACGAAGAAATTATGGATAATGTCACATACACATATACCATTTATACACGACCTTATGATCATGATAGTAATGGTATTGTTAATTATGCAGATCCTGAAGATGCTACCCAATATTCAACTTATTATGTTGTAAAAGGCAGTTCAAAGGCTGTAAGTGTAAAGGCAATTAAACCAGAATACATTGACGATAAAGGTGAATTTGTAAATGCCCTTGACCTGGTTAAGTATGAAGCTAACGGAAACAAGAAATACGTTATCAGTAAAGATAATCTTCGTTTCAAGGTTAATGGAAGTACAATCCGTGTTGCATTCCCTACAAAAGCATATCTTCAGTATTCTATGAATGTTTACAGAGGAAATGCATATGATCTATATGGTGTTTCAAAAATGCCTGATTCAGACAGAACAACACTTACTGATTCATTAGATATTAATCAGAACTTCTATAAGATGGATTCTGTTTATTCTACCAGCTTCCCGGCTCTTTCTGCAGGTTCATATCAGGTTGTTATCAAAGTTGATGGTTTTGGCTGCTATGAAACTTCATATATTGTATCTGATCCAATTACAATTGAAGCTCTTGATGTTAAAGAAGGTACCAGAATTGAATCTGCCGGTTACATGGATGATGGAAAGACAATCCGCATTTCATGGAGACCAGCTGTTGATTCAAATTACAAGGAATGGCCTGTAGACAATTATAAGGTTTATCTGAAGGATTCTAACCATATTTATACAGACAGCAATGTAACTGTTAAAGCAGATAATAAATATGGAAATACAATCTATTATGCAGAATATACTGTTCCAGACAATGACGTAGAATATGATTTCTATGTTCTTCTTTCTGATGGTGATAAGGTTGAAGACAATTCCGGTAAAGATGATGAAGGAAACGATAAATCTATATCAAGAAAGGTTGGTCCATACGGAGGTCTTGACTGGGCTCGCAGAGGTTGGGCTTGGGCTGACTTTACAGATATGGAAGATCAGGATATTAATAATGATGCATTGCTTGTAATTACTGTTCCTGATAATAAGGTAACTGTAGGTTCTGTAAAATACAAAATTATTGGTCCAAAGACAAATACAGATGAAGGCTGGAATAAATACACAGATACAAATCTTTATAACGATTCTGAATTGACTTCTGCTGTTGTTGTTCCTGTTGATTATCTCCAGTATCTGGTAAAGGTTCCAAATGTTGGTCTTGGTTCTAAGGTATTGTTTATCTATACTTTGAAAGAAGACGGCAAACGTGACTTTGTTGAAAGAATAACAACCGGACATTGGGTAGACGAAAATGATGATGGCGATACTGAAGATCCTGAAGACTGGTATGAAGAAACATGTGCAAGTGTTGTACCTGCTGAAATAAACGGTGAGTTTAGCTTCAGATTTACAAATACTAATGAGTATTTGAATAAGGGTAAGTTCACTATAGTTGCATGTGATAATCAGATAGAAAATTATTCTAATTACAGTAACTACAAATATGAAATTTACTATGCACGTCTTATTGGTAGCTACTCTGTAAAGGATATCGAAAATGTAACAACCGCCTGGACTCCAGTTACAGTAGGTCCAATTGCCTGGAGTGAAGATGACTTGCAATGGCGATGGGAATCAACTGATATTCCATTTGTTGTAGATACACCGGTATATAACGAGGATCTCAAAGCCGAAGACGGTAAACCAGTTATCGACTATTTAGATGCCGAATATGTATTTAAGTTTGTCAAGACAAACAAGAATGCTCCTGCTGGTGCAGAAGGTTCTGTAGCTGTTGCATACAGCGACGTTCTGTATATGACAAAAGCTAAAAACTAATGTGTGATGGTTTATTATAGTTTAATTTAAACTTGTCAAATTAGTTAAAGGTGTCCGTGAAATGAAGTGAACTTCAGAAATCGGGCACCTTTTTTATTTATTTTTGGATTTTTTTGTTACAAAATATGCCGACATGTGGTATAATGTTTCTATGAATGAAAACAAAACTGTAGCTGACAAAGATGTCGAAGAGTCAATGAAAGAAATCTGTCATATTCTTACTACCGCCGATGAAAAACTGGCATATGATTTTATCGAATGCCTTTTTACTCCGGCTGAACGCAAAGATATAGCCAACAGATGGCTTTTGGTAAAAGAAATTGATAAAGGAACTACACAACGCGAAATTGCCAAGAAATTCGGTATGTCGCTTTGTAAAATTACACGCGGGTCAAAAGAACTTGCTAAACCCGACAGTGCATTTAGACGCATTCTGGACAGTATGGCAAAGTAAGAGATTGCCGTGTCAAGCACGGCAATGACAATTGTTTGCTACTGCAATGACGATTTTGGGTATGAATAATCGATTATATTTTAATAAACCTCCGGCAAAGTGGGAGGAATTTTTGCCTCTTGGTAACGGTCGGCTTGGTTGTATGGTAAAAGCTCACCCTTGTAATGAGCTGCTGCAGTTGAATGAAGAAGGAATCTGGTCTGGCGGACCACAGAACAGGACTAATCCCGATACAAAAAAATATCTTGAACAGATTCGCGAGCTTGTAAAAGAGGGGCGTGTGCTCGAAGCACAATCGCTTGGTTTTGAAGCAATGAGCGGAACTTCTTTTAACGAGCGTGCCTACCAGACTGCCGGCGATTTTCATATTGATTTTTTTTCGCCAAAGAATGCAGGTTTAGCATGTGGCTGGCCTTTGCAGCATAAGGCAGATGAAGCGTCTGTTTCTTCTTATAAAAGTGAACTTTTTTTAGACCAGGCATGTACTGTTGTAACTTACACCGATGACGAAGGTATTGAGTTTATCCGCCGTACCTGGATCAGCGCTGTTGATGATGTGCTTTTTATGCATGTCACCGCAAACAAACCCGGAAAAATAAATTACTGTGGTTACCTTGACCGCGGAATGTGGTGCGACAACATTTTTGCTGATGACGATTTTATTTTTCTGCAGGATTCGCATGGCATTCCGTTTTGTGTGGGGGCTGGTGCTGTTGCAACAGGCGGTGAATCTGGTACTCGCGGGACTTGCCTTTACGGGGCAGGTTGTGATGAAGTTCTTTTCTTTATAGATATTCAGTCGCTGCGCTGGAATAAAAAATGGAATGATAAACCGATTTCTGCAAAAAAATATGCAAAGCTCAAGCAAAAGGATGTTTGGACAGGCGAGTGCAAGTCAAACCTTAAAGAAATCAGTGGGCGTATAAATGAAGTTGGACTTTCTGCTGCCGCAGAGGATTTTTTTGCATGGCATCTGGTTGAGTGGAAAAATTACTGGGACAGGGTTGATGTTGAAATTGGAGATGAATCTTCTGCGATCCCTGAGGCACTCGAAGGGCCGCAAACACCAACCCCTGAACTTTTGAAAAATGCCGCCCCATCCAACATCACCCTTGTAAACCTATACATAAATTTCTCCCGCTATCTTTTAATTTCGGGAAGCCGTGTACCTGGAACTTTGCCTTTGACATTGCAGGGACTTTGGAACGGCTCAATGGAACCTCCGTGGCAGAGCAAGTATACAATAAACATAAATGCGCAGATGAACTACTGGCCTGTAAATATGGCAAATCTTGGCGAATGTGAACTTCCATTCTTTGAGCTGCTTGCACGCTGTTACCCTAATGGCCGCAAGGTTGCACAAAAAATGTATGGCTGCCGCGGTTATGTGCTTCATCACAACACAGACTACTGGGGAGATGCAAACCCTCAGGATGCCTGGCTTCCTGCAACCTACTGGACTCTTGGCGCCGCCTGGATGGCAACTCATATTATTGAACATTTTGAATACACTCAGGATATAACTTTTCTTAAAAAATATTATTACCTTATGCATGAGGCTGCTCTATTTTTTGTAGACTTTCTTGTACCCGGAGATGATTCTATAGGCACTGCACCAGACGGAAAACCGTATCTTGTAATTAATCCAAGTCTTTCACCTGAAAATTCCTACATTACAAAAACTGGCGAAACAGGAGCCTTCTGTCAGGGCTGTGAAATGGACAACATGATTCTGGAACATTTGTTCAAAGGGTGCCTCAAGGCTCGCGACGCCCTCCGTAATACCGGCAAACCTTACCCTCAATCAGACTTCGACTCCTTCGAATACGTTCTTGCCCACCTCAAAAAGCCATCGCTTAATTCCGACGGGTCACTTATGGAATGGAACCGCGAAGTAGAAGAAGTAGAACCAGGTCACCGCCACATAAGTCATCTTTACGGCCTTTACCCTGGACACACAATCACTGTAGAGCGCACACCAGACTTAGCACAAGCCTGCAAAAAAACACTCAAAAAGCGTCTGGAAAATGGCGGGGGTCACACAGGCTGGAGCCAGTCGTGGATTATAAATTTCCGTGCGCAGCTGGAGCAGGGGGACGAAGCACTTGAATCGCTTGTAAAGCTTTTTACTCATTCAACGCTGCCAAATCTTTTAGACAATCATCCGCCGTTCCAGATTGACGGAAACTTTGGTTCTCTTGCCGCAGTTTACAGAATGCTTGTTCAAAGCGAGTTTGACGAAGAAGGCAATGTAGTTGTAAAGCTTCTGCCGGCACTTCCAAAAAATCCTTCTTGGCAAAATGGTCGAGTCCGTGGTCTTGCCATAAAAGGCGGCTGGACAATTGATTTTGAATGGAAGGATGAAAAGATTGTAAAGTCAGAACTTCACTCAGGTAAAAATGCAATCTCTATAGAAAAGATAAAAGGAGTCTCACAATGAAATCAATCGTAATTTATTCAAGCCAGACAGGCTTTACAAAAAAATACGCAGAATGGATAAGCGAAGCAGCTAGCTGTGAATGTGTAGAATTCAAAAAAGCCAGAAAATTAAAGATTAGCGACTACGATGCAATTGTTTTTGGCGGCTGGTTCAAGGCAGGACTTATTGCACAGGTGCCATGGTTCAAAAAACAGATTCCAGTCCTTTCTGCTGCCGGCAAGAAAATTATTGTATTTTGTACCGGTGCAAATCCTGCAGAAAACCCTGAAGCACTTGAATCGCTGCGCAAAAACTTTACCGAAGACGAATTGTCAAAAATCAAAACCTTTTACTGCCCGGGCGGTTTGAACTACGAAAAAATGAGCTTTGGTTCCAAGCTTGCAATGAAAATGCTCATAAAAATCCTTTCATGCAAGAAAGACGCTACCGAAGCCGACCGCCAGATGATAGAAATGATTTCAAAATCATACGACATCACCGACAAAAAATACATTGACCCGATTGTTGCAGAGATAAGAGGGTAGTGTTTGAACAATATTACTGATACTGATGAAGGAGAAGCTGCATTGCCATGGGGAATGGGATATGAAATCAGTGCAATTGATTATCCATTAGATAAATGGGTTAGCATCGAAATTCCGCTTTCAAAACTCTCTACGGGTGGAGCCTGGTCAGATGTGACTGAGAAATGGTATGCATCAGAGGGAAAATTTGACTGGAACAGACTTGAAAAGCTTCAGTTATATTTTAATGATTATGATAACGCAATGTCCGACGACATCTACATCGACGATGTTGTGATTAAGCAGAAATAAACTAAAAGTTTGATTTAATTTATTTACGGACTTGTATTGTTTGGTACAAGTCCTTTTTTTTATGACTAGAGTTTTTGAACTTCTTCAACAGAAACCCCGGTGCATTCGGCAATTATATTTACATCAACACCTTTGGTTTTGAGATTTCTAGCTGTTTCTATTGCTTTTTGTTGTGCACCTT
>JAFZWX010000128.1 GCA_017617145.1 Treponema sp. | reverse complement strand
TTGGATATGATCTTAAACAACTTGCAAGACTTATAAAAGCCTAAAAGAAAAAAACGACCATCAAAAAAACTCAAAATCCTATTTAAAGTCAAAAAAGGCTGTCCTTTGTTGAAGTGTAAATTACTTGTAGGACAGCCCCATCTTTTTTAACCGTTCGAACTAGATCTAGCAGTTCAATACACGGAGAATCTTGCCCTGGAGAATCATCAAAATCAGGTCAAGAATCCAGATAATGTTCCATCCGAATAACAGGCGGATAATACCTGCAATGATTTTGCCTTCCTTAAATCTTGTGAGCCAGCCCAAAAGCCATGCAGTTACAGGAATAATTGCAAGAATAATACTTACAAGTCTTCCCAAGCCAAAATAATCTTTTCCTTTTGCCATTTCAACACTCCTTAATGTGAATATAATAATATTATAAACCATAATTGTATAAAATAAAGAAATATTTTTAATATATTGGAACAAAAGAAAACTGACTTCCAGTCGAATGCAAACAAGTAGAAAACAAATCTGCTCCCGCGTAGGAATGTCTTCAAACTACGGTGAAGCTTGCAAGGAAAGATTTCACTCGCTTCGCTCGTCAAGCTTCGAAGTAGTTTGAAGCCATTCCTACGCTCCGCAGCTTTGTTTTCAAATGTTTTTAAGATATCTCCTTCGCGTCAGTTTTAATTACTCCATATTTATTTATAAATTATTATTTTCAATCTCCATACCCTAAATTGACTACAATGCCTTTCTATGTTAAAATAGTTTAATTATTTTAAACTATAATATTAAAGGGTAATAATATGAAAAAAGGTGTTCTTTACACATTTGGGGCGTCAATAATTCTTATTATTTGTTTTATTGCGTTCGTTCTTCCATCTTCTTTATCAAAAACATCACAACAACAGGAAGGACTCGTTTTTGGTAAATACAATGGTAAAAAAATCAGTTATGAATATGGTTCTGATTTTACAGAGTTTCTTTCACAGTATGCTCAGATGTACAGAAATCAGGGTCTTGAAATAACACAATCAAACCAGATGACAATTTATAATTATGCATTCAACTCTACTGTTGTTAAATATCAGCAGGAAGAAGCACTTAAAGCAGCCGGATATGAAGTTCCACAGGATTCAATTAATCTTAAACTTAAAAATTATTTTAAGGATTCTGACGGAAAATTTTCTATGAAAGCTTACAAGCAGGCTGATCCAAGTTATATTGAAAGCCTTACCACAAGCATCAAAGATTCTCTTTACACTGGCCGCTACTATGATGACTGTTTTGGTTCTACAGATTCTTTTGGTGGTTATACTCTCTTTGGTCTTAAGAGTGCAGAAGCTGAAACAGAATTCCTTGATTCTTTTGGAAAAGAAAAGCGTGCTTTCAATCTAGTAGTTTTTGATACAGGCGACTACCCTGAAGATGAGCAGATTAAATTCGGTAAATCAAATTCTAATAAGTTTACAAAATATGATATGTCTATAATCACAGTTGACGATAAAGAAACTGCTGATAAAGTAATTTCACGAATTTCAAAAGGTCAGATTACTTTTGAAGATGCTGTTTCAGAATACTCAGATAAGAACTACAGTGATTCAGATGGAAAACTTACTAACAACTCTGCATATCAGATTGAAAATATTCTCAAGGAAAAGGATGACCTTTCTAAAATAACTGTACTCGCTCAAGACGAAGTTAGTCCTGCAGTAGAAACATTAATCGGATTCTCAATCTTCAAAAACAATGGTGCACCAACTTCACCAGATTTTTCTAATGAAGACACAATTAAAGATGTAAAGAATTATATAAGCATTTATGAAACATCAATTATTGAAGATTACTTTGCAGAAATTGCAAAAAGCTTTGTAAAAGACGCAAAGGCAAGTGATATTACAACTGCTGTTTCAAAATATGAAAATGCTACTCTTCATGAACTTCCAGCCTTTGCCCTTAATTATGGCTCATCTCCTATTTATGATGCTATGGATACAAATTCAATTACAACACTTGCTACTGCCGATAAAAATGAAGATTTCTTGAAACAAGCTTTCTCTCTTAAACTCAATGATTATTCAGATCCAATTATTATAGGTGGTGATGTTGCTGTTCTTCAATATACAGGAAGTGAAGCAGTTGAAACTCCAGAAGATGCCGAACCTTCGGATTACTCTTCAAATATTGTAGATTTTGATCAGACAACAGCGCAAACTGTAGTATTCCAGAGTCCTAAGCTTGAGAACAACTTTATCTCTGTATATTTTGAAAATTTCTTAACTTCTGCAAGTTACTAATTTTGACAGATACAAAAACAATTGTCGGGGATAACCCGGCAATGACAAATTTAAAGCCCTGTCTCGTTCAAACGGCACAGGGCTTTACTGTTTCATATAAAGATAAATTCCTTTATTCGAAATATAATCCTTCAAAAGCAATTCTAAATATAATTGAAAATCTGAACATTCAGCCTCAGACAATCATTTTATGCGTATCACCTGTTCTTCCCTATGGGCTTAAAGAGCTTTCGCAAAAATTACCAGAAGATTGTCTTATGATTGGATGCGAGCTTGAAGAAGAATTATTTGATTTTATAAAACAAAATCAAAACACCACGGAATTCGATTTTTCAAGTATTAATAATTTTTCTTTCATTACAAAAGACGAACTTTTTAATCTGGGACCTAAACTCATAAAACAAAAAGGTGGAACCTTCAGGCGTATTATAAGAATTGATTTTTCTGCAGCTGCACAACTTAATTCTAATACTTATGATATGGTTGTTGAAAATGTTACAAACGCATTAATGACATATTGGGCAAACAGAGTAACACTTGTAAAATTCGGAAGAAAATATTGCACTAACTTTTTTAAAAATCTTTCAATAATAGATCAAACTACTCCAATTCAAAATTATTTTGGGAGTTTTGAAAAACCAATTCTAGTTTTTGGTGCCGGTCAATCTGCACAGGATGGAATTACACATATAAAAGAAAGTTCAAGAGATAATTATTATATTCTTTGTGCCGACACTGCTCTTCAACCTCTTCTAGCTAACGGCATAACGCCCGATGGAGTTTTTATTGAGGAAGCGCAAAATGTTATCTGTAAATGTTTTATTGGAACACAAAACTCAAATCTACACATATTTGCAGGACTTTCTTCCCTTCATGCAATTACAAGATATTTCAAGAGTGAACAAATAAGTTACTTTACAACAGAGTTTACACAAGCAAACTTTTTAGACCGTTTTGAGAAAACAGGAATTCTTCCTCCAAAAAATGAACCATTCGGTTCTGTAGGAGTTACAGCATTTTATTACGCAACAATTTTCCGCAAAAATGACAAGGTTCCAATTTACACATATGGTCTTGATTTTTCATATTCAGCTGGACGTACACACACAAAAGGTGCTATGGCCGACAATGCCCGTTTTATGACAAGCAGCCGAATAAAAACAGATGCAAATTATGGAGCAGCCTTTAACAAGCCAGCCTTTAAGAAGAATGAAATTATGTACACAACGCCGATTATGGAAAGATATGCAAATTTGATGAATGAATTGTTGAGTCATTGCGAGGAGCACAGCGACGTGGCAATCCATGAAAAAACAGGTATTGACACAGATGGATTGCCACGCTGCGCTCGCAAAGACATTATACAAAAAGAACGCGCTTCATTATTAGAATTAAAATCCCTGCTCACCGGCGAAAAGCAGCTGCCAGCAGAAGAACTGGAAAAAGAAATCACGCAACTTGTTCAAGACCGCGAATACCTCTACCTCCACTTCCCCGACGGCCACAAGTTTCAGTATACCCAGTCCTTCCTTAACCGAGTCCGCGTAGAAATAGAGTACTATTTGAAAATACTAAAAAGGTAAGGCTAAAAAATGCTTTCGCATTTTTTTTAACGCCTTGCTATAGAACACCGGCCGCCAGCGGCCTTACACACCCCTTCGCCCCGTTTGCTCGTGAGCAGGAACTCTGTCCCCTATTTGATTTATTTTTTTTATTAGTTATCCTCTTTCTCTTTAAGCACAGCCAGGAAGGCACTCTGTGGCAACTCTACATCGCCAATCATCTTCATGCGCTTTTTACCTTCCTTCTGCTTTTCCAGAAGTTTACGTTTACGTGTAATATCCCCACCATAACACTTGGCAAGAACATCCTTGCGCACAGGGTTTACAGTTTCGCGTGCAATAATCTGGCTGCCAATTGCTCCCTGAATTGCAACCTTAAACTGCTGGCGTGCAATTTCTCCCTTAAGGCGTTCACAAACCTTGCGGGCACGGTCAACTGCATTTGCTTTGAAAGTCAGCAGTGACAAGGCATCGACCATTTTGCCGTTCAAAAGAATATCAACCTTTACAAGGTCAGTAGCACGATATCCAATAACCTCATAATCAAACGAAGCATAACCACGACTATAGCTTTTTAATCGGTCATAAAAATCAAACAGAACTTCGCTCAAAGGCATTTCATAAGTTAGTTCAACACGCTTTGTGTCCAGATACTGCATGTTTGTCTGAACACCACGTTTTTCGGTACATAGCGCCATTATAGAACCAAGGTATTCTGCAGGAGTAATAATCGATGCTTTAATATAAGGCTCCTCTGCATCACGAATTCGTCCTTGCGGGTATTCAGAAGGATTATCAATAAACATGTCTTCGCCGTTTTGAAGGTGCAGCAAATATCGTACAGATGGCGCTGTAAAAATAACTGCCTGATCAAAGTCACGCTCAAGACGTTCCTGAACAATTTCCAGATGAAGAAGTCCCAAAAATCCGCAACGGAAACCATTCCCCAACGCCAAAGAATTATCTTTTTCATAAACAAGACTTGCATCGTTGAGCTTAAGCTTTTCCATGCTGTCTTTAAGCTCTTCGTAGTCGTTTGAATCCATCGGATAAATTGAAGAATAAACAACAGGCTTTACTTCCTTAAATCCAGGAAGAGGTTCATCAACACCATTTACAACAGAAGTAATTGTATCGCCAACCTTTACATCACTTACAGTTTTAAGCCCCGAAATTATATAGCCTACATCGCCAGCTTCGAGTATGCCTGTTTCTTCGTAATTAATTTTAAAAATACCGCACTGCTCAACTTTATATTCGCGGCCGCTGCTCATCATTTTAATAAGGTCACCGGTTTTTAGCCGTCCTTCCATTACACGAACATGAACAACTACACCACGATAAATATCATAATGACAGTCAAAAATAAGTGCAGCAAGTTTACCGTTCGGGTCACCTGTAGGAGCCGGAAACTTTGTAACAATTGCTTCCATAAGCTCGTCAATGCCTTCGCCGGTTTTTGCAGATACACACATTGCCTCACTGGAATCAAGACCAAGTTCATTGTCTATTTGTGATTTGCATGAAGGAATATCTGCAGAAGCAAGATCAATCTTATTAATTACAGGCACCATTGTAAGGTCATGTTCAAGCGCCATATACATATTGCTCACTGTCTGACTTTCAACACCCTGAGTTGCATCAATCAAAAGCAATGCACCTTCACAAGAAGCAATTGCACGAGAAACCTCGTAACTAAAATCAACATGCCCCGGAGTGTCTACAAAGTTCAATTCATAGTCGTGGCCATCCTTTGCATGATACGGAATTGTAACAGCCTGACTTTTAATTGTAATACCGCGTTCACGTTCAATATCCATGTTATCAAGAATCTGATTCATCATCTTGCGGTCATCAATAATCTTTGCCTTCTGAATTAATCTGTCTGAGAGAGTAGATTTTCCGTGGTCTATATGAGCGACAATACAAAAATTGCGCTTGTACTTCATTTCTGTCATTTTGTTTCCTCGTGAGGTACAGTTTTATTTAAAAGTAATTTGGGTTGTCGTAGGAAGTACCAAGTCCCATTTGAAAATTAAGAAGTCCTTTTTTTCTGCGCTCAATTGAAAGTGCTACATAAAATATTTCATTCTTATCATCAAAAGAAACATTAATCAGCTCAAGATTATCGTTTTCCGAAAATCCATTCTGATCTGCAATACTGCCTTCAAGAACATATTCTATTTTATAGGATTTTTTGTTTATTGTCGATGAACGCACCATCTTTATACCAAGAATTGGAATAAAGGCATCATCAACAAAATCACTTGCGTAGATTTCTTTTACAGGAGCCGCTGGTCGTTTATCAAGATAAAGCAATGCATTTTTTTCCTGACCGTCTCTTAAATATGTACAGGTAATAATAGTACCAGATTCATATTTCATACAAACATTATGAAAATCTTCAAGCGTATTAATTTTTGTATCATCTGCATAAATTATTACATCATCAATTGTTAGTCCTGTATAACTTGCAGAACCACCCGGCATTATATATTGAACTTCCAGTCCTTCAGAATCATTTCTCACTCTTTTTGTGTGACCATAAGCTCCAAGCCAGTTATGATTAAGTTCATCGCCTCTATATAAAAGTGGTAATTCAAGCTTAAGGTATTCTACCGGAATTGCAAAATTCAAGCCCTGATATTGAAGCATACCAGCAAAAACAATTGCCTGAACTTTTCTGTTTGAATCTATTATTGGTCCACCTGAGTTTCCTGAATTAACTGCTGCATCAATCTGGAAAACCTTGCCCATAGTAATAAGAGTACGTGAAGTAGAAGAAATAATTCCACTTGTAAGAGTTCCTTCAAGTCCAATAGGAGTTCCAATTGCAGAAATTTTATCGCCTACTTCAAGTTCTGAACTCGAACCAAGAGCAAATACAAATTCCGGTTCATAATCAACTTTAAGAAGAGCAAGATCCATAACAGAATCATACCCTGTAACTTTAGCAGGAATTTTCTTTTCCATATCAGACGGCAGTTTTATATAAAGCTTACACGTTGTTTTTCGTTTAGGATTAACCACCTCTGAAATTACATGATAATTTGTAATAATATAACCGCGCCTGTCTATAAAAAATCCGGAACCAATTACAATGTCGGCATAACCATTACCATTTTCTACTTTGAAACCCTGATCAACCCAGACAGTAACAGTTGCATCAATACAATCACTTATAGTTTTTGGAAGTTTTTCTTCGTCAACAAAAAGCCCCGGAACATCTTTGTTATAATCAGAGTATAACTGTTCAAAAATCTGAGAAGCTTCTTCATCTTGAACTGCCGATACAAGTGATTTATAAAGTCTTAATGCAAGCGGATAATCGTTTTCTTCAAGAGCCTTTTCTGCCTGAGTCCGAACAACCTCTGCACATTCGTCAATTATTAAACTATTATTTAAAAGACAGGCACGAAATAAAGCTTTTGTACTTTCTTTATTCTGAAGTTCCCGGATTGTTTTTATTTCATTATCAATAACATCCTGATCAGTATAATCAAGAGGCTTTTGTATTTCCTTTGGTTGCGAAAAAGATTTACAGGAAATAAAAATCAGAGTTAAAAAAACTGCACAAATAGTTACAACTGGAGGAAGAAAGTTTTTTTGACAAGACAGATGTTTCATTTTATTCTGCTTCAGCTTCGATTTCGATTACTTCAGAAGGAGCAAGTATCTTACAAAAATAAGCGCTTCCTATTTTTATCACAGACAACCTTTGGTTATCATCTGTTTCTACAAGCTGTACTGCACCTTCTGTTATTCCGTTTTGTATAGAATTAAATATTGCTTGTTCCTGCAGAACTGTTCCTTTTTCTCCTACCCAGAAATAATCATCTATTGAACCTGGAACTACATCTATAACTTCACCTTCAAACTTAAGTGTAACAGGTGTTCCGTTTTCGTTTTGCAGAGAAACATATTCTTCACCCAATTTTGAATAAAGAATTGTCTCTTCAAGAAGTATACCGTCTTTAGAATCCGGATAACGGATATATTCATAATCAAGGATTCCATCACCATCTGTATCCCAGGAAGAAATTTTTCCATTATTTCCAAGATATTGTTCAGAAAACTCAATTACAGTGTCACCATTACGGTCAATTTCAATTTTCTTAAGATATAGTTTTTCACTAAAGGTTCCGTCACCAAAAATATTTTTGATTATCTGAATGTCTGACTGTTCTGTATATTTATTTTCATTATCAATATCAAAGGTTTCGGCGGTTTCATAAGAACCATCACCATCATAATCTGCATAGCGTACAAACGGACAACCAGGTTCAATTGTTGCATAAGCATAACGGGTAGCACCACTCATAAATACTGCAAAAACAGGACGTCCATCAAACACAGTATAACTTACTCTAGCCCCAGGTCGTTCAGCAGTTGAAATTTCAAGTGAAGAAGCATTTTTTGCAAGCAGATATTTATCTGGAGCCTCAATTTCACTGTCGATTAAAGGAATATAAAAATCAACATTAAAACGTGTGAACAAAGTATCTACTGTCATTTCAAAAGGATTATAGTTAAAATCAAAACTTAAGAAATGATAAATATTTCCATCGGTATTATCGGTAATGCGGCCAACAGAAGGGAACATTTCGTATTGCAAATCCATTGTCCCTCCGTTGAAGGAAAGACTTAAAGGAGAACCAAAATCACATACTGCATAAAGCTCTTCAATTCCATCAGCATTTTTATCATACAGAATTGTCTTTGCCCGGCCGCGTTCATAAGTAACAGTAAGTTCATTTAAAAGATCAAGGTCATTATCTATATAAACTGTTCCTTCAAGTGAATTCAGATGATCAGCGAAATTTGCCATAAGTGATTCATCCTGCAGAAGAGTGCCAAAACTTTCGAGAATGCTTAAATCATATATATTATTTGATGAATCAAAAAACAGATTAAAGGCTTTTTCTTCAGAAATGATTCCTGCTTTAAGTGCCGCGTATGCAAACAACGGATTATTTTGATTTTTCTCACCAACTGCTTTTAGAAGACGTTTTTGCTGTTCGCCCTGACAGAATAAAAGTGCAACAATTTCACTTTCAATATCGGCAGAAGAATAATCTGGAAGTTTTGCAATATAAGAATCTGCAATTGTCTGAACAAGCTCCGGGATTTCATAAGGAGACCCTGTTCGCTCTGCATAATTCATAAATGCCATTTCAAACATAAAGAAAAGATTTGGGAATCTGACATCCTTAGGATAGATTTTTCTGGAAGAATTAAGCCGTGCTCTTGCCTGTGCAATAGACGCAGAAGTCCCCATTCTGTAATAATTTTTGATTCTTATAAACTCAGAGTCGGCAGAATACAAAAGTGGTTCCATATCAAGAACTGCAAGCGACTGTTCATAAAGTCCTGTTGCACAAAGCATATCTGCATATAAAATGCGTGCGCTGTTTTTTGTATAATTAATCCAGTTATCTTTTACAAATGATTCTTTTATTGTTTCAAGAACTTCTGCTTTTTTGTAGCCCAGATTACTAAGGGCAGCTGCCTTTACATAAAATAAATCAGAAATTGTTTCATCATAAGAAAGCCCAAGCTCTGCCTGATTCAATGCATTTTGCCAGTCATCATTAAGCATAAAGCTTTCAGAAAGACTCAAGCAGCGTTCAGCAGTTTTTCGGTTTGCAGATGCGGCATTTTTATTCTGAGCAGAGGCAAACTGAACCACTACACTCAACAATATAATACTAACAAAAATTGACTTAAACTTTTTCATTCTTTACAATCCAATCTTTATAGCCTAAGCAGCTTCCCAAGATACATAAGATTTTTTGCTCAGGTGTTTTAATTTCCTGAACAACCGGAATATACTGACGTTTAACAGCCGGAACATGCCAGTCTGAAAAAACATCTGAAAGATTTTTTGTGCCTCCGTCTGCTGTCTGAACTTCATCCCCTGAGCGCCAGTTTCGCATAAGCACCGGAAACTCAATTCCATCTGGAACAAAAACATGCCCCGCAGGAATTTCGTAAAAACCGCTTTTTTCTATTATAGCAGAAAATACAATTTCATTCTGTACTTCATCCGATTTTTTTACAGTAACACCATTTTCATCAAGAATAAAGCACAAATTTGCAAAGCGTTTTTCTATTTTTCTTCCATTAAGATTATCGGCACATTCGACTGAATCGCACACATCACGTAAAAAAACATAAGGAATACGCGTGTCACAACCAGCTTCATTTGAAGCCTTGAGCAATGCACGGATTTTCAGAGCTCGTGGTAGAGAATAAAATTCATCTGTGCCCTTCATCCCTCGGTTGCTGAGCTTGTCGAAGCACAGGGCCTCCGCGGCTTCAAGTACCTCTGCATCATCTGCGGCTTTTTGTGCTCCTGTAAGTACTGCTTTATCCCATCCGGAAAAGCGTTCATTTAAAAGCGGCACAAGCTCACTTCTGATTCTGTTTCGCAAATATGAGGTATCTGTATTTGTACTGTCATTTCTCCAGCTGATTTTTTTCTGAGTTAAATATTCTTCAATTTGTGAACGTTCAATTTCAAGCAGCGGGCGCACATATTTATTCCTCACTTGAGGAATACCTCCCCGCGATTCAGTTCCAGCCCCCTGCAAAAAACGCATAAGCAGAGTTTCAAGCTGGTCATTTTTATTATGAGCAAGACAAAGACATTTCAGATTTTTTTCGGCAATAAAGTCTTCAAAGGCATTGTATCTGAGTTCACGAGCCGCTGCTTCAATTCCAATTGCTTTTGAATCTGCAAGTGCAGCAACCTGTCCTTTTTCCAATTCACACACAGACAAACTAACATCAAAGCCCTGTTCTTTAAGCGACTGGCACAACTGTCTTACATATTCAACGTCGCCGCAGGTTTCATTTTCTGGTCGTATATAATGATTTACAGTGATTACTTTAATTGGTATAGAAAAGGTTTTGCATAAGACACAAAGAGAAACAAGAAGGCTTACAGAATCGGCACCACCGGAAACTGCAGCACCAATTGCATAGCCATCAGAACTTACATTTTTGAGATGGATACCGCAGTTATGAAGAGCCTGCTGAACACTTTTTTCAAATTCTTCCATACAAACACCTCAAAAAAAAATCACGGATGCAGACAAAAGCATGCCATCCGTGATTTTACTGTTACCTCTAGTAAATAATTAGCGTGCTGGAGAAACTGTTACCAAAGGAAGTTCCTTATCGGTAAGTACTTCAACATTTTTGCTAAGCTCAAGGTCTTTTACGCGGAGAGCTTCGCTAACATTAATCTTAGAGATGTCGGCAACGATTGTTTCTGGAAGATCAGCAATAGCAGCCTTTACTTTAATCTGGTTGTTGCGTTCTTTCTTGAAACCACCTTTAAGTACGCCGGCAGGTGTTCCAGAATAATGAACTTTGATATTCATTACAAGTTTTTCGTCTGCTGCAGGTACAAAGAAATCTGCATGCAAAACTTTGTCTGTACGGATATTGTATTCAGTATCCTTAATCAAAGCTAAATGTTCTTTTCCGTCAACGACGAGATTGATTGAAGTTGTTGGAGTTACAGTTCTCCAGATTTTGTTAAATTCAACTTCATTTACTTCGAGCATTGTAGACTCGCCCTTATCGTTATACATAACGGCCGGGATACTACCTACTTGTCGAAGTTTTTTAGCAGCTGTTTTACCAGAAACAGTACGAATTTTTGCATTCAATGTCTGCTTACTCATTTCTAAAAGCTCCTTATATCCTTTAATTTTTTTAATTGCCTGATTCACGGTAGACTACCTTAAAAATCAGACAATAATAATTCTCCACCCAGGATTCGAACCCGGACTCTAAGCACCAAAAGCTCGTGTGCTACCATTACACCAGCGGAGAAAGTCAATGTATATTATCAGTCAGCTTCACCGCCAACTTCAACATGACCTGCTTCATACTCTGCAATAATTTTATTTTGCAGTTCTGTTCGGAACTCAGGACTAATAGGATGAGCTACATCCTTATATTCCCCGTTCGCTGTTTTTCTGCTAGGCATAGCAATGAACAATCCGCTTTTTCCTTCAATAATTTTTACATTGTGTACAACAAAGCAGTTGTCAAAAGTTACTGTAACATAGGCACGTAACTTGCCTTCATCTTCGACTTTGCGAATTCTCAACTCAGTGATCTGCATAAGCCAATATCCTCCATAAACTTTTTGTTTTTTACAGCAAATTTACAAGAGCGCAATTCCAAGTAGCAGCAAGCAGGTCCATGCTGGATTTAGCCCGATGCTTTGATGTAAAAACGCCATATAATGTGGAACCAGATCCCGACATATCGCAGAAATCGGCCCCCGATTTTTTTAACGTACCCAACGCACCTTTTAAATCACTGTAAACGCCACACAGCGATGGAGTAAACGTATTTTTGAAACTCCATTCAGAAGGATTCTTACGATATTCTTCTTCAAGGTTTTCAAAATTAACATATTCTTCTTCAATTCCACATGCTAACTGTTTATCAACAAGTTCGTATGCTTCTTTTGTGGAACTTGAAAAATCAGGAAACACAAGAACAAGATATAAATCTTTTCTTGAAGAAATTCTCTTTACAATTTCACCACGTCCAGAAACTAAAGCACAGCCTGTTCCAGATTCGTCGCAATGCATAAAGAAAAAAACATCGCTTCCTGTTTTAGCTGCAATGTAATCAAGTTGATTATCATCAAGATTAACATCACATATTTTTGAAAGTGCCCGTATCAGAGCTGCTGCATCAGAAGAACCACCACCTAATCCGCCACCTGCTGGAATTCCTTTTTTAAGCTTCACCCTTACACCCTGCTTCTTTAGGCCTGTAATACTAAAAAATGCATCATAAGCGTTTGTGAGAGTGTTTTGCTTGGGGAGTTTCAAAGAATTGCATTCAACGAAACAACCAGTTTCTTCTGTTACAGAAACCTCCAATTCATCGAACAAATCTATAGTCTGGAATATACTTTCTATATTGTGATACCCATCTGTTCGATTCTGGAGCACTCGCAGATTAAAATTTACCTTGGCATATGCCTTTTCTAAAATAAATTTCATCAGCCTGACTTATTATTATACTAATTTTCCAAATGTTGTCAAACCCATAAATAGTATATTTTAATTATAGATGATAACAATTTGTTATTTATTTTAACTTTAAGATGCATTTTTTTTATATGAAGTAGTTGAAAAAACCTCAATTTTAATATATCTTGTTTAAGGGTGATTTCCTAAACAGTTATAGATTATGGGGTGTCTATGTTCGAAGAACCAGAGCTTGATGAATT
>JAFZWX010000127.1 GCA_017617145.1 Treponema sp. | reverse complement strand
CCAAACTTTCCGTTGAGGCAAAATAATGGGAACAATCCTTGTGCTGGCAATATTGATGGCGGTGGTTGCCGCCATCATCCTCAATCTTGTCAAGAACAAAAAACAGGGAAAATCCTCATGCGGATGCAGCTGCTCATGCTGTCCGATGGCAGGCTCGTGCCACAGTTCTAAAAACGGAAAAGCCTCTCCTTCGATTCATACGACCATTCTTGAAATTGACGGAATGATGTGCCAGATGTGCGAATCGCATGTAAACGACGCCATCCGCAACAATTTCAAGGTAAAAGATGTGAAATCCTCGCACAAAACAGGCCTCACGCAGATACAAAGCGATGAAGTGCTTGACGAGGAACTACTCAGAAAGACAGTCGAAGAAACGGGCTACAAAGTCAAAAGCGTATTTAAATGCTGAAAACATCAACCTCCTCCGTAAATAATAAAGAAAGGGAAAGAACTTTCAGTACAATAAACCGCATTATCCTGAATGCTTCTTTCCCTTTGGTTTTGTGATTTTACAAAAATTAAATCATTTGTAAGCGGTAATAGTTTTTAGTTTAAGGTTTATTACTTAAAATATATGTCCTATTGCGGTTTGCACCTTTTGCAATGATTCTGCCTGCTTCGACAAGGTCATGAAGATAGTGCTTAGTCTGCGTTGTTTTCAGGCCGAGCATTTCACTCAACTCTTTCAAGGTGCATTCTTCGTGAGTATCAAAATATGCAAGAATTAAAGATTTTGCGTCCTTTTTTATCGTCGGCTTATCGTCAGCTTTTTGATTTGTCGTCGGCTTATCGTCAGCATATTGCAGGATTGTCGTCGGTTCTCGCAACGCGCGGTCTGATCGCCTGCCGTCACGAAGTTTTTTCGTCTAAAAATGTCTAAAATTGACAAAGTTTTTGATTTTTTTTGCAAAGACTTAACAAGTTGATTTTAATGAAATTTTTGGCAGTTTTCGTCTAAAAAATGTCTAAATCTCGTCTAAATCGCGGCTAATTTTTGTGGAAGTTAGACATTTATCCATTTTTTTCCTTCAGGCTTTATATGACCGCTCCGTTTAAGAATTTGCAGGATATTTTTGATCTTGTCTTTTTTCTGTTGCCAATATGGCATCTTTGATCTTGTCAATCCAATCAGTATTACTACTTCGCAAATATTTCATAAACTCATCAAAATTACTACTGTTTGGCTGCGTATAATCATTTGGCAACTTTGATACTCGTGCAATCATGTCTAAATAATTTTCACGATTTATATTACTCATCACAGCTTGACACTGTCTATCGTGAGCATCATACCCTTTTATACCGGTATATTGTTCTATAATTGGAGCATTGACCGTTTTTGAATTCGATATAAGTTTAACATCGTCCCAATGCATTATAATTATTTGCATTGTACAAGGATTACCAAAAATTGTGATTTGATTACTAATTTCGCCCTTTATTTCACTACCATGGAAATCGTCTATTTTATTCTTCATTTCAACATATTTTTTAAATGGTTTTTTATCAGTATCGCAAAAAATTAAAATCGCGTCACAATAACTTCCGTTCTGAAATCTATACTGATATCTTGCAGGAATTTTTCCAATTCCCTTGGCATTTATCAATTCTACATGATATTTTTTATTCCAAAGGTTAAGTTCCTTTATTTTATTAAGATAATAATATTCTTCAAGTCCTTCACAGATAATACATACCCGTTTTTCTGCAGACAAAAGTCTTGGAATACTCATTTTACGACCTCCCTGAACGAATTTTCAGCAGGGAATTTATCAATTCAGGCTCCGGCAACGCACCCAAGACTCCTTTTTTGTATTTTTCTATCAAATCAGTGGTATCACGAATTCCGTCTTGAGCAGAAAATTCAGCAAGAGAGTAGAGATATACTGTTTGAGGATCTTTATGCACGAACCATATTTGTTCTTTTCTGAACAGCTTTTGGCAATCCATCAAAGTGATATCGTGAACGGTAAAAATAAGCTGGGCTTTGTAATTAAGTTCATTATTGAACAAAGCAACAATGGCTCTCGCCAATTTAAAATGTATACTGCTGTCAAGCTCGTCAACAATAAGAATCCTGCCATGTTCCAATGCTTCAATTATATAACTTGCCAATGCTTCAATTTTTTTTGTTCCGGTTGAATCAAAAAAAAGACTAGGTACTTTCTTCCCTTTATAAACACTGGTTAGACGCATCAATTCCTCGGGTGGTTCCTGCGAATTCAAAACATTTTCCTGAGGTTTCTGGTTATCATTGCTATGCAGTTTTATTTTTTCGTTGAAATAAAAATCATCCATATCCAAATCGGCATTTTTTATAAAATCGACCATTTTTTTGCATATAGATTTTTTACTTTTCAGCACATTTATCGTTTTTTCTATCGGGATATTATTCATATCTACGAAATCAACTTTTTCGGCAAAACCAGTTAAAATGCGCTTCATCTCCCTCATATATTCAAAATGTTCGGTATTGACCAAATGAATCAGTATATTGTTTCGAGCCACTATCCTAAGCATATCGCTCATTTTTTTATCTTTTACATAGAGCTTGGAGTTCGAGATATCCCTTTCAAGCCAAATGTCGGTTTTTTCGTTCCCTGAAGAATCTTTTATTATCTCTGCAAACATCTCATACACATATTCGTTCTTTCCAGCATCATACTTGAAATCATAAGAGAAAAACCTTTCTTCAAAAATAAAAGAAACTCCCAAAGAAACAATCGTACTTTTGGAAAAAAGGTTGTATAATATAAAAAAACCTTTGTTAAGCAAAATACGAGATATAACATTAATACATCTGAGCAAATTGGTCTTACCAGAATTATTTGGACCATATATACCGGCGACTTTTACTACATTGAAATTTCCAAATGAACATACGTTAGAAACGAATTTCTTCGTTCTCATATCTGCTTCTAAAGAAAAAACCACTTTCTCATTAAATACAAAAGCGTTTTCTGCCCTAATTTCTACGATCATATTTCCCTCCTTAATACAAAAGACTATGCAATTTACCATTTTTGCATTTTTTATGCAATTTTTTTGCACAAAAAATCAAAAAAAAAGAATATGAAAGCTAATTTTTCCCCACTAATTTGCAACTTTGAAGATTTCTATTCTCCAAAACGCGTTTCACAACAATCCCGCTTTATTTCTCCAACAAAAACAGAAGGTTTTTCCTCTTGCATTAAAATGTAGACTATCGATTTGGTTCTTGTCAGAGCGACATAAAACAAGCGTCTTTCTTCTGCATATCTATAATCTTCAGGAATCGCCAACAATAGATTAATTATCGGATCATCAATCGTTTTGTTAGGAATGTTGCCGGCATTGATCAGTATGACAAAATCACTTTCCAAACCTTTTGATCCGTGAATGGTTTTATAGGATATTTTTAAACTGGGGAAGGCACGGTTTGTTTCTGACTGGAACTTTTTGTTGATGTCTTCATTAGTTCTTCCCAAAATCAAGACTTCAGCCGAAGAATCGATTTTGGAAATTTCGCTGAGAGCCTGTTTCAATGCACCTGAACTATTATCATAGCCTTTATAAGTTATTATTCGAAGAGGATCTTGCTGATGTTTATCTGATTTGATCTGCTTTTTAAACTGCCGAGGATTTTTCATTATAAATGTTCCGGCAATATCCTGTAATTCAGCAGAATTTCTGTGGGTCGTCGTGATATAGTTGACTGTAGCATCAGGGAAAGTAGTTTTATTGAAATCTACAAAAATATTTATATCGGAACCGTTAAATCTGTATATGGACTGCCAGTCATCACCTACGACCATCAGTTTTGAATCTCCGTGTTCGGCTAATTTCTTCAAGAATGTAAATCTGCTTTCAGAAATATCCTGAAATTCATCAACAAGAATATATTTGTAGCGGTATTTGTTCTTAAATTCCGGCAAATCCAGGAAATCTGTTGACTGCAAGATCATGTCATCGAAATCAATTTTATCATTTTCTTTGAGCAAAGAGGTATAGTAATCATAAATTTCCTTGGATATTTCGAGGAACATTGTCGTTCTCTGTCTTTCGTAACCTGTTCCAAATACAAATGAATCGAACTTTGTGTTATCTCTGAATTTTGATTTATAAAGGTCTAAAAATGTTGCCAAAACATCCATGAATTTTGAGAAATCATGACCTTCATATAAGTTCGAAACCGTTTCTTTGACTTGTTTTGCAGTCAATGGTTTGAATTCAACGCCTTTTTCTTCCAATTTCTTCTTTAAATTGGTGAAAATCTTTCCGTTCGAGAACTCGTAGGAATATGTTTCTATGCAGGTGGTATGATTCTCTCGATGTATTTTTCTTTTCCAATCAATACCTTCAAGATAATCTTGTTCTTCATTATATGAATACTGGCGAGCTCTTCCGTCTTTGTCTATTCCGTAATGTTCGATGTAAATTTTATATTTCGGCAGGTAAAAATCGGGGCAATATCTGCGTCTATCCAAAGTTGCAGTATTGATTTCATAAGGTTTTTCATACTCATATTCTATGCCGTTAACAAATAAGAAGTTGGCTATAACCAATTCCTGAACACTCCTGACATATTCCTTTTTAGCCGTAACATTGTTTTTGGGGTCTTTATTGAGACTTTTCAGGGCTTCTTTCAATGTCCTATATGGCTTTTTTAATGTCCAGTCTTGTTCTTCTTCATCGTTTTCCTTTTTCCGAAAATCAAAAGTGATTGAACGAATATAGCAGGAAAAATATTTAAATATCTTCCGGGTAAATTTAGTGTCAGAAGAAAGTCGTTCTTCAAAAAATGCTTTTATGTGAGACAAAATCTGGTCTTCAATGGCCTTTTTCTCGCCATAATGCTCGGTTAAAATTGCATATCCCAAAGAATGGAATGTTTCTGCTTTCATTTTCGGCGAGACTCTGGCAACTTTCTTATTGATATCATCTACAGAATCCCTCGAATAAGACATCAGCAGGATTTCATTTTCTTTTGCCAGATTGTTTTCCAGCAAATATTGAATTTTGCCGCATATAGTCAGTGTTTTTCCCGTTCCTGCACCGGCAACGACCAAATTGTGTTTGGAATCGCACAAAATGGTTCTTCTTTGCTCATTGTCCAATGAACGACCGCATATATTGCTGAAAATCGGATCGTTCAAGTGGCTTTGTATAAAATCTTCGTTATGATCTTTAATCATTTCAAAAATCGAATTGTATTCTTCTTGAATATATTTAACGAGGTGACATTGCTCGATTTCTTCCAAGTTTAAATCATCGAAAAAAGGATCGTCTATCTCCAAATACTTATCTGGAAACCCTGAATTAAGAAGCTCGCTGTAGCTACATTGAAAATCCCAGAACAAAGGGTCTGTTAAAAAATCATCGTCTATCGCTTCAGTAGCAACTTGATTTGATTTTTGAAATTCTATTTTGGCATCAATATCCTTTACTATTTTATCAGTAAATTGCTTTGTACTTTGAGAATTTCTATTTATTGCTCTAGTGTAATTATGAGCCTTAATTTTGTCCAAAAGTTGTTTTTCCTTTTCCTCTCCGCAATTAGTGTCGTACAGCTTGATTTTTCCGATTATAGAGTAGAGACTATCAAAAAATGGATCGTTAGGCTCCAGATATCTGTTGGGGAATTGAGACATACTCGATTGAAAAGTATCGATTAAAGAATTTAATATTTCTTTTTGAAGGGGGGGTAGAGCATTGCTCTTTTTTTGTTGTTTCTGGACAACAGGCTGTAAATTTGGTTCTTCATCAAGTTTTCTATTGAAATCAGGTTGCACAGCTTTTATTAATGCATATATAGAAATTACTCCAAATAGTATGGCTAAAGCAAAATTTCCAGACAGTAGTGCTCCAAATCCAAACATCACCATAAACACACAAATCATACACCATATAAATTGCATAGTTACTGTTTTCCTACCTCACAGAACCCGACAAAAACCCCTTATTTTACTCATCAACTCCGGCATATAGTGCCTAAGATGAAATTTTTGTTCATATTTTGAACCAAAACGACAAAAAAACCGAAAAATTATAGGGAAAAGCAGGGATGATGCAAGTTAAAGCATCACTCCGGCGCAAAGAATCCTCCGATTTTCTTAAAAAAATTCTTATCAGTCATTTTTTTGAAAAAACTTCCATAAAAAAGTATGGATTTTGCCAAGTCAGGCGTTATATGCCTGAGTTCGCGAGTATGATCGACTCCGATTATTTTGTTTTGGGAGGCAACAGATGGCGAATCTTGAAAGAGTGGCTTTCATAAACCACATGATCAAAGTCAAAGGTTTCGTGACGAGAAAAGAGGTGGCGGATCATTTTGAAGTTCATATCGACACAGTTATGCGCGATATCGAGTATATGCGGAATTTCCTTTCTGCGCCGCTGAAATACCAGAAAGGCAAAGGCGGCTATGTTTACGTTACGCCTTTTGAAATGCTTTTCGACTCGTTTGACGATGCGGTTTTCTACTATATTTTCGTCAAGCGTTTTTCCGATTCGTTCAAACTCAACGGAATTCCTTACGTGCCTATAATTTCAGGAGAAATCTTGTCAAAAATATCGAGTTACATTCCGGAGGAATTCGATGTCCTGCTTGATAAGATAACCTACGATTCTTCCGATACGGATATTCTTGAACTCAAGGATTTCAGGAACATTCTCGAATCTTTCATCATGAAAAGGTGCCTTCACATCACTTATCTTGATGCAAAAGGTGATGAGACAACGAGAACGATAGAACCGATAAGGCTCATAAATTATTTCGGGAAGTGGTATCTCCTCGCTTTCTGCCGCAAAAGAAACGAACTCAGAGTTTTCCTTGTTTCACGCTTTGTGAAAAGCGAGGTACTTGATGAGATATGCGAAAAAATATTCACCAAATCGGAGATCGACGAATATGTCGAAAGCTGCTTCGGAATGTTCAAGTCGGCAAGCTCCGAACTCGCCGTGATCCGCGTTTACGAGCCTGCTTACTACCACGTCGTAAAGCAGAAATGGCACAAAAACCAGGTGACGAAAGAACTCGTCATTGACGGCAAAAAATGCCTTGAGATAACGCTACCGGTCGGAGAACGCCACAATGAGATAATTGCCCGCGTCATGGCACATTCGCCCGACTGCGAGATCGTTTCACCTGTTGAGTTGCGCAAACAGTGGCTCGACAACATCGAAGAACTTCACAAAAAATTCTGTAAATAATTTTGACCTCTCAGCCGCTTCGCGCCAGCTCCCCTGCGGCAGGGGAGCCGAGATAAGGTAAATATTTTTTAAAAAATTTTATCTCAGGCGGTATGTGCCTGATATGACGGTTATAATCCTCCATGCTTTAGTTTTTTTAATTTTTGGAGGAAAAAATGAAAAAGGTTTTTGTGTTTGCAGCCGTATTGTTAGCGGCCATTGCTCTTTTTGCGGAAACTTCGGGAGATGTTCAGGATCAGCAGGCGTGCGGATATGCAAGAAGAGCCGGAAGTGCTGAAGTCTGGCAAAAGTATCTCGAAAAATTTCCGAACGGAATTTGCAGTTTTGAAGCTGAAAACGAAATCGCGAATTTGAAAAACAGAGCACCAAAACAAAAATTCAAGAAAACAGAGAGCTATAGTATTGTTGAGGAAGATAGTGAGCAAGTCCGATACTACAGACCATACAAGGGGTTCGGAATCACACTGCTCATTTTGGGAGGAATAGCTTTGACGGAAGTAATGCCGATAACAGCATATTTTGCTGCAGTATACTCTGATCCTGACGACGATGATTATGATGAAAGTAAATATAAGGATTTAAAAAATGCATCTATTGCAATGGGTGTGATCGGCGGCGCATTCATTCTCGGAGGAATAATTTTTACAGCAACAAAAAGACCTGTTCCGAATCAGAATCAGAAAATAGAACTGAGCAATCTCTCTGTTGCGCCCACAAAAGGCGGCATGTTCACATCAGTCGGATTCAGATTCTAAACACATAACTCAACCGCAAAAAAATAATTTTTCCCCTTGACAAACAAAAATCTGCGACTAGGTTAGCTCTAACTAATTAAATTGCTCTTTAAAAATCTAATTTTTTATTGCGAAATTTATTTGAGTTTCTTATTTTTGGTTTGTTTTTTTAACAATTTCAATTTATTGGAGGTTTTTCATGCGTAATTTCTTTTTTGCAGCTGCAATTTGCTGCGCACTGACTTTTTCACTTTCTGCTCAGGAAGAACAGACATCTGAAGAAACAAAAGAATCAAAAGTAGAGGCTGAGGCTCAGGCAGAGGGCGAAGCTGAGGCTGAAGAAGAGGAAGACAAACTCGCTTTCGAGAGAAAGCCCTATTTCAACGCCACTGTTTTCGGTGGAGTTTCGGCAGGAATCAATGTTGAGGACGGCGATGTCAACAAGGAAGAAAGCTACGAGATCGGTCTCGACAATCTTATTCTTGATTTTCAGGGCGGCGACAGGATGTTCAACGGCCGCGCTATGGTCGATTTCGGCTCGGTCGATGACGAAGGCAAAATGACGCTCGATGTCATCAAAAACGTCTCTTTCAGAATGCAGCATCCATCGTTCAGGAATGCAGCCGGAACTTTCGGCCTCGATGTCAATCTTCAGGCCGGACTTTTCGAAATGCCTTTCGGGATCGAAACCGGATATGACCATGAAGTCGCTTTCGCAAATTCAGCGATAAAAGATGAGTTTTTCGGCGGAGCTTTCAACGATCTCGGCGTTTCCCTGGGCGTTGACCTCATTTTCTCGAAAGAATCCGACCTCACGATCACACTTTTCGCTTTCAACGGCGCAAACGAAACGATGCTTGACGGCGAAGAAAATCTCTTCCGCGCTCCGGCATTCGGTGCAGATATCCGCTTCAACAAAACCGGTGATTTCTATGCGACCGCAGTTGCTTCACTCGTTGTAGGCAAGGCTTACAGAAACTACGGCTTCGACGTTTACAATGTCGAAGATGACGAGATCGCTTCCTACAAAAACGGCGAAAGTCTCGACCAGGATAGAAACAATGTCTTAATGGCTATCGGCGCGGATCTCGGCTACAACGTAAACGACAACATTTCAGTCGGCTTCAAAGGCGAGTTCGGTCTTTCGCACCGCGCACTTTACAACCCCGATTTCGAAAACGGAAAACTCATCTCCGACGGCGTTGACAAAGCAGGCTCTGCATACACTTCATGGGGACTTTTCGCAATGCCTTACGCAACGCTCTGGGATGTTGATATGATGGCTAGAGTGTCATACTTCAAAGCTCCTTTCTACGATGCTACCATCGCCAGCAAAGACGATTCCAATCTCGGCGTTAACATCGCTGTGATCTACAATTTCTGCGACTACGCCGGAATCGAACTCGACTACGACTTTAACAAATCGACATTCCACGGATACGGCGAAAAAAATGAGACCGTTTCCGAATCCATCAATAGTCACTCCATCGCTCTCGCACTCAGCGGTGCATTCGATTTCTTCTGGGAAGAAAAAGAGGATAAATAAAACGACTTCAACAAAAATGAACTCCTGACTATTTGACAAACTCTTTTTTAACGCTACATTTCGGCGTTTCATGTTTTTTGATGTTCGTCTTTTGCAGGGGAGCGTGCTGAGGCAGGCTGAGAGGAAGTTAGGCTTTGACCCTTTGACCTGATGCGGGTAATGCCGCCGTAGGGAGTCTTTTGGAAAATCTTGTCAGTTCGTCAGCCGTTTTCAGTGCAAAAAATATAGATGTTTTTTG
>JAFZWX010000126.1 GCA_017617145.1 Treponema sp. | reverse complement strand
CAGACAGACAAACCTTTGAAGCGTGCATTCATGCCATTTGGTGGAATTAACATGGCAGAACAGTCTTGCGAAATGTACGGCTACAAGAGAAACGAAGAACTCCACAAAATCTTTACAGAATATCACAAGACACATAACCAGGGTGTATTTGATGTTTACACTCCGGAAATCCGTAAGGCTCGTTCAGCTCATATTTTGACTGGACTTCCTGATACATACGGTCGTGGTCGTATTGTTGGTGACTACCGCCGTGTTGCTCTTTATGGTATTGATTACCTTATTAAATGCAAGGAAGAGGATAAGCTTAACTACGGTAACGGAACAATGACAGAAGACGTTATCCGTCAGCGCGAAGAGCTTACAGACCAGATTAATGCTCTTAAAGGCATTAAGGCTATGGCTGCTCTTTACGGCTATGATATTTCTAAGCCAGCTACAACTGCTAAGGAAGCTTTCCAGTGGTTGTACTTTGGATACCTTGCTGCTATTAAGACACAGAACGGTGCTGCTATGTCTGTAGGTCGTGTTTCTACATTCCTTGACATCTACATTGAACGTGATCTTAAGAAGGGCGTTCTTACAGAAGAAAAAGCACAGGAACTTGTTGACCACATGGTTATGAAGTTCCGTATGGTACGCTTTGCTCGTATTGAATCTTACAACCAGCTCTTCTCTGGTGACCCTGTATGGGCTACTTTGGAAGTAGGTGGACTTGGACAGGACGGACGTTCTCAGGTTACAAAGAACGACTTCCGCTTCCTCCATACTCTTGAAAACATGGGACCATCTCCAGAGCCAAACATCACTGTTTTGTACTCTAAGAGACTTCCAGAAAACTTCCGCCGCTATGCTGCAAAGATTTCTATTGATACATCTTCTATTCAGTACGAAAACGATGATATCATGCGCCCAATCTGGGGTGATGACTACTCAATCTGCTGTTGTGTATCTGCAACTCAGACTGGTAAGGAAATGCAGTTCTTTGGTGCTCGTGCTAACCTTGCTAAGGCTTTGCTTTACGCTATCAACGGTGGTAAGGACGAAGAAGCAGGTCTTACACCAGGTGTACAGGTTGGTCCAGAGATTGCTCCAATTACATCTGAATATCTTGACTATGATGAAGTAATGAAGAAGTACGACATCATGCTTGAATGGCTGTGTGATCTTTATGTAAACACATTGAACCTTATTCACTACATGCACGATAAATACTACTACGAAGCTGCTGAACTTGCTCTTATTGATACAAACGTACGCCGTACATTTGCTACTGGTATTGCAGGTTTCTCTCATGTAGTTGACTCGCTTTCTGCTATCAAATATGCAAAGGTTAAGGTACTCCGCCGTGATATTAACATCACAGACAAGAAGGGTAACAAGATTTTTGCTCCTAACATGGCTTACGACTTCCAGATTGAAGGAGACTTCCCACGCTATGGTCAGGATGATGACAGAGCAGACGAAATTGCTGTATGGTTGCTCAAGACTTTCATTGGTAAGGTAAAGAAGCACCCTACATACCGCAACGCAGAACCTACAACATCTATCCTTACAATTACTTCTAACGTTGTATACGGTAAGGCTACTGGTGCTCTTCCTAACGGACGTCCAGCTCACGCTCCATTCTCTCCAGGAGCTTCTCCATCTTACGGTGCAGAAACAAAGGGTCTTATTAAGTCTTTGAACTCTGTTGCTAAGGTTCCATACAAGTACTCACTTGATGGTATTTCTAACACACAGACAATCAACCCTTCTGCTCTTGGACACAACGAAAAAGAACAGATTGATAACCTTGTAAATATTCTTGACGGATACTTCTCTAAGGGTGCTCACCACCTGAACGTAAACGTATTCGGCGTTGAAAAGCTCAAGGACTGCCAGGCTCACCCTGAAAAACCTGAATATGCTAACTTCACAGTTCGTGTATCTGGTTATGCAGTACGCTTCATCAACCTTACAAAGGAACAGCAGGACGACGTTATCGCTCGTACTTGCCATGCAAGCCTCTAAGGTTCGTCATCCCGAACTTGTTTCGGGATCTGTGTAAAAAAAAGGCTGTCCATTTCTTTTTGGACAGCCCTTTTTTTAATCCAGGAATTGCGTAGCAATTCCCAATCCGTGTGACACTTTTATTTAAGAAGTTCTATACTTCATTATTATAATTATTCTTTTCAATATCCTTAAAGTACTTTACAGTTCCAACCTTAAGCTCGTCAGTGGCATCATCGTCGCAAACGATTACTGCATTTTCGTGCATCTGCAAAGCGCTAACTGTCCACATCTGGCTGATTCCTTCTTCTACAGCGTGCTTAAGGGCTACTGCCTTATTGTGACCTGTAATCAAAATCATAACTTCATCTGAATCGCAAACTGTACCAACACCAACTGTAAGGGCTGTCTTTGGAACCTTGTTTACATCGTGCTCAAAGAAGCGGCTGTTTACAATGATTGTATCCTGTGTAAGTGCCATTTCGCGTGTGCGGCTTGCGAGTGAAGAACCTGGTTCGTTGAATGCAATATGTCCGTCGCAGCCAACGCCACCCATAAAGAGTCGGATTCCACCGGCAGCCTTGATTGCGGCTTCGTAGTTTTCGCATTCCTTTTTAAGATCTGGAGCGTTTCCGTTTAAGATGTGAACGTTTTCTTTTTTGATGTTTATGTGGCTGAAGAAATTATCCCACATAAAGCGGTGATAGCTTTCGGGGTGATCTTCTGAAATGCCTACATATTCGTCCATATTAAAGGTAACAACATTTTCAAAAGAAATTTTACCTGCTTTGTAAAGGTTAATAAGCTCCTTGTAAGTTCCAAGCGGAGTAGAACCTGTAGGAAGTCCAATTACAAAAGGCTTGTCTGCAGTTGGATTAAAATCAATGATTTTTTGTGCAATATGATTAGCTGCCCATTTAGAAACAGTATCATAGTCGGGGCGTATAATTAAACGCATAATAAATACCTCATTTTTGTAGAATAAATTTATTATATGTAAAAAAAATGGAATCTGCAAGAAAAAAAAATTGCAATGTAGTATAGTAGAAGTATGTCCCTAATTGAAATTTTATATATAGACCAGTATATCGCAGTAATAAACAAGGTCCCGGGCCTTTTGAGTGTGCCTTTTCCGGGCTTTAAGGGGAAAACTGCGCAATCTGTTTTGGAAGATATTTTACGAAAGCAGGGAAGGGCTAATTCAAAGCATCATCCTTTTGCGGTGCACAGGCTTGACCGTGATACAAGCGGCGTTATGATGTTTGCACTTACAGCACAAGCTCAAAAAGTGATTATGGATAACTGGCACAAAATAGTGACGGGGCGCATTTACCATGCTCTTGCAGAAGTGCCGCGACCTGGCAGTAAGTTTCCGCCGCTTGAAAATGAAACTGAAGGCTGGATTAAAGACGACCTTTCGTTTAATGCGCATCATGTGGGGTATGTGAAGAGGGATGCTAAAGATGGCCCTTCGACAGCCTCAGGGACCACAAAGGCACGTACACATTATAAGATTTTGAAAAAGGGGAGCCGCTATGCTTTGTTCGAGCTGGTGCTGGATACAGGCAAAAAAAATCAAATACGTGCACACCTTGCAGCATACGGATACCCGCTGGCAGGAGACAAAGAACACCGCGCCCACACTAATCCATTCAACCGGCTATGCCTTCATGCCTGCACTTTGGAATTTACTCATCCTTTTACTCACGAACAAATGAAGTTTGAAGTTCCGGAACCTCAGAAATGGTCTGAATTGATATAGATATCTAAAGAATGTATAATAAATAGAAGAGGTTTTTATATGAAAGGTTATATTCACCAGCTCGAAAGTTTTGGCTGTGCCGACGGTCCTGGAAGCCGTTTTATCATTTTTTTCAGTGGCTGTCCTTTGCGCTGTCTTTACTGCCATAATCCCGATACCTGGAAGATGACAGACGGCAAACAGTATACCGTAGAAGAACTTTTAAAAGAAGCCGAAACCTGCCGTGCCTACTGGGGTAAAAAAGGCGGCATTACAGTCAGCGGTGGTGAACCTCTTTTTCAGATTGATTTTCTGATTGAACTTTTATCCGAGTGCAAAAAGCGCGGAATAAACACCTGCATAGATACCTCCGGAGCCTGCTTTACAAAAGAAGGCGAGTGGTTTGAAAAATTCAAAAAGCTCATGGAAGTAACCGACCTTCTTCTTATGGACATCAAACATATAAACGAAGACGAGCACATAAAACTCACAGGCCAGAGCGGTAAAAATATCCGCGAAATGTTTGCCTATCTTGATGAAATTAAAAAGCCGATCTGGATCCGCCACGTGCTTGTTCCTGGCATTACCGACAAAGAAGAATATCTTACCCAGACCAGAGATTTTATCCGCACTCTGCATAATGTTGAACGCGTAGAAATCTTACCATATCACGGTCTTGGTGCAATGAAATATAAAGACCTTGGCATTGACTATCCGCTGAAGGATCTGGAAAGCCCGACACAGGAAAGCGTGAAGAAGGCGCGAGAGATTCTGGAATGCGAGAAGTATACTAAATGGGATGTATAGGTTGAGAAACCCCGTTTTTTTCTATATAATACAATGATTATCAGGTACCCTTCGACAGGCTCAGGGACCGCGGAAATAAAAAGAGGTCACGAATGATAGACAAGTGGGAAATTGTAATTGGCTGCGAAATTCATACTCAGCTTTTGACTAAGACTAAGGCTTTTTGTGCCTGCGAAAATAGATATGGTGGTATGCCGGACACACGCGTTTGTCCTGTTTGTCTTGGACTTCCTGGTGCCATGCCGCGCATTTCTAAAGGATATGTAGAACTTGGTGCTGTTGCGGGACAGGCCTTGAACTGTAATATTGCTCGCTATACTAAGTTTGACCGCAAGCATTATTTTTATCCTGACCTTGCCAAGGGATATCAGATTACTCAGTATGATATTCCGCTTTGTACCGACGGTTATGTTGACCTTCCTCTTATTCACTATCCAAAGGACGAACAGCCTGGCGGAGAAAAATGCCGTACAAAAAATTTCAAAGGCGATGATTGTATTATCGATGGAAAATACCGCCGTGTCCGCGTTGAACGAATCCACCTTGAAGAGGACGTTGGTAAGTCTTTGCACTTGCAGGGCGCTCACTCTTACATTGACTACAACCGCTGTGGAACTCCTCTTATAGAAATTGTAACAAAGCCTGATATGACTAGTCCTGAAGAAGCCGCTCTTTTTATGCAGACTGTTCAGGAAATTTTGCGCTATGTAAAAGTAACTAACGGAAACCTTGAAGAAGGTAATATGCGCTGCGATGCCAACATCAACTTAAACGTTTGGGAAGACGGTAAGCTCTGGCACACACCAATTTCTGAAATTAAAAACCTTAACTCCTTCCAGAAAATTAAGGATGCCTGTGCCTACGAAGCTCAGCGCCAGCTTAAAGAGTTCCAGGAAGACAGACAGGAATTCAACCCGGGCTTTAAGGTAACAATGGGCTGGAACGACGAAGAAGGAAAAACTGTTGTTCAGCGTACTAAAAACTCTTTTGTTGATTACCGTTTTGTTGTTGAACCAGATATTAAACCGTTTACTGTAAGCGAAGAACTTATTGCCGCTGCAAAAGAAGCAGTAGGGGAACTGCCTGAAGCTAAACGTGTGCGCTACAAGGCTCAGTACGGAATGAGCGACTTTGATGTTGAGACAATTACCAGCTCAAAAGACCTTGCGATGTTCTTTGAAGAGGCTGCCAAGAAGTCTAAGAATCCTAAGCGCGCAGTAAACCTTATTCTTGCTGAGCTTCTTGCAGTTTTGAACGAGAAAAAACAGACTATAAATGATGTTTCTATAACTCCATCCCACATTGCCCAGCTTGCCGATGCCCTTGAAGATGGAAAAATTACTTCAAAGCAGGGTAAGGAAGTATTTGCCGAAATGCTGGCTTCTAACAAAATGCCTTCTGATATCATAAAAGAGAAGGGTATGGAAGTTGTAAGCGACGCCGGTGCAATTGAAAAACTTGTTCAGGACGTAATTGCCGCAAATCCTAAGGCAGTAGAAGACTACAAGAGCGGAAAAACTAATGTAGTTGGCTGGCTTATGGGGCAGGTTATGAAGATGTCGCAAGGCAAGGCTAATCCTAAACAGGCTACAGAGCTTTTGAACAAGGCGCTGTCGGCACTTTAGACTACATGTGCATTTTCACAAATTCCAGAAAATCCTTCTCTGCAAGCGGCTTGGAATAAAAGTATCCTTGAATAACGTCGCAGTTGATTGATTTTAAGAAATCGCGCTGTTCCTGGGTTTCTACGCCCTCAAAGACAGACTGCTTTTCAAGGTTCTTGCTCAAATTAATAAGAATATGAATAAACTCTGCTGATTTTTCATTCATTGAGCCGTCTTCGTTCATTGAAGAAAGCAGGAATACTCTGTCAAATTTCAAAACATCAACAGGAATTGTCGTAAGCATATTAAGAGACGATTCGCCGCTTCCAAAATCATCCATTGCAACTGAAAATCCTTCCTGGTGCAGGCGGTTTGTAATTTCACTGAGCGTGTTGCTGCCCATAAAAGATCGTTCTATAATTTCAAGCTGAATATACTCTGGAGGAACATTATATTTATTAAACAACTCTAAAAAATCGTGAATGAATTTTTCGGCTTTGTTATGATTGCGCGACATATTTACAGAAATAGGAACTACAGGCTCTCCGGCTGCAATCTGTTTTTCCAAAAGCTTAAATACCTGTTCATAAACATAAAAGTCAAGCTTTTTAATAAATCCGTTTCGTTCAAAAAGAGGAATAAATTTATCGGGAGTCATAAAGCCCTGTTCCGGATTATTCCAGCGTACAAGTGCTTCGGCACCGCAGATCTTTTCATCTTTTAGTGAAATCTTTGGCTGATACATGACAAAGAACTCTCCGTTATCAAGAGCCTGCTGCATGCGTCCTTCTATATAATGTTCCTCGTTTATTTTTTCAAGCAGGTGAGAGTTGTAAACAGAGTAGGCAGTCAGCGCATCATCTTTAATAGAACTTTTTGCAAACGAAGCCTGTCCTATGAGTCCCTGTATTGTAATATCGCGTTTTTTGTTATCTGGCAGCAGAAACGCAATTCCAAATTTTGGAAAGAACGGGATTTCTGATTTTGAAGTCATGTCTTCGCACAGTACCATATTGGTTTTAAATTCGTTCATGGCTTTTTGAACTGTAGTTACTTTGAATAGAACATAAAATCTGTCTGCATAACCACGACCAATTATTCCGTGGAATTTTTCTGTAAACTGATTTAAGACTTTAGAATAGTAAACAATCAGTTTATCTGCTGCTTCTTCGCCGTAAGTTTCATTAATAAATTTTAATCCGCGGATATCTGCTTCGACAAGCATGAATTTTGTTTTAGGATTTGTTCTGAGCTGTCTTGTTGCTTCCTGTTCAAAGCGCTGGCGTGTCCAAAGTGTTGTAAGGGGATCGTAGTATGCAGCAAAAAGTTGATTTTTTTGAAATATTTCCATTATTTTCATTTCAAGAAAAGAAAACAAAGCTATGAACAGCAGGTATGTAATGGCAGCAACTTTATCAAAGGATTTTGTAAAAACAAAACGTTCCATTATAAAAACACTTATACCAAATAAAAGTGCCGCAGTTACCGTAGAGAAAAACATTATAACCTTAGGATTTAAGGAATTTTTTTTCATTTAGTTAACTTTCCTATCTTATGATATCACAGTTTATGAAAAAAAGTTAAAAAATTTCAAAAGTTAATCGTTTAACACCGTAAAAAAGTCCACTTTTTTTTAATTTTTTTTTTGCAAAAAAATCACTTATGATATACAATAGTTATAAATAGGGATTTTTCCCTAATATAAAAAAACTAATTACAAGAGGAAGGAAAATGAAAAAAATCCTAACAGTATTGTGTGCACTCACAATCGCCGCTGCTTTGTTCACTGGTTGTTCAAAGAAGCCTGCTGCTAAGGCAGCTCCTACAAAGATTAATTTGTGGTCTTTCACAGATGAAATCCCAGGTATGGTTGAGAAGTTCAAGGCAACTCACCCAGAATTGAATTTCGAAGTAGAAACTACAATTATCGCTACAACAAACCAGGAATATGAGCCAGCTCTTATTCCAGCTCTCCAGAACGGAGAAGTTGATATTTATGGTGCAGAATCTGCATTCGTTCTTAAGTATACACAGGGCGATATGGCTGACTATGCTGCTCCATACAAAGATCTCGGTATTGATATCGATGCTGCAATCAAAAAGGCTGACATCGCTCCATATACTGTAGAAATTGGTACAAACCCACAGGGACAGGTTGTAGGTCTTGGATATCAGGCTACTGGTGGATGTTTCATCTACAACAGATCAGTTGCTAAGTCTGTATTCGGATCTGGAGAACCAAAAGATGTAGAAGCTGCTATTGGTGGTGGTACACAGTCTTGGGACAAGTTCTGGGATGCTGCTGCAAAGTGTGCTGCTAAGGGTGTTGCAATCGTATCTGGTGACGGTGATATCTGGCATGCTTATGAAAACTCTTCTGACAAGGGTTGGATTGTAAACAACAAGCTCTATATCGATCCAAAACGTGAAGCATTCTTGGATGCATCTAAAGCTCTTATTGACAATGACTGGTCTAACGATACAACAGACTGGACAGAAGCTTGGTATGCTGATATGGCTGAAGTTGGAGACAAACCATGTCTCGGATTCTTCGGACCTGCATGGCTCATCAACTATGTAATGGCTGGAAACGCTGGTGATACATATGGTGACTGGGCTGTTTGTAACTCTCCAATCGGATTCTTCTGGGGTGGTACTTGGGTACTCGCTGGAAAGGGTGCTTTGAAGGACGAAAACAAGAAGGCTATTACAAAGGCTATCATCGAATGGATTACTCTTGATCCAACAAGCAACGGTCTTCTTTATCAGTGGGCTAACGGTACATATCAGTGGGCTTACGGAAAGGGTGCTGATCCTTCTGTAAACACAAAGGATACTGTATCTTCTGGAACTGTAATGAGCATTTCTAACGGTACATTGGACTTCCTTGCTGGACAGAACATGTTCGATTACTTCGTACCAGCTGGTGCTTATGCTAACGGTAAGAACCTTACACAGTACGACTCAGATATCAACGCTCTCTGGCGTGATCAGGTTCGTGCTTATGCACACGGACAGAAGAGCCGCGATGCTGCAATTGCTGACTTCAAGCAGGGTGTAGCTGATAAGTTCGGTATTAACTAATAGTTAGTTAGTGCACTTAATATTAGGGCTGTCGAAAGGCAGCCCTAATTTGTAACTAGCAATTCACATTAAAAAAGTTTTAATAAAATATCTAATCTAGATTTGGGGTGTCCAACATGAAGAAAAAAGGAAAAATCAGTTATGCTAAATATGGCTATCTATTTTGTATTCCTTTTGTTGTTGCGTATTTAATATTCACTTTGTATCCAACATTATTTACTGCAATAATTGGTTTTACAGATTTAAAAGGAGCTGGAAGAACTGCTTTTCATTTCTTAAAAGGTTCTCAGTTTTTTGAAAACTATAAAATTATTTTAACAAACAAAACATTTCATATAGCATTAAAAAATACTGTACGAATTTGGGTTTGTAACTTTATTCCACAGATGATAATGGCACTTTTGCTTGCTGCCTGGTTTACTAACCGTCGTGTTAAAATACCTTGCCAGGGGGCATTCAAAGTACTTTTCTATATGCCTAATATTATTACTTATGCTACTGTTGCAATTTTGTTTAATCACCTTTTTGGTTATCCAATGGGTCCTGTAAACGATCTTCTCTTGAAATTTCATATAATAGCAAAACCTGTTTACTTCCTTCAGAGTAAAGCAACAGCTCAGAATATAATCATATTTATTCAAACATGGATGTGGTATGGTTATACAATGATTATTATTATTTCTGGTGTTCTTGGTATTGACCCGGAAATCTTTGAAGCTGCCGATATTGATGGTGCTAACGGATGGCAGGTATTCTGGAAAATCACAATTCCAAGTATCAGAACAATTATGCTGTTCACACTTATCACTAGTCTTATTGGTGGTTTGAATATGTTTGATATTCCTCAGCTCTTTGTTCCTAACAGCGGTCCTGATAACGCAACACTTACAACAAGTGTTCTTATTAATACACTGGCATTCCGCGGAGGCTTCTTAAAGAATCAGGCATCTGCACTTAGTATGATTATGTTCCTTATCATCGTTATTTCTTCTGCAATCATCTTCTACTTGATGCGTGATAAAGATGAGGCTGCTCTTAAAAAGCAGGCAAAACTTGCAGAAAAAGAACGAAAACTTGCTTTGAAAGCTGCAGCACAAGGAGAAAAAAATGAACAATAAATCAACTATTTCAATTTTTAAGATTTTTGTACTTATCATATGTATAATCCTTGCTATATTGAGTTTGTTCCCATTCATTGTAATGCTTGTAAACTCTACACGTTCAACATATCAGATTCAGGAACATGCTGTTTCGCTTATTCCTTCTAAGTACCTTATAAATAACTTTAAGATTCTTACAGGAAAGAGTTTTAATCCGGCTGTTGGTTTCTTGAACTCATTCATTATTTCTGTTGGAACTTGTCTTTGTTCTTTGTACTTTTCTACAATGACAGCATACGCTCTTGTTATGTATGAATGGAAGCTTAGAAATGCATTCTTCAGCTTTATCATGGGTGTTATGATGATTCCGTCAACTGTAACAATCATTGGTTTCTTCCAGATGGTTTACAAGCTTCATATGACAAACCATCTGCTTACGCTTATTTTACCTGCAATAGCTTCGCCTAGTATGGTATTCTTTATGCGTCAGTATATGAAGCCATCTGTTTCTGTTTCACTTGTTGAATCAGCCCGTATTGATGGTTCAAGAGAATTCTGGACATTCAATGTAATTGTACTTCCAATTATGAAGCCAGCTATTGCAACTCAGGCAATCTTTACATTCGTAACAAGCTGGAACGAATTGTTCAGACCTTCTGTAATCCTTACACAGCAGGGTAAATATACACTTCCAATTATGGTTTCACTTTTGAATGGTGATATTTATAAGCGTGAGCATGGTGCTGTTTACGTTGGACTTTCCCTCACAGCGCTCCCTCTTATTATTGTATACTTCCTGCTTGCTAAGTACATCGTTGCCGGTGTTGCTCTTGGTTCTGTAAAGGGATAATAACAACATGTCATTCCCATGCTTGCCACGGGAATCTCTAAATATAAAGGGGACTGTCAGTTGGCAGTCCTTTTTTTAACAAAATGAGGATTTTATGAAATACGGTTATTTTGATGATGACAACGCTGAGTATGTAATTACTCGCCCCGATACTCCGACAAGCTGGAGTAACTATCTTGGTTCTACAGTTTATGGTGCTGTAATTACTAACAATGCAGGCGGATACGGTTTTTATAAATCGGGCGCACAGGGACGTTTTTTGCGTTTGCGCTTTAATTCCATTCCAATGGATCAGCCTGGACGATATTTTTATCTTCGTGACCAGGACGACGGAGATTTCTGGTCTGCATCGTGGCAGCCTGTAGGAAAACCACTTGACCAGTATAAAAGTGAATGCCGCCACGGTACAGCTTATACAATTATTACTTCTGAATATAAGGGCATTAAGAGTGAAACAAAATATTATGTTCCTCTCGGCCAGAACTTTGAATACTGGCGCCTTAAGGTAACAAATAACAGCGACAAAGTTCGAAAAATCCGCCTGTTTTCTTACTGTGAATTTGCAAACCAGTGGAATACAACACAGGATCAGGTAAACCTTCAGTATTCTATTTTTATTGTAAAGGGCGAAAAGGTTGGCGATAATCTTTTGCGTTATTCAATTCAGGATAATCTTTACATTCAGCATCCGGAATATGAAGTTGGTAGTGCTTACATGAGCCAGTGGGTTGCTTTGATTGGTACTCCAATGACTGGTTTTGATACAAGCCGCGAAGTTTTTATTGGAACTTACGGCAGCTACGAGCATCCAAAAGTTGTAATGGAAGGTGCATGTACTAATTCCGAAGCTTTTGGTGATAACTCGTGTGGTACTGTTCAGGGTGACCTTGAGCTTAAACCTGGCGAAACTAAAGAAGTTATGCTCATGCTTGGTATTGGCGATGCTCGTGCCGTTGGTCAGAAAATCATAAACGAGTTTGGAAACTTTAAGCGTGCCGATGAAGAATTTGATAAGCTTGTTAAAGCATGGCATGCAAAGCTTGGTTCTTACAAGGCAATTACTCCGGACGAGGATATTAACCACACAGTAAATGTATGGGGACTTTATAACTGTCTGATTACTTTTGCGTGGTCGCGCGCAGCCAGCCTTGTTTACAATGGTGAGCGTGATGGTCTTGGTTACCGCGATTCTGTTCAGGATATTCTTGGTGTTTCTGCTGCAATTACGGAAGAAGCAGAGGAGCGCCTTGTACGCATGATAAGCGGTCAGTGCCAGAATGGGGGTGCTGTTCCTGTAATTTCCAAGGATTTTAATGCAGGTCACGAAAAGGCTCCGGCTCCGGACCAGTTCCGTTCTGATGACTGTGAATGGTTCTTTAATGCTATTCCTTGTTATGTTGCAGAAAGCGGAAACTTTGATTTTTATAATAAGGTAGTTCCTTATGCAGACGGTGGTGAAGCAACTGTTTACGGACACTTGCGCCGTGCTTTGGAATTCAATCTTGAGCGCATGGGTGCAGACGGACTTCCTTGCGGACTTTTGGCAGACTGGAACGACTGTTTGAAATTGGGATACCACGGTGAATCTTTGTTTGTAGCATTCCAGCTGCGCCTTGGTCTTACAACTTATGCAGACATCAGTGAGCGCCTTGGAAAGAAAGATGAGGCTGCGTGGGCTTTGAAACAACGTGAAACCCTTGATGCAAACATTCAGAAAAAATGCTGGGACGGAAAATGGTTTATCTGGGCTGTTGGCGAAGACGGAACTGTTTACGGAACTCAGTCTATAGAAGAAGGTCAGATTTACTTTAATACTCAGGTATGGGCTGTAATGTCAAGCGCCGCAACTGCAGAACAGGCTAAGATTTGTATGGAAAGCGTAAAAGAAAAGCTTGCAACTCCTTATGGTCTTATGCTTTGTGCACCTCCATTCGTAAAAACCCGCAGCGACATTATGAGCTCTGTTGTATTCCTTCCAGGTATTAAGGAAAATGCCGGTATCTTTAACCACACACAGGGTTGGGGTATTATTGCAGAAACAATGCTTGGAAACGGCGACCGTGCCTACGAATACTGCAAGGCTGCTATTCCTGCCGCATACAATGACAAAGCCGAAATTCGCCAGAGCGAACCTTATGTAGTAGGTCAAACAACTTACTCAACCTTCAGCAAGCGCCCTGGAAATACACGTGTTAGCTGGCTTAGTGGCGCCGGTACCTGGAGCTACTATGCAATTACCCAGTACATGCTTGGAATTAAACCACAGTACGATGGTCTTTTGATTGATCCATGTATCAAACACGACTGGGACGGCTACACCGTAGACCGCCGCTGGCGCAAGATGAACCTCCACATAGAAGTAAAGAACCCTCAGCATGTATGCAAGGGTATTGAATACCTCGAAGTAGACGGCAAACGCATTGACAGCGCATATATCCCTGTTGGCGAACTTAAAGATGGCTCTAAGATTGTGGCTTATATGGGTAAAGCTGCGGTAGCAGTTGCTCCTGAAAGAGTATAATATCACACGGATTCGAAACGGCTAACGCCGTTTCTGGGTACTTGTCATTCCCGTGCTTGACACGGGAATCTTTTGCATGAAGCAGCTTGTTCAAATACAGGCTGCTTTTTTTATAGTTGAAAATGGGAATGTGTGGTATAATAAGACTATGAATAAATCAATTTATTCGTTGGAAGATATCAAGAATAAGCTTTCTCCTGTTTTTCTGCTTTACAATGTAAAGTCGGCAGTGCTTTTTGGTTCTTATGCAAAAGGCTATGCAACCGAAAGCAGCGATATTGATTTGCTCGTAGACAGTAATCTTAAAGGGTTAAAGTTTTTT